>JBEGUW010000095.1:0-27830 GCA_041178665.1 Bacteroidota bacterium
CAGCAATGGAATTGGCCATCAAGTCGGAAACATCCAGACAGTTCGATTCAACCATAGGCGATATCACTGTGGGATTATCCACCGGAACCAGCGGAAAACGAGGTTTATTTTTGATATCACCGGTGGAACGCGAATTATGGGTGGCAACCGTAATGGATAGAATTCTACCGCCAAAGTGGTTGCGCAAGCAAAAAGTGGCCTTTTTTCTTAGAGCAAATTCAAATCTTTACACATCCGTTCAGTCAGCGATTTATGATTTTCAGTATTTCGATATTTTTCAGCCCATCGAAAAATTAGTTGAACAGTTACTCGTCTATCGTCCTGATGTACTCGCAGGTCAGCCATCAATTCTAATGGCAATCACCGACATCCTAACGCGAGGAAATACCATGACGTCACCTTGGAAACCTCTACAAATCATTTCTTTCGCCGAGGTGCTTCATCAAAACGATGCCGAATTACTACGTCAGATATTTGATGCCCCAATTCGGGAAATATACCAATGCACTGAAGGCCTATTGGGCGTGAGTTGCGATAAAGGTGTCATGCATCTGAATGAGGACAATCTGATTGTAGAAAAAGAATGGATCGATGACTGTCATTTCCGGCCAATCATCACCGATTTTACAAGGAAAAGTCAGCCAGTGATTCGATATCGCATGTCTGATGTGCTAAAAATTAAAGAAATACCCTGTGCATGTGGTAGTCAATTCTTAGCGATTGAGAAAATATTAGGGCGGGACGACGATGTACTTTGGATTCAGGGGAAACGCATTTTCCCTGATTTATTATGTCGAAAAATCGCATTGGCTACCGACGCCTTTTCTCGTTATGAAATTATACAGACGGCGGAATCAGAAATTCAAATCTATATTCAATCAGGAAGATTCGAAGAAACAAAGAGTGCAATTGCATCAATTTTATCGGAATTTTTTGAAGATTTAGACCAATCAACTATAAAGATAAACTGGCATTCCACGGTTTTCAATCCAACCTTAAAACAACGAAAAATTCGAAATGAAATTCAACATACGTTCCATTGAAAAGCACTTACCCGGGAAATCAATTTTGTCAACAACGCTGGATGAAATCTGTAATGGAAGACCGCATCGTATCGAGAAAAATACGGGCGTACAACATCGTTATCATGCTGCAGAAAATGAATCCGTTTGTACCATGGCAGTTTCTGCTTTGTCGAGAGCGCTCTCCACAGCCAACTTGGAAGCCAAAGACTTGGATTTACTAATTTCTTGCGGGGCATCATACGACTATCCTGTTCCACACAATTCAGTAATCATCAAATCAAAAATTACCGACGATAATGTAAATTTCAATTGCATTGACGTGGACTCTACCTGCCTGAGTTTTTTGAGTGCTTGGGACATCGCCCATTTGTACATCAGCAGTGGCCGAGCCAATCGTGTAGCTTTGGTCTGTTCTGAAATATCCTCTTGTGCTTTATCGCCAAATGAAGAGAAAGTTTTTGGACTGTTTGGGGATGCTGCAGTAGCAATGATCATTGAAAAAGCGGGTACCGGAAACAACAAGCATGTTTACCAGGTTGAACATACGCATTTCGAAAACTACCCATCTGGGGCGATGTTAGCCAATGTACCTTTGGGTGGAAGTGTAAATCGGGGCCGTGGTGCTTTAGCCAATGATTCCGGATATCATTTCAATATGGATGGAAAAAACTTAATCCGTTTAACCCAAAAACACTTGAATGATTTTGTAGGCAAGATGGAATCGCATACCGGTAGAAAAATCCAACAATACGATTACCATGTAACTCACCAAACCAGTCGTTATGGAAACGAATTTTTTCAACGGACATTTAACATAGCTAAAGAAACACTGATAGAGACCTTGCAAATGCATGGGAACTGCATTGCTGCATCAATTCCCTTGGGTTTGGAAAAATTGTTACACAGCAAAGCTCCCACAAGCAATAAGTCAGTTTCTGTTTTAGGAACAGGTGCTGGCCTCACACTGGGCGCTATGTCGATTTGCTTTGATTAAACCGACCGGCTAAATTCATAGTTTATTTCTCCGGATACAATATCGCCTTAAACGTATTCTCCCCGCTTAGCATCTGATTGGCAATTTCTCTAATTTGCTCCGCAGTTACAGCGTTCACAACCGACTCATACTCCAAAAATCGCTTGGCATCATATCCATCACATTTGATTTTGCCAAGATAACCACCCCAATATCCATTGGTCTTCATTGATTCTCGATATGCTTCAACTTTGGCCAATTTCACTTTCTCAAGATCTCTGATCGATGGGCCTTCTCGTTTGATGCGATCTATCTCAGCCATCGACGCTTTGATTAAGGTATCAACACTTTCAGGACCACAAGGAAGATATAAAACGAAAGAGTAATTATCGTAGGGCTCATCGCTTACGTTTGCATAAATGCCTCCACTATAAATCCCCCCGATTTTCTCTCTTAACTCTTCGATGATTTTGATATTCAAAATTTCCCCCAACAAATCCGCTCTCAATTCAGCATCATCCGAAAAAGGCAATTCGCCGTAGAACTGCGCTAAAACAAGACTTTTGGGTTCTTTGCCCTTGTGAAACACAAACTCATTCCGTCCAGAAATCGGCCTTAAACCATTGTCTTTTGAGGTTGGGATTATTCCTTTTGTCGGCAAACTAGCCATGTATTTCTCCAACAATGGAAGTAGTATTTTTTCATCCACATTACCCACAAAAAAGAAATGAAACCCATCGGCATTACCAAATTCTGTCTTATACATTTCGATGATTCGATCTGGGTTGATGCTCTTCAATTGTGCTTCTGTAGGAATAGTAATTGGAGCAAAGGGTTGTCCGCGATAAAACACATTTGTCATAGAATCAAAAAACGCATTTTCCGGGCTTGATTTGGCATCTTTGAGGCCTGCAATGGAATTAGCAATACTCCCTTGAAATAGATCCACATCCTTGCGAGGCGCTGTAAGCTTAAGGTAGTTCAACTGCATCAACGTTTCCAAGTCTTTTACGGTTGAGTTCCCATAAACCCCATTACTAATTCCGCCCATATTGGTGGAAACGTTCACGTTTTTGCCTGCAAGAAACTTCAATAGGTCTGTTGGACTAAACTGCCCGTAACCCATCGTATAAATCATGGCATCCATGTACATTGTATTCAACTTATCCTCCACACCATATTGGCCGCTGCCACCTTTTTTCTGGCCCATCATTAGGATTTGATCCGATTTGAATTCGGTCGACTTCACCGTTACTTTGACTCCGTTACTCAGAGTGTAAGTATTTGCACCTAGCAGCGTATCATTTTCTACCGATACTATTTTGCCAGCTACTGGCTCTTCCGAAAGTAACGAAGAAGCCAATACGCGATCAACATGGGCATCCACTTTCTGCTTGAACGCCTCATTCACCCACTTTAACAATTTCTTACTTGTCAGTTTTTTGACCGGGCTATTTTCTGGTCCTTGGCACATCGCAAAATAGGTCTTGTTATCATCCAACCAGGTTTTGGCCACTGCATTGACTTCATCCACCGTAATACCCGGTAGAAAATTTTTGTAATATTCGTATTCACTGGCAGTGCCCGGTACAGATTCTTGGGTCAAGAAATTCCTAACCAATTCATCCACGTATCGTCCTGATTCAGTGGTATTTCGCTCATTATAACTTCGTTCCATATAACTCAGCATAGATTTCTTCACCACATCCAACTCGGCTTGAGTGAAACCGAATTTCTGTACTTTCACGATTTCACCAATGGAAGCGTTGATGGCAGTTTTCATATCGTTAGAAGCCACCGTTGTGAGTGAAAAACTCTCATAACCTCGCGACCAACCGCCAATTCCAACATAACTATAGAGGTAAGGAGGATTTGCAACTTGGGTGAGTTCATCCAATCGCGAATTTAAAATCTGTTGGAAACAAGATTTCACGATTGAACTCCGATACTCTTGTAAAGTCGCATTTGATTTTGACTTTTTGGACGAGTAATTCAAGCTAAACGATTGATTGGTTTCTTCGATATCGGTTAACACCATCGCCTCTTTGGCTTTATAGGCTGGTACATCAAAATCAATCCGCGCCCTTGTTGTATCAGGATTGGTTAATGGAGCAAAATATTTCTCGATTAATGCCTTTGCTTGGGCTACGGTAACATCACCTACTACGGCTACCGCCATCAAATCTGGCCTGTACCAATCTCTGTAAAAGGAACGAATGGCTTCAGGATCACAATTCTTTAGAATATCGTCTTTTCCAATGGGAAGTCGATCCGCATAATGTGACCCCGCCATCAATTTGGGAAGATATACCCTCATCATACGGTCTCCGGCCCCTTTGCCGCCACGACTTTCTTCCAAAACAACCTTTCTTTCGTCGTTAACATCTTTATCTGTTATCAACGCATTGTGCGCCCAATCAGAAAGCACTTCAAAGCCATTGCTCAAATTATCTGGCTTATCGGTAGGAATGGGTAATATGTAAACGGTTTCATCAAAACTGGTGTAGGCATTCAAATCCGCACCAAACTGAACCCCTATGGATTGTAAAAAATCCACCAATTCATTTTTTGGATAGTGTTCTGTCCCGTTAAAATTCATATGTTCCATAAAATGTGCCAGCCCTTGCTGATCATCATTTTCCAAGATAGAACCTGCATTGATTGCCAAACGCAACTCCACCTTCTTTTCGGGTTTTGGATTGGGTTTAATATAGTATTTTAGGCCATTGGATAGCGTACCCGTTGTCACCGTTGTATCAAATGGAAGGGGGCTATTTAAATCCTGTCCTGATACTACGGAAATAAGGGAAACAAAAAGAAGAGCAACTAGCGATAACGCTTTAGAAAAGTACTTTTGAAACATTTCGAGAAAATAGATATTTTTCACGAAAGCACTTTACGGAAAATCGCAAAAACAACTATTGTGAATTACGGAAAATCGCAAATCAGTGCATTGTTAAATGAATACTTTTGTTTGAATGAGGCATTTCAAAGCAGCGGTTAGTTTTCTTTTCATTATTCTGTTGAGTGGGAACACCGCCAATGCCCAATTTGGCACCTACCATAGCCCCAGGGAAATAAGGTTGTTTGATAATAATGCGCCAACAGAATATCAATCCAGAAGATTTGCTTACTTTGAGAATGGCTTTTTTGAGGCGCAAACGTATCGAATTGAGGGTGATTCAAACCTTCACAGTCAATATGTTTTCAACGGCAAACTCTCACCAAGGCTCATCGATGATAGCTATTTTAAAAACCTTATTCAGAACGAACCCACTTGCGATAGGCAATTTATTTGCGATGAAAAATGGCAGTTCAATGTAGTTCAGGTTCGGCACTTACAAGGCAAATGGAATGGATTTAAGAACATACGCACAGGGGAGATTTCGAATGAAAACGCCAATCAGTTTGGTGGTTTTTTGATTTGCGCCAAGGACAGCGGAATATTTGTATCGCCAGGATCAGGAATCTATTATATCCCGTATACTTATATCAAGAACATTCGCCGAGGCATTTCATTTGGTGAATTTGTTTTAAATCAAACGGCCAGAAGACGTAGAACTATATTTTCACGTCCATCGTATGACATGTCAGAAATACTTATATGGATACCAATTGCTGCCATTATTTATAATGTCTCAGGACTATTCCCAAACAAAGTCGCAAGATTTAATGGCGACCCACGAGGGAAAGAATTCGCAATGAATATCGGCAAAATTGGCGCCTATGAGAACAGCAGCCATGCCACAACCGACTTCCCTCTGGCATTATTGAACATAAAAAGGAATATATTCTCTAGTGTACATAGAAGTCTATTACCCCCACAAAATGTAGATTCCCTAGAACTCATTGCCGATCAAGTGCAATTAAAAGTGGTGCCACACTACCAAGATTATCAGTTGAAGATTCGTAATTACCAAACGGAGATTTCATTAGCACCCGAAAACGCCGCCATCACGCCTTCCCTACCGCATCTTAATGAATTCAACAATTCACAAGGAGAAATGCCCATACTATGGGCCATCGAGCAATTTCAACCCCTTGATGTGTCACCAAAATTATTCAAAACATTCCCCAAGACTCAAAAAGAATTGCTGACCTCGGGACAAATAGAACAATTAACGAAGTCGGCCGACATTCAGATGCTCGCCATTCATATCCTTACGGGCAATGGGCTCGATTTTAGTCGACTCTTCCAATTCACCGACGAGCAAGCCATCAAACTAAACAGAACCATCACCATTGATGCGGTGGAAGCCCAATTGGGGACGATGTTACGTGTGATCGACATCCCAACGATAGAATACAAAAACTTGACGATGCTTTATCAGCGGCTAAATCAAATAATGAAAAAGTAAACGACAAATACTCCCTCTAGAGCAATTGGGGTTGTTGAAATCACCTGATAATAATTAAAAACAAATCGAAAACAACATAATTGCAATGCGTTTGTTACTGAGTAAATTGTATCATGAAAAAAGCCATGTGGATACCTATAACAATTATTGCAGTCGTTGGCATAGCCGCGCTCGTCGTTTCCTTTAAAAACAGCGATATCGAAACGCCAGATTACAAAGTTGTGAAGACGCTCGGGGATGTCGAAATTCGCGAGTACCCCAAAATGCTAGTGGCCCAAACATCGTTATCCAGCAGTTCATTCGAGAATTCAGGAAGCAACGGCTTCAGAACCATCGCAGGGTATATTTTTGGTGGAAATCAGGGCAATCAAAAAATCGCAATGACGTCTCCGGTGGTGATGAACATGGGTGATTCGGCAACGATGTATTTTGTGATGCCAAAGCAATATCAAAAGGAACAGCTCCCCACCCCAAATTCTCCGAATGTTAGAATTGTAGAAGAGGCGCCCAAAACATTGGCGGTGATCAAATACGGTGGATTTTCATCGGACAAAGATATCAAGCGATACTGCAAAGAGTTGGAAGAGACATTGACCCAGAATAATATCCAATGGAAAGGCGGATTTATGTACATGGGTTACAACGCACCTTGGGATGTCGTGAACCGCAGAAATGAGGTCGCCGTGGAGTTGATCGAGAATCAGCAGTAGTTGAATTACGCAACGTAAACTGGGAAAACCAGTTGCGATAATCCGTAATTTGGGAAACAAATTTTTGCGATTTTCCGTAATTCATCGATGTAAGAGGCTGATTTCCCTATTCTCGGCAAGGCTTTAATAAATCAAATTTGGCCAAACACCGTAATTTAATAACTTTGTCTTCATTGGTTGATAATTTGACAACCCCACTTCAATTCAGAGCTATATTTTTAATAAATGAATGAATTCCCAATCGTCCCCGGCCGCGGTTTAACCACCCACACCGCAACGCAAGCACGATGGGATTTTTTGGAAAAGTTGGACTTTGATATCACCGATATCAAAAACTACAAAACCAACATCAAATCCGTCCAAAACAATATTGAATCATTTATTGGGACAACCGAAATTCCATTGGGGCTCGTTGGCCCATTATTGTTCCAAGAAAACAACCAAGAAGAACTCGTTTACTGCCCAGTTGGCACACTGGAAGGCGCATTGGTGTATAGCATGAACCGCGGAGCAAAAGTAATTTGCAAAAGTGGCGGATATCAAAGTGCTGTGAAATGGCAACGCATGCAGCGCTCACCGATGTTTTATTTAGACAGCAATGCCGATGCGCAAATTTTAGCATCTTGGATAGACTCAAACAAAGACGGCATCAAACAAACTGCAGAAGGCTATTCCAACCACGCCAAACTAATTGCAACACACATTGAAATTGCTGGCAATACCATCACTACGGATTTCATTTATGAAACGGGCGATGCTTCAGGTCAGAACATGACCACAACATGTACCTGGCATGCTTTGTTGTTTATTGCCAAAGAGTTTGCCCTTGAATATCCAAACATCTCATTAGATTATATCATCGAAGGGAATGGATCCTCCGATAAAAAGGTATCGCGATACAACATCGAAAATGGCAGGGGAATTCATGTCACGGCGAGTTGTGAAATGCCGCGACAAGTGATACAGGAAGTCTTACGCACCACCCCAGAAAAAATATTAAAGTTTTATAAACCGTCAAAAATACTGGCCGATAAAAAAGGGATGGTTAGTTTCAACGTGAACGTTGCAAACGCCATCGCCGCAATTTTTGTCGCTACCGGACAAGACCTTGCCTGTATTCATGAATCAAGTACCGGAATTATCCATTTTGAAGCACTGGGCGACCCAGAACAGCCCGATGGTATAAAACTAACCCTCACTCTACCCAACTTGGTCATTGGGACGGTAGGCGGAGGAACTCACGTTGCCAAACAATCGGAAGCCTTGCGGATGATAAACTGCCTAGGACCCGAAAAAGTGCATCGCTTTGCCAAAATCATTGCGGGGTACGCCTTGGGATTGGAAATTTCCACCTATGGCGCCATCATGAGCGGCGAATTTGCCAAAGCCCATGAAAAACTGGGTCGCAACAAACCCGTCAACTGGTTCACAAAATCCGATATCACCCCCGAATTTTTAAGGGAAACACTCATTCATCTTCCCAATGCCATAGAAATCAATCAAATCGATTGGTTCAGTGATCATGGCGTGGACAATGGAATCATCACCAATATCACGAGTAAAATCAGCAAAAAACCGATAGGATTTCTACCCATCAAACTGGGATTTTCGAACGGCGAAAGCGCATCAATTTTGATCAAATCTAAGGCCCTGGACAGCGAAGTCATCAAAGGACTCCATTTGATTTCGGCTTCTATTGATACGCAACTATCAGACCTAATCAATGCGCATCAACATTCATTGGAATTTCACAATTCACACCTGAAAGAAATATTGGTTTACGACCATCTGCAGCGCAAAGGGTTTTCAGCAATGCCTACTTTTTACGGACAATGGATTCAACCCCAACGCGATATTTATTTGATACTTCAAGAATGGATTGAGACCCAAGATATGGATTTGGTGAACGCCGAAAATAATACCGAAGTTTGGACAGAGGAACTCATCACTCGCTGTTTGGATGAAGTTTCGGTGGCTCATACGTTGCTAAACGACATTGATTCTAAGCTATTTGCCCATTTCCAGCCGAGTCAAGCATTGCCGCTTTATAATAAATTGATGGATATTTTAATCCATGAATGCGCCGATAACAGTCAAAAAGCTTCCCTACTCCGAATCAAAGAATCACTGCCAAACCTGCATCTCGAGAGCGAATTTGTAGCCAATCAAAAAACCATTATCCACAACGATTTCAACCCAAGAAATGTACTAATTCGCAATGGCGGCAATCCTTGTATTTATGATTGGGAATTGGCTGTAGTTGATTTCCCTCAGCGAGATATTTTAGAGTTTTTGAGTTTTGTTTTGCCGGCAGATTTCGATGACCAAACGTTTTGGAATTATATAAAGGGGCATTTTGAAAAAATGCAAACGACTCAGTCATCAACCGACATTCTAACATGGACATCATACCTAAAAGCGTGTAAGGTTGCACTTAAATCCTATATCTGTTGTAGGGTTTCGTTCTATGAAGTATCGGGCATCGTTGCCAAATACGATTTTTCTCAAAGAATTTTGTCGGTATCCCTAAGAATGTTAGATTGCATTGAAACAGAGATTCAAAAATCTGTTATGGCCTAAACCTTTTCTTCCATGACACCTGAACAACTTATTTTCATTATCGGGGGCCTTGTTCCGCTTATTATTAGCAACGTGCTGCATATGGTATTGGTGAAGAAAAATGGTTTACCATCTCTGAGTATTCCAATAAATTCAATCTGGTTTGGCCCCAATAAAACCCTTCGCGGATTTGTATTTGTTCCAATCGTAAATGGCATCGTCTATTTGATAATAAACTGGCCAGGCGGTTGGCTACTTTCTCACCTTGATCCCAATTTTTATTTGGCCAACAAAATCAATTTCGGCGCTATCAACAATTTAAATCTCCTATTTCAACAAGCCATTATTGGGGTAGTTTACGGCCTATTTTACATGCTCTTTGAGCTTCCCAATTCTTGGATAAAACGGAGGATGGGCATTGCCTCAGGTGAAAGCAGCAAACGTCATAGTTGGTTTTTCACCTTGCTCGACAAAACAGATTCTTCTATTGGCGTAAGCTTCGTATTTGGATACTTATATGATTTTGACTTATTGATGATGTTTAAGTTCTTTGTATGTGCGGCATTGCTACATTTTAGCATTTCCGGGCTACTCGTCCTATCAAAAATAAAAAAATCCCTGTAAATACTATAGATCCGCTCCCATTCAAAACTTAGAATCATGGCAACAGAAAACTCCAACGCACAGAACACTAAAAAGGAGAACATTTGGAATATTCCCAACGCAATTAGCATGTATCGATTGCTGTCGTTCCCGTTTTTAGTTTATATGATCTTTGTTGGAAACGAATCCCTTTTCGCGCTGTTGTTATGCATCAATTTGGTAAGCGACGCCATAGATGGGATCATCGCAAGAGCTTTCAAACTACAAACAGAATTTGGTGCTCGCCTAGATTCGATTGCCGACTTTGGCACCTACATATTGGCCTGCTTAGGAATTTACTTTTTCAAATTGCCCGACCACGGCGATGACTTTTGGGCATTGTATATCTTCATCGGATTAATTGTTTTCTACAATGTATTTTCTTTGATCAAATTCCGTCGGTTACCAAGTTTACACATGTATAGCACCAAAGTGGGCGCTTATGTTCAAGGAATCTATTTCCTGGGTCTATTTTCTTACGGTTATTATGCTCCCATTTTTTTCTTTGCGATGATCTGGGGCTGGATCAGCAGCATCGAAGAAATCATCATCCTAGTTTATCTCAAGGAATTAAGATCTAATGTAAAAGGATTGTATTGGGTGCTAAAATCTAAAACGCAGTAAGCACCAAACAACTCGACAAGGGCCAAAAATCAACCCAGCGGAACCCGCATTAACTAATACAACCCTGGAAACAATCTCCAGGTTTTGGATTTGTAATTTATATAGGCCTCACCAAAATGCGATTCCAAAACCGCTTCTTCAACTGGAATCCTAGCGTAGGTAGAAATCCACACGGCAAGCAAAACCAATACCATGCAAAGTGGACTATTTAATGCCAATCCGTAACCGAGTCCATAAATATACATTCCGGTGTAACTTGGATGCCTCACCCAGCGATAAACCCCGTCCGTCTTCAATTGATGGTCCTTTAATATCGTCACCTTCACGGTAAAAGCCCTTTTTAAACTGCCAATTGCAATCCATCGAAGACTCAAACCAAAAACAAACAAGAACCCAGCAATCCAATCCAGCCAAGAATTCTGAACGACAAACACCCATGGGTCTATCTGCGACAAACCCAACGCCAATATCACCGAAGCAGGCATCAGAATTCTAAAAATCAAAATTGTTCGGTCGTCCTTAACAAACTTCAACTCATCCAATGTCGCATTTTTTAATGCATTCGCCGCAATTGCAGAAATCGCAATGCAACCAAACATCGATATAGGCAACCAGTCTATCATCCGTGATTGTGGGGTTCGGCCATATAATGCTCAAACTTTTTATCAAACAGGACCCCGTAAATCGCACGAAAAACCGAGGTCGTTTTCGGACGCTTCCACAATCCAAGCCATAAGGTAAACCACGACAAATGGGGAACATGGTGATGGACATCATGGTTTCCTATGCCCATGCCCATTGGGAACCAAAAGGTATTGCTTTCGTGCTCGTTGTTGTAACCCAAATGCTCGCACCAATGTCGAAGTACACTGAACATATTCAAAACCAACAAGGTACATAGAACAAACGCTAAGCTCGGGCGTGCCAAATAAATTACTACACCAGAAATTACACTTGACCAGGCGATGTGGTAAAAATTCATTCGGGGCGACATTACCACCCGATTCATTTTTTTCACTTTTCGTTGCTGCGTTACAATCAAATAAAGGGTAAACAGCAAGGGTATCATCGTACAAAGCAAATAGAAAAAACGATGATTGTCGTACAGCTTCTTTTTGGTATCCGGCCACAAAGGATCCACATCCGTATTTGTATTGGAATGGTGAATTAGGTGAAACTTGCGAAAGGGTTCGGCATAAAATGGCATCAGCATCAACCCCGATCCGATATTCATAATGATGCGGTCAAGTTTTCCGCGGGTAATTGATTTATGAGCGCCATCGTGAACTACCACAATAAAAAAAGCGTGAGCGAGCATTCCAGAAAACAGAACGACCCAGTAATGACCGGCTTCAAATTGATGCATCAACTGACCGATACACCCATAAAGTACAACGGCTGCCAAAAACGAAACGGTTGGAATGAGCCAAGAACGACGCCTGAGCGACTGTTCCAGTTGAAATTCGTAGGATTGTGAGGGAGAAAAGTGATTACCCATAAGTGCAAAATGCAAGAAAAACGAATATACGAAATTTGGCGCAAATTTGGGTAATTTTGAGCCGTGATTCACGTCAGAATATTCCATGGCTCTTTTGCAAAACCCTTTCAAGGAGATCATTACCGCGAGTTGGGTGGATTATTCGGCGGTCATGTGGCGGTGCAGATTTACGATCGGGTTTATGGGTTCTATTACGC
The DNA here is from genome assembly GCA_041178665.1 of Bacteroidota bacterium. Taxonomy (GTDB): domain Bacteria; phylum Bacteroidota; class Bacteroidia; order NS11-12g; family UBA955; genus UBA955. The sequence goes on from JBEGUW010000095.1 coordinate 12,587, forward strand.
GGACCGAAACAACATCCATATTTTACCCAACAAGGCGAATAAGAGCTCGATTTTTCAAAACCAATCCCTTCAAGAATGGGAGGATATCGTAAAGCACAAAAAGGAAACCATCATTTCAATCCCTGCAACGGAAGAAGAAAAGCAGCAAATGTTGGCCTTTTACCAACGCAACTTGGAAACTCCCCAATGGGACTATTCTTTTTGGGGCGAACGATGTGCATCAAACTGTCACCGATTATTGACCGATTTCAACAAAGTTTCTGGCGGATCTAGATTCCTCAAGGCTTTCTATCCAAGTCAACTCATCTCTACCCTAAAACGCGAGGCCAAAAATCGAGGATATTTGGTGAGAACAAAGCCCGGAGATCCGCGCAGAATTTGGGCTTGATTCTATCTCACTTCGCTTGATTCTATGCAATGGGCAACAATTTATGTCAATTTCGGGCATTTCTTGATTTCTATGCGCTGGGGCACAATATAGCCCTCAACCCAATCTCTCGATGATTCCCGTTGAACCATTCACCCGGATGCGTTCTCCCGTTTTTATCCGCTGCGTAACATCTTGAACCGCAACCACTACAGGTATCCCCAATTCACGTCCGACAATAGCGGTATGACTGAGTAAAGACCCTTTTTCCGTCACCAGCGCGATGGCCTGCGACATCAAGAAAACCCACCCCGGATCGGTCATTTTGCTTATCAGAATCTTCCCTTTCACGTCGGCATTCAACACCGGCTCGGTTATCACCAAAGCCTCTCCCTCAGCGATGCCCTTTGAAACAGGAACGCCCTTGAGAACTTCGTTCATATCGACCCCCTCCTTGGTGACATCTTCCAAATATTGCGAAAGATCGGGCTTGTCTTTCTTGCTGTAAATGATGCGATCAGGCAATCGGAGCGACCTATATTTTTCGTATGTATCTTTCCTTTCAGCAACGATTTCTCTATACGATTTCTTTTCGATTCGATTCGATTTTGCTCCTTCGTCTGCGTCGTCCTTTACGGGATTCGCTAAGGCAGGAAAGGCAAATTCCTTCACCTCGTCCATCGTCAAATAGAAAACATCCTCGGCCACATCCAAGACCCCGGCCAACACCATCAAATCTGCCATCGCCAAGAAAATATCTTTGCTTGCACTATAAACACGGGTCCTACAGAATCTCATATTTTCGCGGTTTGCCAACCCATAGCGCGACAGTCCCAAGGTGAGATTAAACCACCACGTTTTGGGCATCCACCACTTGAGTTTGGCTTTCACCAAAGCTTGCGCATTTTCGAATATCTTTCCCTGTCTTTCCTTGAAATTCTCGGCGGTCATATTTGTGTCCAACTGCGATTTTACGAGTTGAACCAACATCTCCGGATTACGCCTCGGCGATTTTACTTCTAGCTTTAGTTCTGCCAAGGTCCGATCGCCAAATCGCTCCAAATAATTGTGCCAATCTTGATAGAACTTTAGGAATTCAGGGGCTTTAATTTGATGCAATACTTCTGAATCTTCTTGGGTGAAAATCGACATCAACGTAGGATTTTCAAGTACTTGCGCCTTGATATTCAAAAAGGCCATTACGGCGAGTTCTGATTCCACACCACCTTGACCTACAACGAGTTCATTGGCTAGTTCTGGGTTATCGGAAATCTTTGCATCGCGAATCGCATCTTGCAACCAACCAAAGGCCTTGAACGCCAAATAGTCATTCACGATGGTTAAGTGATACTGCTCAAATGTCCGCTCTATGGATTGCTCCAAGTGATTCCATAAATCCTTTGGCGAATTTTGATGTTGCTGGTATTGTTTAAACTGATGGTATGAGGAGGCAAAATGCGCAAAAAATCTGCGGCTTCCCTTTTTGTAGTTGATTACCATCCAAAGAACCGAAAGCCCCGTTTTGATCTTCCCAGAAAGCGGAAATTTGTAACTATCGCTGGCAGAATCTGGCAATCCCACCGCGGTTTCCCAGGCCTGCATGGACCGTTTGGAATTGTACACCAATGCCATCATCCGGTACCAGTTATCCAACCGATAATAAACACGACCATAAAAATGCTCAATCAAGTGATCAAAAACCTCATGGTTGGCATCAAATTTTTCGCTTGAAATCCAAAACGCTTTGGCGCTCCTTCGGAATAAATTTGTATAGGCCATGGAGGCAAAGGAATAGCTCAACGGCAAGGTAATATTGGGATAACTCTCTACAATGTTTGTATTGTCGAGCACAACCAAATCCTCTCTATGAATGGTTGTGATAGGTCGCATCTGCAGCAGGTAGAGCAATCCATCCTCACCCCACACAAATTCAATATCGGCAGGTTTTGCGAGTAACTTTTCCGCTTGAATGGCCACATCAAACACCTCAAAAATCTCTTCATCGGTTAGGGCAGCAACATTTTGTTTTTCATCCGGCACGGCTGCCAAATGAATTCCGAGGCTGGGCGAAAATTCCATGGCTTGTTCTTTGCGCACCACGCTTCGCGTGGTGCGCCGCAACGCCCGATTCACATGGTAGCAATCCACCGCTACCTTGTCCATCACAATCCCCTCTCCCATCCCATAGCCACAATTGATCACCGCATCAGCCATATTTCCTTGAGAATTCATCGAAAATGCAATTCCCGCCCGCGTGGCAAAAACCATTTTCTGCAAAACCATCGCATATTCAATACCCTGGATGGAAAGCCCGTGATGCAAACGGTAACTCAATACACCAAAGCCCCAGGCAGAAGCCAAACTCTTTTTGACATTCTCCAATAAAGTAGCCGCCGTAGTATACAAAAATGTGCTGTGCTGGCCGGCAAAAGAAGCAGAAGCAGAATCCTCCGACATTGCCGAGGACCGAACAGAAATATAATATCCCGCGCCAAAAGTTTCCTCACATCGCGTTGCCAATTGCAGGGCCAAATCACTATCTGGCACAAACGACTCAATCAGCAACTGGGCCTGCGAGCAACGAGCCATCAAATCCTCAGAATCCGAACCGTTAACGGAGGCAAAAATCGACTCCACCTCTAACAATACAGCCCCAAACAGCAATTCTACATCGTAACGCGATAGCATAAAAAAAGGCGGCACCCGAAAGCCCTCTCGTTGCAAGGTAGACAGGTGAAATGCCTTACTGCCGATTTCCGATACTTCAGTGGCCGACTTATCAAACAAACGATCGCTCAAAGCCTTAGAAAATTTGGTACTGCACCAACGTGTTTATCAATAAATTCAAGAAAAACGATGTCGTCACAAACAAAGAAACGTTCGTCAAGACGTTGTATTCCTTCAAAGGTTTAATCAAAAACCGCAAATAAAAGAATAATACGATGGCCATAATCAACAGATCAATCAAAAAATACAATTGCGAAAAATGCAACATTGAACCCATATGCATATTTAAGCCGCCCACAACCAGAAAAAACAACATCGGAATGATTGTGGCTGTTTTGCGTCCAATAACCATAGAAAAAGTCTCATATTCAGTTTCCATATCGGCAGAGCGAATCTTCCGCGATACTTCCCAAGCGGTGATAGGCATCGACACAATCAACAACAAAATAAAATGAATCATTTGAAACGATTCGTATTGGGTGCCGGTAGCCAAGGCTGTATGAATCAAAAAGAAATTAATGACATAAGGCACAGGTTGGTGATCCAACATCGTAACAAAAATGTGATCGCGGTGATATTGCTCAGCAAAAAACCATTTGAAAGTAAGCACAGCATAGGTTAACATGATAAAGAAAACCATCAACGTTTGCTGACCCCAAATCAAGTTCACTGCGATCAATGAGATAAAGCTAGTTAGACCGATGGCTTGAATGTCGCTCTTCAAAACCAATTTCCTGGCTGTAGAGCGATGTGGAAATAAATTGGCATCAAGTTCAAAATCTTTTAGATCGTCGAAGGTTCGCATCAACAACATCATAAAGAATGCAGTTACAACACCCGCAATAGCCGTGGAATCCAGAACTACTTGTGACCCAGCAGAGTAAATTGTCTTTAGCATTTCCAAACCACTGCCCTCTCCCCAACAAGCCTTTTGGGCCGACAGAAAAATGGGCGTATTCAAAATTTGTATCACCACATTCACGCAGAAATACAGCGCTACTACATAAGGAATATAAATAAACACAGGGAACATCTCTTTGGAATAAATCCAAGCGCGTTGGTGAAAATATTTTGGCGTTTCAGTAGATCTTAATTGATTCATAATATTTTAGAATTTTAAAGAAAGCGAAAACCCCTGAATTATCTATGCAGTTTGATTAATTTATTTATGAATAACTTAAATTGCAGCATGAAGAAATTATTCTCTTTAGAAAAACTCACGCAAGGCATCCGTTTAAGCCTCACTAAATACCCCATTTCCATCCTTTTTGCCGCCATTGCTGCAATGCTTTTGATCAATATCACCGCGGCGAAATGGAACGACATGGAAGATCTCTTCGCTTATATCATTGGTTGCGCCATGGGCATTAGTCTATTTTTTGCCATCCATACCGCACTACAGAATAAACCCTGGCCCGGATATGTCAAAGGGCTTGTAATGGTAATGGGCCTAGGTATTTTATGGCTCATTGTATCGGACATTAAAAACCAAATGGACTCTGGATCCGATCAAAGTCAGGCCATTCAAATCTTCGGATATGGTTTACTCACCCACCTCGTAGTTGCCTTCCTCCCCTTCATAGGAAATTTCAAAATAAACGCCTTCTGGCAATACAACAAATCCCTTTTCATTCGGGCCTTTACAACCGTTTTATACACGGGTGTCTTATTCGTCGGAATCAGCGGTGCTATTTTGGCGATAACGCAATTGTTTGATGTGGATTTCGGTTCAAAAATCTATGCCTACCTCTGGTATATTATGGCCCTGCCGATGAGTGTCATTATTTTTTGTGCGGGGGTTCCAACCGACATAAACGAGCTAGAATCATCAACCGACTTGCCCAAGGGTCTGCGCATTTTTGTGCAATTTATTTTGATTCCGTTGGTGGTACTTTACCTCCTCATTCTATACGCTTACATGGGAAAAATCATCGTTCAATGGTCGCTCCCACAAGGCTGGGTTACCATCCTGATTATGGTATTTTCGGTACTCGGCATGTTGGCGATGCTGCTCGTATATCCCTATCAGCATCAAAAAGAAAACAGTTGGGTAAAATGGTATACCAAAGGCTATTACGTCGCCTTGCTACCCTTATTGACACTCCAATACGTCGCCATTTTCACACGCATCGGAGATTATGGATTTACCGCACCTCGATGGGCCGTTTTGGCGATTACGGTTTGGCTGACGTGGATTACGTTGTACAACGTGTTTTTCAAAGGCCGAAACATCGTGCTTATTCCCCTCACACTTTTTATCACCGCCTTCCTTTTCCTATTGGGGCCCCTATCGCACAAGAGCATTTCGATCAGCAGTCAAACTGTGAAAATCAATCGCCTTCTGACAGAATTGAAAATGGTAAAAAACGGCAAACTGCTCGTCTACAAGGACAATCCCAAAACCGATTCTTTGATGGGTGAATTGTATTCTGCTACGCGATACCTCAACCGCAATTATCAAAAAACGGGACTCGAGCCTTACCTCAAATATCCTACCGAGGCGGAGATTCAAAAACAAACATACATTGAAAAAGCGTCAACGAGCCTTGATAAAAAGCGCAGCCAAATCATGGACAAAATCGATCGCCGACAGGCCATCAGAGAAATCCTGTCGAATGATTTAGAAAAATTCAACATTCATAGTTATGACAGCGACCGCGAAACTGCCACTTCAACCTGGTTTGAAATCGAATCTCAAATCCCACAGAACCTAATCCCCGCTGGAAACTGGACCCATTACTACCCAATTGAGTATATTTATATGAATGAAGACTACGAGAGCACTGTAAGTAGCCGTCCGGATTTTATCAAAATCAAAAGAAACAAGGGCACTACTTCCGGCGACGTTGGCTCTAATGTAACGTTAATTGTAAATGGAGAAGAAATCGAGATCCCAATTCAAAACGCCCTGGCATCGGATTTAAAAAACCGCATGCGTTCCGCTGAATTCAACATAATGAAAGTCCCAAATAACAAATTGCTATTCCCTTTCAAGAAAAATGATCAAGAGGGGATTTTTGTGGTCGAAAAAATCAATTATGCTGTGTTTGAAACGAATGGTGCCAATCCAAACAATTTAAAAATTGATAGGATCACCGGCTGCATTTTCATGAAATAACAAAATTGCATTCCTGCAGTTTTTGGGATGTGCTGCTTTGTTGTATTTTTACCTTTTCATGGGAAATGTGAGAATCATACACACGGCCGACAACCACATCGGGCTTAAGTTCAACAATTACCGAGGTAGCAATGCCCAATCAGCGTTAATTCAAGAACGATTTGATGCGTTACAGAATATTGTCGATGCCTCAAAACAGAAAGACGCACACTTTTTAGTCGTTGCTGGAGATTTGTTCGATGATTTAAAGGTGACAATCAAAGACATCAAAACGGTGGTGGAAATTTTGAAAAAGTCCCCTGCCGAAGTCCTTGTTTTACCTGGCAACCATGATTATTACGATGGCAAAGACAACAAACTATGGAAAGGATTTTTGGATGCCTCAGAAAATACGAACATTCGTTTGCTCAATGAATCTGAGGTCTATCGCACTGAAGTGGATGGGAAACCCATCTGTTTTTACCCCTCACCCTGTGCATCAAAGCACCACGAAGGACATGTGATTGGCTGGGTCAACGACATACAAAAAGACCCCAATGAAATACATGTGGGAATTGCCCATGGCAACGTGGATGGACTTGGCGTTGACGATGCCGATCGATATTTTAACATGAGCGACACGGATTTGCGTGCTGCGGGTGTGGATTTTTGGCTCCTCGGGCATATTCACGTCCCCTTCCCTGCCCCCACATCCATTGGGAATCCCCTGTTTTTTATGCCCGCCACACACACGCCGGAAAGCATCAAACGGAAGATTCCTGGACATGCATGGTTCATCGAGATCATAGAGAAAAAACAGTTGCGATTTGAGCAACTCAACACCGGGAATTTGCGATTTTCACGTCAGATTTTAACTTTCGGAAGAAATTATTCCCTCAGCGATTTTCAGCGGGAGGAATTGGGCTGGCGAAATCAAAAGCTCATTCTCGACCTCAAACTCAGTGGTAGCATATCAGAAAATGAATTAACGGATTTAGGAGAACATCTCAGAACCCTTCAAAATTACTATTTACAGATTGATATCGAAAATACGGTTGGCGTAGCGGTTGACGCGGCCTTCATACAGAAAACCTATGCGGAAGGAACCACCGCTTACCAGTGGCTTTCTGCAATTTCCGAAGAACCCGAATCGGAATTGGCTTTGCAACTCGCCTACTCTTTGTTAAACCCTAACGCCCAAAAATCATGATACTCAACAAATTGATATTATGTCCTTTCGCTGGGTTTACCAATCGTGAAGTAGAATTCAAAAAGGGCCTCAACGTAATCCTGGGAGAAAATGAAGCAGGCAAATCCACCTTGGTCAATGCGATAAAAGCATCGCTGTTTGAACCCACAAATTTGGGAAAACGAGACCTTGAAAAGTTCGCACACGCCTATTTCCCAAAAGGGAATGCAGACCAAGCCAAGATTATCCTTGATTTCAATGCCGGAAAAAGCCAATACACGCTAGAGAAAACGTGGGGTGTTGGGAAATCATCCAAATTGACAAGCAGTGAGGGGGAATCGATAAACGACGAGGCCGCAGTACAAGCGAAACTCAACGAATTGCTCGTGTTGCATCGGGGTAGTTGGGAAGAAGTGCTATTTGCCGACCAACAGAAGATGTCGTCCACGGTGGAAAGCATCCAAAAAAACAAAGACAATATCAACAGAATCCCTACCCTAGAAGGACAAGGCGGCGGATTGGATGGCGATATTCCAGCGCAAGATTTATTGGCATCGCTTCAATCTTTAATGACCGAGTATAAGCTCCTTTGGGATTTTAATGTGCAAGGACCCAAAGAAAACAGAGGAATTCAAAACCCTTGGCTGAGAGGATTGGGCACGATCATCAAAGCCTATTACGAGGCGGAAGCGGTGAGATCCGAATTCAACAAACTAAAGGAATTGGAAGTGGCACTGGATCACACGTCCAACTTATTAAAAAACAATAGCGCTGAACTTCACGGTCGAAAAGTAACCATCGATTCGATGAAACTACAGCAGCAAAATGTGCTTCGTTATCAAGAATTATCGAATCAAAAAAATACGCTAGAAGGTCAATTGGCGGCCATGAAAATCGTCATGAACGACTGGCCTACAAAGCTTGCCGCCCAACCGATGTTAGAAAAGAACATCGCCGCAATGAAAGATCGAATTGACAAATTAGAAGTTGAAAGTAAAAATGCCCAGAAGCGCAATGAAGGCGCATCGATATTAGAGAAATACAAGCAGCTGACAGACATTTTGGCCACCGTAGAGGAGATCAAGGGCAGGTTGTCTACCAACGGGAACATTGAACCTGCTGATGTAAAACAAGTTAACGAGCATCGTGAAGCCATTGCCCAATCGAACTTAGAACTGAAGGCGCAGAAATTGGAGGCAGAAGTATTTTCGAAGGCCGATGTCACCATTCAAACAGCGCAAGGAATTACCCCCGCAGAAAACATTACGCTTACCGCTGGAGAAACCAAAAAAATCGACGCATCAGGCAGAGTATCCTTTGAATTCAACGGAGTAAAAATCTCTGTCAAATCGGCATTGAAGTCGGTGGATGAAATCGTAAACAACATTGAACTCAACGAAAAAGCCATCGAATCGATTTTGGACAAATACGGTCTCAAAGCACTCGTAGAATTTGATCGGATTATTCATAAAAACAAGTCAGACAACGACTTACTGAATGAATGTCGACAGAATTACTCAGCCATCATCAAAGAATCAAAAAAGAGCTTTGATCAGATAAAAGAGCAAGCAGAAGAACTTTTGGCCATTCCATCAACGCGCTCGCTGGACGATATTCAAACGGCTTTTAGAGCAGAGAGTTCGGCATCGTCTGAGGCCACGGTAGAGTTCAACAGCAACAAGGACCAAATTGATCTTTGGGTAAATACATACACCGACTTTGGAAATCTATCGGTTAGTTATGCCAATTCCAATGCATCGTTAAACACTCTGGCGAGTGAAATCGCAGCCATTCCAGCTTTGCCAGAAGGCTTCAAAAATGCGGCAGATTACATCCAAGAACTCAACAAACTCGTTGAAATTCAAGACGTTCAAGGGGAAGCCAACAACCAATTAAGCATCAATTTAACCCGCATCCAAACGCAGTTGGATAATTTCGACACCGATGCATTGTCGTTAGAGGCGGAACTGGAATCACTGCAAGAGAAATTCGAACGAAAATTACAGGAATACGAGGCACTGGAACTGGCCGAGCGCAAACTCAAAGAAATCATCGAACAAAACCCTCACAATCCTTTTGCAGATTTTGAAGTGGAAACAGCCAATATTTTTGCATCGCTCACGAGAAACAGGTATACCGAAATTCTGAGAGAAGGCGAGGCTCCGGTTGCCGTAAGGCGCAATAACAAAGATATTCCAACCGAGTTGCTAAGCGGCGGAACTGCAGCGAGTTTAGGGCTAGCGGTGCGATTGGCTTATGCGAAACTGTATCTAAAGGATTTAGATGGTTTCTTTGTATTGGACGATCCGTTTACTGAAATGGATGAGGAAAGAAGGCTACTGGCAACCGAAACACTCACTCAGTTTGCATCGGAAAAACAAACCTTTTACTTTACCTGTCACCCCGTCCATGCCCAAAGTTTTTTGCACGCGCATCAACTAGAATTGCATAAGAATTAAGTATTTGCTTGACATTCAGCACCTTAAGATTTATATTCGTTTTTTACTAAGTATCTAACTTTTATGACTAAAAAAATACATCAATCACTAAAGAATCTATTCATTGCTGGTTTTGCCTTAATCAGCAGTCAACTTTTAGGTCAAAATGGATTGAATTTCGATGGCACGGACGATCGAGTTACCTGCGGGAACGATACATCTCTTCAAATTACAGGAAAACTGCTTACCCTAGAAGCATGGGTATATCCTACTAGTTTCAAGACAAACCCTTGGGATTGCAATGTAATATGCAAAGAAGACAATAGCTCAAACAATGGGTATATGCTTCGTGTTGGCGGTACTGGACAACTCAACTTCGGCATGGGAAATGGCACCTCCACTTGGGCGGAAAAAAACTCACCCATTAACGTATTGGTTCTGAATAAATGGCAACATATCGCCGGAACTTACGATGGTAAAAGAATGCGATTGTACGTAGATGGTAATGTCATTGACTCGATGGATGTCGCCACCTCAATTACCAACACCGCATCTACAATCAACTTAACAATTGGCGATCACACCGGAACCTATCAGAGAAGATATCAAGGTGTAATCGACGAAGTGCGTATTTGGAAGGCATGCAGATCTACCGCTGAGATTCGGGCCTATATGAACGATGAATTTTGCTCAAATCAAAAGGGCTTGAGGGCATATTACAAGTTTAACCAAGGTACTGCTGCGGCTACAAATAGTTCCGTTACAAGTCTAACCGACTACTCAGGTTTCAAAAACAAAGGAACGCTGCAAAATTTGGCATTGTCGGGCTCTAGTTCAAACTGGGTCACTGGGAAATCAATGAAGCGTGCTTCTACCCTTTCAACAATTACCATTACCGCATGCGATCGTTATACATCGGCATCCGGAAAATTCAAATGGGCCACCTCTGGAACATACTACGATACGATTCAAACCTCAATGAGTTGCGATAGTGTATTGAAATATGTACTTACCATCAAAAAGAAAACCACCAGCTCAATGAAGGCGTTTGATTGTAAGAGCTTCAAAAGCCCTAGCGGTCTATACACGTGGACAAAAACCGGAACCTATGTCGACTACTTAACCAATTCTATTGGATGTGATAGCGTGATCACCGTTTACCTAAAAATTGGAGCACCTATGGATAGCATAAGCCTAAGCAATTGCTACAAGGTTACAAGCCCTAGTGGTAAAAAGATCTTCACTCAATCAGGCCGATATTTCGATACTTTAGTAAGTTACAGAGGCTGCGATAGTGTGGTAATAGTGAAAGCCACCATCTTTAACAGCACATCGAGCGAAGTAAATGCTGCCACCTGTCGTAGATATTTTTCACCCTCTGGAAAAGTGTACAAAACACCTGGAACGTATTACGATACTTTGGTAAACTACTTGGGCTGCGACAGTATCATCAAAACAAATTTCAGCATCATTGCAGGACGAAGGACTATTATTCGCAGTGCTTGCGCTGAATTCCAGAGTCCCAGCGGAAATTATACTTGGAAAAAATCAGGTGATTATTTAGATACATTAGTGAATTATCAGGGCTGCGATAGCATTGTAACTGTCAAATTGACAATTTGGGAGCCGGGCAGAGACACCATCAACACGTCGGTTTGTAGAAGTTACATCTTGCCAAACAGCAAAAAATTGATCGATAAATCTGGGGTATACTATGAAGTATTGAAGAATTGGAAAGGTTGCGATAGCATCATCACTTACATTCTAACTGTTAAAATGGTCGACGACTTTGTGGTTCACAATGGATCATTACTTACTGCCAGGAATACAAATGCACAATACCAGTGGCTCAATTGCAGTCAGGGCTACAAAATCATCGATGGTGCGACAGCCAGAAGTTACATTGCTCCGGCAAATTTGATTTATGCTGTGGAGTTGACAGAGGCTGGATGTAAGGACACTTCGGATTGTGTGCAGGTGGTAAATGCCAGCAGTGCGGTGGTGAATTTTGAAGAAATCGCATTTGTGCCAAATCCAAGCAATGGTCGTTTTGAATTGCGCTTAAATTATGCAGGCAGTATTCATGTCGTTGTTACCAATGCGATGGGCAAAGTGGTTTACGAAGCCTACACAAGCAAGGCGATTCTAGGTCCAATAGAATTAAACGTAAAGTCGGGAATGTATCAAGTACGGGTAGAGGGCGAGGATTTCAGCATTACTAAACCTTTGGTAATCCAACCCTAACAACCGAAATTGCGGCCATGTCCTTCCGTAACCATGGCTATGATAAAAACAAAGACCCATTGGCGAAATTCGCCAATGGGTCTTTTTCATTAAAAAGATCCACCGCAGCAGTCGCATTGCGATTTCTGTTGATTCTTTTGGGATCTATTTGCCATAGCGCGGGCGCACAAAGCGGTGCGACGAAAACTGCTGTTGTAAAAAATCCAACTGCTCAATACCTGCCCATCATCCCCGCTCCACAAACTGTTGTTCAATTCCCAAATGCCCCATTTTTCAATTGGCCCGATCAAATTGAAGTCCAAATCATAGGCGCAGATTCGCTAATGAATTTGCATCAAAACAATATCCTTGAACGACTTTACGATGCCCTTCCGCAATATTCTGAAGACGCGTTAATTCCAAGAAAGCCCTATTACGCTTTTGTGAAAAACACTTTTGGAGAAATTGCAAAAACGGTAACCTCAACAGACGCCCCGACAACAGACATCGTACCAAGGAGAATAACTACTTTTCAGCTTACGATCAATCCCGACCTCCTACCCATACGGAAGGTTTATTTGGAGCAACAAAACAAAGGTCCCTTTTCGTGGCTGCATAAACACAGCCCAATCAAACACGTAATCAAGCTGGTTTTACATCAGCCCAATCCAGAGAAAATCGCCAAAACGGACCCCAACGCAAGTTTTTACGGAACATGGAAAACAAATGATTATTTCATCAATTTCGTACCGAATACATTCACCCATCGCGAAAGCTATGTGCTAAAAATTGGATCGGGAAAACAACCCACCATTGAAATTCACGCCATCGATTTTACTGGCATGTGCTGGGGACTTGGCAGTTTACGTCAGCTCACCGAACATTCAAAAACAGGATCGCTCCTACCCATGCAAATCGAAGACTATCCAAAATTCCCTTACCGCGGAATGCATCTGGATGTGAGTCGACATTTTTTCAATACCGCCGAAATCAAGCGCTATATCGACCACCTGAGTTTTTACAAAATCAATACCTTTCATTGGCATTTGTGCGACGACCAGGGATGGCGCATCGAAATAAAAAAATACCCAAAACTGACAGATATCGGCGCTTGGCGGATGAATCGCGATTATGAAAATTGGCGCTTCGCACATCCGCAAGAACCCAATGAGACGCCCAATTATGGGGGCTATTATTCCCATGAGGAAGTCAGAGAAATTGTAAAATATGCCAAAGAAAGAGGTGTAAGCATTGTCCCTGAAATCGAAATGCCAGGCCATTCTTCAGCAGCATTGGCAGCCTACCCCAACCTGAGTTGCAGCAAAATCCCGCAATTCGTGGTCCCCGGTGGCAATTATCCCAAAACCAATTCTTCCGTTTTTTGCGCAGGCAATGACGCTACATTTTCCTTCTTGGAGGATGTTTTAGATGAAGTGATGTCGCTATTTCCTGAATCCGAGTATATTCATATTGGGGGCGACGAGGTAGATAAATCGGCATGGAAAAACTGCCTCATGTGTCAGCAACGCGTCAAGGTTCTAAAGGACGTTAGCAGTACGATGGGCGCCAGCAACGACATCAACGATTGGAGTCGTCCCGAGGATCGTTTACAAAGCTATTTCATCGCACGGATGGAGAAATATTTGAATGCCCACGGCAGAAACATCATTGGGTGGGACGAAATTTTGGAAGGAGGATTGGCACCCAATGCGGCGGTGATGAGTTGGCGCGGCGTTGTGGGGGGAATCGAAGCGGCGCAGATGAAACATCCCGTGGTTATGACACCCGGATACCCTTGCTATTTCGACCATTACCAAGGCGAACCAAGCAGTGAACCTTTGGCGTTTGGGGGCATGAATACTCTGAAAGACGTGTACTATTTTAGACCGGTACCCAATGAACTCAAACGGGAATTCCACCCCTTTGTGGTGGGTGCGCAAGCCAATGTTTGGACGGAATTCATGAAGGATTTCAAACAGGTGGAGTACATGATTTTGCCTCGTTTGCTGGCCTTGAGCGAGGCGTTGTGGACAGGTTCAAGCCCCAATAATGCTTACAAAACGGGCGAAAACGCTGTGGAAATGGGCAATCGCAACATCGATACCGCCTTTGCAGATTTCTTAGACCGACTCAGTTTTCATGAGAAATTTGGAAATTTCGCAAATGTGAAATTCGCACATAGTCAGTATGGAATTAAACCTAGCATCGAAACCGGACACGATACAATTTGGGTTGAAATGGCATCGGCTTCGGGTTTCGCGCCAAAAGTTGACAACGGAAGGCCGGATCAAATTGAAATAAAAAAATCGAGAGCCGGACTGGCATGGGAGGAATTGGTAAAACCCTCCGAAGATGAGAAACCGTCGGTAAAAACAAAAAATGCCGGGGTTCCTGTTAGCGAATGGGCAAGCATCAACAATCTTTATCAGGGAAAATCGGGACCACGCACAGCTGTAACTACTTCGGCCGACATTCACGGGTACTTTTCTCAGAACATCAACCAAGCGGTTTCATTGAGTTTCCGTAAACATTTGGGTTTTGGCAAGAAGATTCAGTTGAATATTCCGGCGGATTCAAGATATCCAGGGCACGGCGAGGGCACCTTATGCGATGGCTTAGCGGGTGGCAATTACTTGGGCGCTCATTGGCTTGGATTCTATGGGAAGGACATGGTTGCGTTGTTAGACCTCGACACTATAACCGACGTTGAATCAATCACTTTGGGCGCGTTATCAGTGGAACCCAGTTGGATTTTTGCCCCAACAGAAGTGCAGATTGAAACCAGCAGCGATGGAAAAATTTGGGAACTTCATCCAATGCCATCGCAACGCAGAACGACTGTAACGAGCGACACCGTTATGTTTAGCGCTGGAAAATCGATGATCAGCAGAACGACCCAACTCGGCAATACGCGCTACACTTTTGATGAAATTTGGGGTCGGAATGTCGCCGAGAAACACATCCAATACACCGTAAATCTTCAACCGTCCAAAGATTCTGTTACCAATGCCCCACCCTTCCAAACCCGATATATCAGAATCACTGCCAAATGCAGGATGTCGTTGCCGTCCGACCACCCCGGCGTGGGCAACCCCGCTTGGATTTTTGTCGATGAGATTGTGGTGAAATAGGTTTAAGATTACACGATTAATAAAAATGGAAATTCTAAAATGCAAAAATTGAAAGCTCTTACAAATTCAAAT
>JBEGUW010000096.1:0-10699 GCA_041178665.1 Bacteroidota bacterium
TAGATGGGAATGATTACAGATAAATCTATTTTGGGCGCAGCCATTCAACAAAAATATGCAAATTGAATAAGTACCTTTGTGATAAATTATAAAACATGAGCAAAATGCGTTTTTCCGGTCATTTATTTCTATTTGTTATCGCATTTGCGATTTTTGGTCAGGTCTCTTGCCAGAGCAAAGTTGATGATTCCCATGGAATGGTAGTTACAGAGAAGTCGTTTGATGCTGCCATTGCCGGCGATAAATTGGTGATGGTTGATTTTTACACTACGTGGTGCGGCCCTTGTAAAAAGATGGCGCCATTTGTTCAGCAGGTACGCGAAACTCGTTCAAAGGATGTTTTGGTTTTGCAGGTGGATGCTGAAGCGCAGGCCACTATCGCCGATCGCTATCGTTTAGAAGGGTATCCAACGGTAATTTTCTTCAAAAGAGGACAGGTTGTAGGTCGCGTTTTGGGATATCAGACGTACGAAAACCTCAGCGGTTTGGTAGATCGATTCAAATAAGATGACATTGGGCCGTTGCGGCCTCCTCGCTTTGCGCCTTTCAGCGCTTCAAACAGCAGGAAAATTTTGATTTTTAGGGATTCAAAAAGAAGTGGAAGCTATCTCCACGCAATCCCATTCTTAATGTTTCCAATGGAATGATTTCATTGGGTGCGATGTTTCCAAGATTTACGTTGCTGCCGTAAAGTTGAATGAACCAAACTTGCTGTTCTTTTTTAGGGGCTTCCCAGATGACATCGGCTTGAGGGATTTTACGGATGATTTCTGCAACCAATCCTGAACGCACTTCGCCGGTACCTCTAAAAATACCTACAGTTCCAGATTCTCTCGCCTCACCGATCACTTTCCATGCACCTGCTTGCAATTCGGTTTCCATTTGCTCTATCCATTCGTAGGGAGGGATGATTTTTTCGGCATCTTTACTTCCTACTTCGCTCAATACCGTAAAATTTTTGGCAAGCGTGTTGATGTAATTGCACTTAACATCGTGGTTCATATCCAAACTACCATCGCTCACTTCGATGTGGGTAATCCCAAGCTTTTCAATCAACTTAACGTAATCATCAAATTGGTTTCGAACGATATATGCCTCAAATAAGGTGCCTCCCAAATAAACTGGGATGTTAGCGCTCTTGTATAGATTGATTTTGTCTTGGAGTTTGTTGGTGAAAACACTAGTGCCAAAACCCAACTTTACGATATCGGTGTAATGGCTTCCGTTTTCCAAAAAATTCTCAACCTCTTGCAGGCTCAATCCTTTATCCATAACCATCGTTATTCCGTTGTTACGGGGTTTTGATGATCTGTCGGGCA
Organism: Bacteroidota bacterium; assembly: GCA_041178665.1. Taxonomy (GTDB): domain Bacteria; phylum Bacteroidota; class Bacteroidia; order NS11-12g; family UBA955; genus UBA955. Next base: position 1,320 of record JBEGUW010000096.1, read on the forward strand.
ATTGACTTAAGTTGAATAATTCTTTGTTCATATTCCAGTTCTGGGTTTTGTGAATTTTGCGATGCAGGCTAAGATAGATGTAGCTTTCTTCAGCTCTGGTGCAAAGGTAAACAATTGAATGTGTTCATTGGCATTGATTTCGAGTGCCTTCTCAAGAATAATGAGGGCGGCAGATGCTTGACCACTCAAATAACATAAGGCGGCAAGTCGATAAAATAGTCCACTGTGCTTTGGATTATTCAGCAATCCCGTTTCAATGATATCTAGCGCTTTATCGGTATTTCCTGTCTCGTACAATGAAGTACTGAAATCCAACCAAACTTCGGGATTGCTTGCATGCTCAATGGTCAGAGATTCATAGAGTGGCTCCCATTTTTCGGGTAAGTTGGCACCAAAATATGCCGATGCCAGCACCATTCCATAATCACATTCAAAATGGTCTAAATCATAGGCCCTCTCTAAATAGGGGATGGCCGCTGAATAATTCTCTTCGTAATGCCAGGTGAGGCCCATCGAATACCAACATTCGGCGTCTTGGGGCTGGTTTTTGAGGATTTCTTTGTAGATGGAACGACAAGTTTTGATATCGTTTTGCTCGTAATGACTCCAAGCAAGGAGGCCTTCAACTTCAATGAAGGTTTTTTTAGGGAAGCGTGTTTGCAGTTCGTTGTATTGGATGATGAACTTATCGTAATGACCGAGTTCGTAGGTGCACTCAAGGAAGGTAATCCAAGCATCTGCAAAATTTTCGTTGATGGTTACGGCAAAATCTAAAGCTTTCAAAGCCTGTTCATGATCGCCTTGCGCCATATATCCCGAACCCAAAACATACCAAGCCTCTGCGGAATAAGGGTCCTTGTCGATAATTCGCTGAATCATTGGAATCAAAGCATCTACCAATCCACCTTCTTCTGCTTTCTCGATGTATTTTTCTAAGATTACACTGACTTCGGCGCCGGTATCAAGTGCTTTTTCGAGTACAGGCATCGCCATTTCGAACTGACCATGGTAAAGGGAAATTTCCAAAAAGTCTTCTAGCATTGCTTCTTCATCACCTACATTTTGAAGAACCGCTGTCAATTCTTCTAATGCTTTTTTCTTATTCCCTTGAATACTAAGAATTAGGGCTTGCATGAACCCTAGGGCTGGTTCAAACGGGGTATATTGAAGGGCTTGGGTAATTGCAATCCGTGCTTTTGTATATTTTTGATCTCGCACCAGCCATTCCACCAAGTGAAGGGTGAAAATCGACATGTAGGGGAACTGGTTGATTGCGGTTTCTAGAATTACTTTGATATAGGTATCGGCACGATATTGACCTGTTTGAGCAGGAAACTGACTTGCGTAATAGCGGTATAATTCCAACCATTCTCTGGCGGAAAAATTTGAACGTTGTTTGCTTTCGAAGTCGCGCACCAAGGCATCCACATCGCCTTGAAAAATATCTTCTTCGTCTTCGTCGTCCCAGTCTGATGAAAAGAAACTCATTGAGTCAAAATTACAACGCCAAAGGGGGCCGGAGGCTCTGCGATTAGGGGTTCTATTCCCCAACTTTTACACATACTTTTTGGTATGGCTTGGGGAGGTCTATTTTTATTGAGATTTATTGATTCGGGAATTGTAAACTTGCAGTTAGGAATCAGCGCAAGTTGATTTTATCGTCAATTATCACACTAAATCAACATGAATACGCCGCTTTTATATGGACTTGTAACGGGATTTGTGATGAGTGTTTCGCTTGGAGCCATCTTTTTTCTGCTTGTTCAAGCGGGTTTGGTGGGTGGCGTAAAGAAAGGTTTTCCGTTGGCGTTGGGTGTGATTACGGGAGATTTTCTGTACATATTATTGGCGTTGCATTTTTCAGAATCCATCACTCAGCAGTTAAACGAATACAGGGTTTGGATATCTTTGGTGGGTTCATTGGTCTTTTTTGGATTGGCAATTCAGCACTTTTTGCATCATCAACGATCAAAGAAAGATGGTGGTTTTGAGTTGCGCATCAATCAAATGCACGACAAGCAACTTTTCATCAAAGCATTGACAATTAACATGTTAAATCCTGTCAATATTGTATGGTGGTTGGGCCTGTTTAGTTTACCACCGGGTTCGGGATTTGATTACAACGGAAAGTGGGTATTTGGACTTGCGGCTTTGTCCACCGTGTTCCTAACGGAGTTAGGGGTTTCTTGGGGCGCCAGCAAAATCAAGCACTTTCTAACCGAGGAGCGAATCCGTCATTTAGACTTGGTCTTGGGCTTGTTGTTTTCGGGTATGGGAATTTACTTGCTTACCTTCTTAACGGATTTGGTGTAATTAACCCAACGCGATTTATCCTTTATCTTGACAAAATTCGGTGAGCACTCCACCCGTTGATTTGGGGTGCAGGAACGCGATTTGCTTATTGTCGGCCCCGTCTTTGGGTTCCTGATGAATCAGTTGGAAACCCTCTTGAGATTTTTCTGTAAGAGAACTTTTTATATCGTCCACCTCAAAAGCCAAATGATGCAAACCCTCACCTCGTTTTTCTATGAAATTGGCGATCGTGCTTTGGTCATTTGAGGCGGCTAGGAGCTCAATTTTTACATCGCCCACTTGAAAAAATGAAGTGATTACGTGCTCGCTTTCAACGGTTTCGCGTTTGTAGGGCTCACAGCCCAGTAACTTTGTAAAAAGCGCTTCAGCGGCTGCTAAATCTTTCACGGCGATGCCAATATGTTCAAGTTTTTTTACGCTCATTTCACATACAAAGAACATTCTTTTGCGATAAACTAAAAATAAGAAAACAAACAATCTGCTTATGCGTTAATTTTGCAGTTTAGAAAGTATCTAAATAACTATTCATACCATGTTAAAATTGCCAATATACCTCGACAACAATGCAACCACACAGATGGATCCCCGTGTGTTTGAAGCCATGAAACCTTATTTTTTGGAAATTTATGGGAACGCCGCCAGCAAGAGTCATCCATTTGGATGGGCTGCTGAGGAAGCCGTGGATTATGCCCGCGGTCAGGTTGCTTCTTTGATTGGAGCGAGCGAAAAGGAAATCATTTTCACTAGTGGAGCCACAGAGAGTAATAATTTGGCCATCAAGGGTGTTTTTGAAATGTACGCGAGCAAAGGCAATCACATCATTACACTATCAACAGAGCATAAGGCGGTTTTGGATGCGTGTAAGCATTTGGAAAAACTTGGCGCTGAGGTTACCTATTTGTCGGTTGGTTACGATGGAATGATCGATCCAGCGGTGATTGAGGCTGCCATCAAACCGAATACTATTTTGGTTACTGTGATGTACGGTAACAACGAATTGGGTGTGGTACAGAAGATTACTGAGATTGGTGCAATCTGCAAAAAGCATGGCGTTTTGTTTCACAGCGATGCAACCCAAGCGGTGGGTAAAATACCGGTGGATGTATTGGCTGATCACATTGATTTGATGAGTTTTACAGCGCACAAAATGTATGGCCCAAAAGGTGTTGGCGCTTTGTATGTACGTCGCAAAAATCCCCGTGTGAAAGTAACTGCCCAGATGGATGGCGGTGGCCACGAAAGAGGCATGCGCAGTGGAACTTTGAACGTTACGGGTATCGTTGGCTTTGGAAAAGCTTGTGAAATCGCGAAGACGGACATGGCGGAAGAAAGCACTCGTTTGAGTGGAATGAGGGATCGTTTGGAGCGCGAATTGTTGACATTGGAAGAGAGTTATTTGAATGGAAATAAGGAGTACAGACTTCCACATACTACCAACATCAGTTTTAAATATGTAGAAGGTGAAGGTTTGATGATGGGCGTGAAGGACGTTGCTGTTTCTAGTGGATCAGCTTGTACATCGGCATCGTTGGAGCCAAGTTATGTATTGAAGAGTTTGGGTTTGGACGATGAATTGGCGCACAGTTCATTGCGTTTTGGTTTGGGTCGTTTCACTACCGAAGCCGAAATCGACTATACGATTAATTTGGTGAAGGAAGCGGTGACCAAGTTGCGTGAAATGAGTCCTTTGTGGGAAATGTTCAAGGAAGGCATTGATTTAAAATCTATTCAGTGGAGCGAACATTGATTGTTTGTTTAGAATCGCATCAAAATGTAAATTTGTAAAAGAAAAAATATGGCATACTCAGATAAAGTAATCGATCATTATACCAACCCAAGAAACATTGGTACTTTGGATAAGTCTAAAACCAACGTAGGAACAGGATTGGTAGGTGCTCCAGAATGTGGAGACGTGATGCGTTTGCAAATTGAAGTTGATGAGACCACGGGTATCATCCAGGACGCTAAATTCAAGACATTTGGCTGTGGTTCTGCCATCGCTTCTTCGTCGTTGGCTACTGAATGGTTAAAGGGCAAGTCGATCGACGATGCTTTGAACATCGACAATATGGAAATTGTGGAAGAGTTGGCTTTGCCACCGGTAAAAATTCACTGTTCTGTGTTGGCTGAAGATGCAATTCGTTCTGCAATCAATGATTATCGTGGCAAGAATGGATTGGAGCCAATTGAAAGTACAAAAGTTCACCACTAATTTATATTTATGATTGCCCAAGGAAATGAAATCAGCATTACGGACAAGGCCTTAACAAAGGCTTATGATTTGATGCGTGAGTCTAATATTCTTGGTGCTGAGTATTTTTTGCGCGTTGGCGTGAAGGGCGGCGGTTGTTCTGGGCTTACTTATGAGTTGGATTTCGACAATGAGAGTAAGCCAGGGGATATGAAATTCGGGGATGAGCGGTTGACGATCGTTTGTGATATGAAGAGTTTCCTATACTTATGTGGCACAGAGTTAGACTTCACAGACGGATTGAACGGCAAGGGATTTAATTTTATCAATCCCAATGCATCTCGCACTTGTGGTTGTGGCGAGAGTTTCTCCATCTAATGGAAACCATTTCAATTCATACACCTTATATTCAGCTTAATCAGGCACTTAAACTGTTGGGTTGGGTGGAGAGCGGTTCCATGGCAAATGAAACGATTACAGAGGGATTGGTTGTAGTAGACGGGGTGCAAGAATTTCGCAAACGCAATAAATTATACCCCGGCGCGGTGATTGAGTTTGAAGGTCAAAAAGCGACCGTAGTGGCGGAATAATTTTTAATTAAACCACCACGTTTACAATTCTTCCCTTTACGAGGATGAATTTCTTGAGGGGTTTGCCTTCCATCCATTTGATTACCAACTCATGGTTTAGCACGGCTTGTTTGATTTCGTCTTCTGTTGCTGTGAGTTCAAATTCAATTTGTGCGCGCGTTTTTCCGTTGATGCTAATGGGGTAATTGAACGAATTTTCTACCAATAACGTCGCATTGTATTTGGGCCAATTTGCAATGTGGATGCTCTCTTTATTTCCCAATTGATGCCATAATTCTTCTGCAATGTGGGGTGCGAATGGTGCAAGAAGTATCAAAATGGGTTCAAGAATTTCTTGTTTTCTGCACTTGAGGGTTCCCAATTCATTGGTTGCTACCATAAATGCAGACACTGATGTGTTGAAACTCATACTTTCGATGTCTTCTGTCACCTTTTTAATGGTTTTATGCAGAATTTTCAATTCCTCATTCGATGCTTTTTCGTTTGATACCGCCCAGTTTTCGCCTTCGTAAAACAAGCGCCAAAACTTCCCAAAAAATCTACTTACACCCTCAATTCCATTGGTATTCCAAGGCTTTGAATCGGTAAGGGGTCCCAAAAACATTTCGTACATCCTCAGGGTATCGGCACCGTATTGCGCGCAGACATCGTCGGGGTTTACAACATTGCCCCATCGCTTGCTCATTTTCTGTCCGTCCTCTCCCATTATCATTCCCTGATTCACCAACCGTTGGAAGGGTTCGTCCCAAGAAATATAGCCGAGATCAAAGAGGAATTTTGTCCAAAAACGACTGTAGAGAAGGTGACCTGTGGCATGTTCTGATCCACCTACATACAGGTCAACTTGTTGCCAATATTTGAGGGCTTCTTTTGATGCGAATACTTCCGTGTTGTTTGGGTCGGTGTATCGGAGAAAGTACCAACTACTGCCTGCCCAACCCGGCATTGTATCTGTTTCGCGTGTGCCCTGAGGTGTATTTACCCAATCGGTTACTGCAGACAAAGGGCTTTCGCCATTTCCGGAGGGTTTGTAGCTTTCCACTTGGGGCAATTCCACGGGAAGTTGATTTTCAAGTTGGGGAATTCCTTCGCTATCGTAAGTAATTGGGAAGGGTTCTCCCCAATAGCGCTGTCGTCCAAACCCCGCCTCACGAAGTTTGTAATTCACTTTGGCCTGACCCCAGCCGGCTTTTTCTACTTTGTTGATGGCGGCTTGAATTGCTTCTTTCACGGACAATCCATCCAGAAATCCCGAGTTAAAGCAGATTCCCTCTTTTGCGCTGAATGATTCAGTGAGTGGCAATTCAAGTTCGGTATTCGCGGGTTTGATTACAGGGACAATGGATAAATTGAAAGTTGATGCAAACGCAAAATCTCTATCGTCGTGTGCCGGAACCGCCATGATAACGCCGGTGCCATAATTTGCCAAAACGTAATCGCTCACCCAAATTGGGATAGGCTCACCGGTAAATGGATTGATTGCTTCTAACCCGGTGAATACGCCTGTTTTTGTGGTATCGGCCATTCGATCAATTTCACTGCGATTTTTTGCTTTATTGGCATATTCTTGAACTCCGGGCCACTGTGCATCGCTGCAATATTCTTTTAGGTTTTCCAGTTCTGGGGCTACCACCATAAAGGTTGCACCAAAGATGGTATCTGGTCGAGTGGTAAATACTTTGAGTGTTTTGAGGGTGCCACGAACAACGAAATCAATTTCTGCACCTTGACTTCTACCGATCCAGTTTTTTTGAATTTCTTTGATGGCATCGCTCCATTGAATGCGTTCAAGTCCTTCTATGAGTCTGTCTGCATACGCTGTAATCCGCAAGCTCCACTGCTTCATTTTTTTGCGAATCACGGGGTAGCCACCGCGTTCACTGAGACCATTGATTACCTCTTCATTTGCTAGAACGGTTCCCATCGCTTCGCACCAATTCACTGTGGTTTCGTCGATGAAAGCCAATCGAAATTGATTCAGGATATTGTGTTTCTGCACGGGCGAAAATCCTTGCCAATCTTGGGCAGAGAATTCTGTTATTTTGCCACCGTGGGCGTTGTGGTTTATGGATCCGTTGGCAGAAAAATGTGCTTCGAGCGTGGAAAGGGGTTCTGCTTTTTGTGCCGATTTATCGTACCAATGATTAAAGAAAAGCGAAAAAATCCACTGAGTAAATTGATAGTAATTTGGGTCGCATGTTTTTACCTGTCGATCCCAGTCATAGGAAAAGCCCATAATATTGAGCTGTTCACGAAATCGTTTAATATTTTGTTCGGTTGTTACCGATGGATGCTGGCCAGTTTGGATGGCGTATTGTTCGGCTGGCAACCCAAATGCGTCGTAGCCCATGGGATGCAACACATTAAAACCATTTAATCTTTTGTATCTCGAAACGATATCACTGGCGATGTAACCGAGGGGGTGACCCACGTGCAACCCACTTCCTGAAGGGTAAGGAAACATGTCGAGCGCATAGTATTTAGGCTTGCTGGGATCAATTTGTACGGAGTACAATTTACTGTTTTCCCATGCGGCTTGCCATTTTTTTTCGATTTCTGTGAAGGAGTATTGAGCTGACATAAAGGTTGCGGGTGCGAAAATACAATAGATGGAGGTTTTTTAACGACCTTTGCGGTTCATGGCCGATAGCAATTTTATTGATTACGTGAAGATTTGCTGCCGAAGTGGTAGTGGCGGACCTGGAAGCAGGCATTATAATCGTACCAAAATGAATCCTCGTGGGGGTCCAGACGGGGGCGATGGAGGAAAGGGTGGTGACATTATTCTTCAGGGGAATTCCCAATTGTGGACGTTGATTCACTTGAAATATAGGAAGCACGTGATGGCCACTGATGGTGTTGCGGGCAGTGAGAATCGCAGTTCTGGGGCCTATGGAGAATCGGTGATTTTGGAAGTTCCTTTAGGCACAGTTGCCAAGGATGCGGAGACGGGTGAGGTTTTATTTGAGATCACGGAAGACGGAGAAAAAAAGGTTTTGGTTCCGGGTGGTAGAGGTGGTTTGGGCAACTGGCATTTTGCCAATAGTGTAAACCAGTCACCCCAATATGCGCAACCGGGAGAGACGGGCATCGAGCAATGGATTGTATTGGAGCTGAAGGTTTTGGCGGATGTAGGATTGGTAGGATTTCCGAATGCTGGAAAGAGTACATTTTTGAGTGTTATATCTGCGGCGAAGCCTGAAATTGCTGATTATGCGTTTACCACGTTGGTGCCTAATTTGGGTGTGGTAAATTATCGCGATTATCGAAGTTTCATCGTGGCTGATATTCCTGGAATTATCGAAGGGGCGAGTGAGGGAAAAGGATTGGGTCATCGGTTTTTGCGTCACATTGAACGAAATGCGGCGTTGTTATTTTTGATACCTGCCGACAGTGCCGACCACAAAAAGGAGTTTTTAACGTTGTTGAGCGAGTTGGAAAAATTCAATCCCGAACTGCTTGTTAAACAGCGCATTGTGGCCATAAGTAAGGCGGATATGTTGGATGATGAATTGAAGGACGAAATCAGAAAACAAATGAAAGGAATGGAAGTGATGTTTTTTAGTTCCGTAACCGAGCAGGGCGTTGGAGAATTGATAGATGTTTTATGGGCAACTGTATCTGCGGATGTCTAAGAATTTTGATAAGGAGTTTGTATTTTTGAAGATTATAGAAATAAAATAGATTATGAAAAGAATTGTTGGATTGTTTGTTGGGGGTTGTTTGATTCTGAGTTCAGTATCGGCCCAGAATGAAAAGATGACACAAGATAAACTTGGTGATGTTAACTTGTCGGTTCAATTGCCAAAGCCGTTCGTTTTCAGTATCAACCAGGACAAGGTATATGCTGATGAATTTGAACGTCAGTTCCTTAAGAATATTAATTTAAAAGAGGATCCCATTTCAGCGAAAGACATTCGCAGTTATTTGGATTTGTATATCAAATTTAAGTTGAAGGTTCAGGATGCCAAAGATGCAGGATTGGACACGGCTACGGCTTATGTTCAGGAGTTGCAAATGTATCGGGATCAGCTGGCAAGAAATTATTTGTATGATCGTGCTGTAACGGAATCATTGATAAAGGAGGCTTATGACCGTTTGAAGTATGAGGTTAGAGTATCTCACATTTTGGTTTTGGTATCACCTGATGCCTCAGAGGCGGATAAGAAGAAGGCGTTGGATAAAATTGAGGAAATGCATCAAAAATTGATGCGCAATCCTACGGCGGAAAACTTTGGCGATATGGCGCGCAACGAATCAGAAGACGCTGGCACCAAAAGCAGTGG
>JBEGUW010000097.1:0-4236 GCA_041178665.1 Bacteroidota bacterium
CCATGATATGCTCTTCCTCGTTTTTGGTAATCATAATGATGGGGAGGTTGGGCTTTAGCTGCTTGATTTGCGCCAGCGCTTCCAATCCATTGATTCCAGGCATGTTCTCATCCAAAAATACCAGGTCGTATTCGTTCTTCTTCACCGCTTCAATGGCGTCTCTTCCACTGCTAACTGTGCTCATCTCATAACCCTTGCCTTCAAGGAATAAGATATGCGGTTTCAGAAGATCAATTTCATCGTCTGCCCAGAGAATTTTTGGTTTGCTCATACTTGTTGCATTACAACGCTCAATTGCCAAAATTCGTGCCACAACGCTGGTTTTTTTGAACGAACTTTGAGCTACTTTTATCGGATGAGTTCACACCACATTGTACGCGACAACCAGGAGCCGGCATTGATTATCGCCAATGGGGCGGATTGCAGTGATGCTTTGTTGCAGCAGTTGATGGAGTGGTCGCCCTACGTATTGGCTTTGGATGGCGCGGTTCACCGGTTGTTGGAACGAAATATTCGGTTTGATGCGTGGTTGGGCGACTTCGATTCCGGTGCAAACGCAGATGAATTGGCGATAGCAAAAATGGGCGATGTGCAGCGCATTTGGGCGGAGGATCAAGACAAAACAGATTTACAGAAGGGCATCGAATTTCTGATTACAAAAGGACATAAAGCGGCAAATATCATTTGGGGTACAGGAAGGCGTGCCGACCATACTATCAACAACATGGCTACTTTATGGCGATATCACGAGCAGATAACCTTGAGTATTTTGGACGATCATTCTCGGGTATATCCATTGTCTAGACAGTTTAAGAAGTGGTATCCGGCGGGGACGCAAATCAGTTTGATTCCCGTGGGTTTTGCATCGGGAATCGCATCAAAAAATTTAGTCTATCCGTTACTGGATCGTACGTTGGAGTTGCCGCATAGCACAGGAAGTTCCAACGAAGTGGAGGTGGATGGTTTTGTGGAAATTTCTTATTCAGGCGGACATCTATTGTTGATGGAGTGTTTTGATTGACCCCGTATCTTTGTTTACTATGAAAGTGATTTCCTATAATGTGAATGGCATTCGCAGTGCGATGAGCAAGGGCTTGGTTGATTATTTGGCTGAGCAAAACGCCGATATCGTCTGTTTTCAAGAGTTAAAAGCGTTGCCAGAGCAAATTGATGAGGAGCCTTTGAAGGCGATGGGCTATGAGTGTTATTGGTTTTCTGCGCAAAAGAAAGGTTACAGTGGGGTTGGGATTTTGACAAAGCAAACACCGTTGCATGTGGAGTATGGCTGCGGCAATGATTTATATGATTTTGAGGGTAGGGTGATTCGCTGCGATTTTGCTTGGGGCTCTGTAATAAGCGCGTATTTTCCCAGCGGAACGGCGGGGGATATCCGGCAGGATATAAAAATGGATTTCTTGCGTTTTTTCCATGATTATGCCCAGAAAATCCGCTCGATGGTGGGGGAATTGATCGTTTGTGGCGATTACAATATTTGTCATAGAGCCATCGACATTCACGATCCGGTTGGGAATAAGAACAGCACAGGATTTTTACCCGAGGAGAGGGCTTGGATGGATCAGTGGTTTGAATCGGGATTTACGGATACGTTGCGTGTGTTACACGCGGAACCACATCAATATACTTGGTGGAGTTTTAGGGCCAATGCTAGGGCTAACAACAAGGGCTGGCGCATCGACTATGTAAGTGCATCGCCCAAACTAGCAGGACAATTATCGTCGGCCGGCATTGATGATTTCGCCAAACATTCCGATCACTGTCCTACCTGGGCGGAGTTTACAATTATTTCGTAATTTCTTTGATCGTTCCTTGAGGGGTGATAATCAGCAAATCCGTTTGTTTGATCGTCTCCGTTTTGGTTTGAATAGGCACGTGAATTTTGTATCGCACATCCAAATTATAGACGAATTGAATACTCGGCGTTAGTGGCGACGGGTTGATAACCGCATCAAAACCATCAGTGGAAACTTGGTTGTAAAACATTGTGGTTCTTTGGGTTGATATTGGTTGCGCAACTCCAGATTTGCTCGGATCTGTGTTTTCGTCAGCTTCCAAGGTACTCACCGCAAGCGGCTGGTAAGGTCTGTATTCGTCGATAGGAAAATATTGGTGTCGTTGCTCCTGCACCATCCTAAAATTGGTGTCCAATGCGATGCCCATTTGCTTGTACGTTTTGAGTTTTTGATTTAGGATCTGAACCGCTTTGTTCTTTAATATTTGGTTGGCAGCTTCAGTAGAATCGAAGAAATATTCCACCTTGATGAGGTCGTAGATTTCACATTGGGCGGCAAGGGTAAACAAGGCATCCAATTGCGCCGCATTTTTGTAACGCACGTGAAGGTTTTTCTGCATTTCGAATCCTTTGGGTACCTGGGTATAGTTCTTGCCAAATGTCTTTCTCTCTTTTTCAAAGATGGGAACCAAGGCAATCATATCGGTGTAGAAATCTTCTTTTTTTAGTCCGATGCTTTGGCTGTGTTGAATCAACTTGGCTACACGCTTACTCATCAAACTATCTATGTCTTGCACCTTTTTCCCCGCTTGATTCAAATGAAAAATGGCCATGTAACTGCTGGGTGCTGCGTTGTATAACACATGAACTCGAACCAAAAAATCACTACCATCGTAATAGCTGCTTTGGTTGTTTTGGACCTGATTTAGCAGTAAATCGCCTTGTGATGTTTCGATGCCGCCTTGGTAATATTGGGCGTTGCTATTCGCCATTTTTCGTTTGTTTCTCATGTCCGCGTTGCCTGCAGTTCTGCTTTCTGCGAGATATCCATCGTCGGATCTTCCTGCTGTGGCGGGGGCCGACATTGATTCAGACTTATAGTATCCACTATTTTTAAAACGATTGTTATCGTTCCAGGTTTCATTGCCCGTAGCTTGAGCTTTTAATGTGGGCGTGAGGGCCATCGAATACAGGCCTAGAAGGAGGTATAAAGTGTGTTTTTTCATAAGATTCGGGGCATTAATACAGTAAATGCCGAAAAGGTAAACCCTATGGATATTGAAGTGTGCCGAAATCCCCTGAAATGGTCAGTTTGTTCGACGAACTTGCTTCAACTATCCCAACGATTTGCGCATCGATGTTGAACGATTTTGCAATTTCAATCATTTGCTCTGCCGCCGCTGCATCGGTATAGATTTCTAGTCGATGTCCCATGTTAAATACCTGGAACATTTCTTTCCAATCGGTGCCGCTTTCGTCTTTGATCAGCTGAAATAAAGGAGGAATGGGCAACAAATTATCCTTGATCACATGTACGTTTTGGGTAAAATGCAACACTTTGGTTTGACCGCCGCCGCTGCAATGCACCATCCCTTTAACTGCGGGTTTGCAAGCATCGAAAATCGCTTTAACCAGTGGAGCATAGGTCCTTGTGGCCGATAATACCAATTTCCCCGCATCCAAAGGTGAGCCTTCTACTGAATCAGTTAAACGTTTACTTCCGCAATACACCACATCACTAGGCAAATTATGGTCGTAACTTTCGGGATATTGTTCGCGGTAATGGCTAGAGAAAACATCGTGGCGTGCGCTGGTGAGGCCGTTGGAACCCATTCCGCCATTGTATTGGCTTTCGTAGGTGGCCTGTCCGTAACTCGCAAAACCCACGATAACCTGTCCGGCCGCAATATTTGCATTATCGATGATATCGCTGCGCTTTGCTTTGGCGATCAACGTTGAATCTACAATCACTGTGCGCACTAAGTCGCCAACATCAGCCGTTTCGCCACCGGTGGTATGGATTTCGATACCGTGTTCACGCATCGTTTCGCAAAATTTTTCTGTGCCTTCGATGAGGGCTTTGATGACTTCGCCTGGGATAAGGTTTTTGTTTCTTCCGATGGTAGACGACAGCATGAATGGACCGGTTACGCCCGCGCAGAGCAGATCGTCGGTGTTCATTACAATCGCATCTTGGGCTATGCCTTCCCAAACGGAGAGGTCGCCTGTTTCGCGCCAGTAGAGGTAAGCGAGGCTGCTTTTGGTGCCTGCGCCATCGGCATGCATGATGTAACAATCGTCGGGGTTATTGCTCAACACATCGGGTACCACTTTGCAGAAAGCCTTGGGAAACAATCCTTTGCTAACTTGGCTGATGGCATTGTGAACGTCTTCTTTTTGTGAGGAGACCCCGCGTTGGGCATATTTGTTAACCATATTGCAAAGGTACATCGAAAAAACAGGGATAAAAAAGTGCTAGGTTTGTA
>JBEGUW010000098.1:0-13957 GCA_041178665.1 Bacteroidota bacterium
AGCCGCAAAGTTACGGTTTATCCATGAAAATCGACGGTAATCTTAATTAAACAATGTGAAAGAACCCTCCATTTTGAGGTTCACAAAGCCCATTGGGCCATTTTCAAACAGATTTCTATTAAAAACATAATATCTAGCGGGCTTGTTGCTTACGCCGTGTTGCTTTTCTGGCAAGGCCGCAATCACTCCAGAATTCAACATCTTACGCCTAAAATTACGCTTGTCTAAATCCCGCTGCAAAATGGTCTCATACAAGGTCTGTAAATCGCTCATCGTAAATTTCTCCGGCAACAGCTCAAACGCAATTGGTTGAATCTGAACCTTTTCGCGCAACGCCATCAACGCTCCTTCAGAAATCTCATTGTGGTCAAACGCCAACTCAGGAATCTCACCAATAGGCAACCAAACCGCCCCTTTACTAAACGAACCCGGCTGAATTTCCACCTTACTACTTTCGATCAAAGCCATATAAGCCACCGTAATTACTCGAGCGTCCGGATCCTGCCTTACGCCCTGCAGCCAAGCCCTGTCTTTCGCTTTTGTGATACGCAATGGATCGCCAAAGGCCTGAAATTGCTGTAAGAAAATCCCCGTTAAACCCGTCAACTCCTTCAACACACGAGCCGCCGCCTCATCCAAATTCTCATTGTCGCGCACCAAATCCCCCGGCAAAGCATAATAGCTATCGTCCAACTCCGTCAGCGCGTTAGGAACCGTACGCTTAATCAATAGCAAACGTAAAGTCTCTTTGCTGAAGCCAAAAATGACGCAATCAACGGAAACGTGGGGGTTTAAAGATGGGCTTATCGACATGAACAATCTTTGCTCTAGCCCACAAATTAACCCAAAATAACAATGCTATGCAAAAAATTGTTTTTCAAGTGTTCGATTGACACTAAGCCTTTTTTCTTTAACTTGCGTCGATTTTATTATGATCTTAGTAGCAGACAGCGGAAGCACAAAGTGCGATTGGGTATTTACCGACGGAGAATCTCAGCGTTTATCGTTTCATACCATGGGTTTCAACCCGTTTTTTCACAACACCGAGTTGATCGAAAGTGAAATTCGCAAAAACACCGAACTCGCTGCAGTTGCACCGATGGTTGACCATGTTTTTTTCTATGGCGCCGGAGCAAGTAGTGCCTCAAGAAACATCATCATTGAGAATGCCCTAAAAGCCATTTTTACCAAAGCAAACGTTGTTGTTGATCACGATTTACTTGGCGCAGTCTACGCAACATGTGGCGATGAACCCGGCATTTCTTGTATCCTAGGAACGGGAAGCAATAGTTGCTACTATGATGGCAGTGTAATCCATGAAGTTGTTCCCGCTTTGGGCTATGTACTTGGCGATGAAGCTGGTGGAACATTTTATGGCAAAGATTTACTCCGCATGTTCTTGTATAAGGAGCTGCCAGAGAAAATCCACAATGGCCTTATCGAACGATTCAACCTCACCAAAGAAGGCATTTTTGAAGCCGTTTACAACAAACCGAATCCAAACGTTTATTTGGCCTCGTTCATGCGTTTTTTGAGCGATAACCGCGACGAAAAATGGGTGCGCGATTTCATTTATAATGGCTTCAGCAAATTCATCAACATTCACATCTGGAAGTACGAAAACCACAAAGAAGTGCCCGTCCACTTCGTCGGTTCAGTGGCTTACCACTTCAGCGATCTGTTGAAAGAAGCTTGTAAAATCCACCGAATTAACGTGGGTGTAATTACCAGAGAACCGGTAATCAATTTGGTTGAATACCATTTGCGAAAATTGAAAATTTCTGCATAATGATTGCCCTAATCCTGGATTTAGACGGGGTTATTTGCGATACCGCCCATTTTCATTTTCTTGCTTGGGAGCGCTTGGCGGCCGAATATGGCTATCAACTCACTCAAGACGACAATGAGAAATTGAAAGGCGTAAGTCGTGCCGATAGCCTAAAATTCATTCTCAAACTCGCCAATAAAACCCTTACCCATCCTGAGTTTGATGCCGATTTGGTGCGTAAAAACGAGTGGTATTTGGAGTTGGTGAAAGATATGGGCCCGGACGATGTCCTTCCCGGAGTCCCTGACTTTTTTGCACAAGTAGATGACTTAAAATTGCCTCTGGCATTGGGTTCTGCAAGTAAAAATGCGACGATGGTTCTCACGCGTGTGGGTCTGGTTGAAGCCTTTGATGCAATTGTAGATGCAGGCCAAGTAAAACAAGGCAAACCCCATCCAGAAACTTTTCTCACCGCTGCCGATATGATTGGATTCCCCCCATCGCAATGCCTAGTTTTTGAGGACAGCGCAGCCGGTGTTCAAGCAGCCATCGCCGCCGGAATGAGAGCCGTAGGCATCGGAAAACGCGAAGATTTGCCCGGCGCTGTAATGCATATCAACAATCTAGGAGAATTCGATTTCAATTTCCTTGACGAACTATAAACGTTTAATTTACCCCCATTCAACCCCATGATAGAATATTTCAAAGCAGACCCTTGGAAAGTCATCGAAGTAGGCTTTAACCCAAACATGAACGAAATCGCCGAAAGCGTTTTTTCACTGGGAAACGGCATGATGGGGCAGCGCGGAAACCTAGAAGAAACCTACAGTGGACACTCACTGCAAGGCACTTATGTGGGTGGCGTTTACTACCCCGATAAAACCCGCGTGGGATGGTGGAAGAATGGCTACCCTGAATACTTTGCCAAAGTGTTGAATGCCACCTATTGGAGTGGATTGAGGATATGGATCAATGGCGAATTATTAGACCTAGCGAAAGTTGAAGTGTTGGCGTTTCATCGCGAGCTCGACATGCATCAAGGGGTGTTGAATAGAATTTGCAAAGTAAAAATGTCGAATGGCATCGAATTAGACATCCAGAGCCACCGTTTCTACTCACTCATCAACAAAGAATACAGCGCATTACAGTACAATATCACCTCGAACACCGATTGCATAATCACTGTCGAAAATTACCTCGATGGCGACGTTTCCAACAAAGACTCCAATTACGATGAGAAATTTTGGGAACCCGTAAAGCAAGACGTCCACCATCATGAGTTGCTTGTTACCGTAAAAACGAAAAAACTCGATTGGATTGTTACCAATGCCATCGCTTTTGCAACCTTTATAAATGGGGTCAAACACAACAGCATTGCCAAGCCCCATACCCATAATAAGTTTGCTAGCAACACCTATGAAATTTCTGTAGCTGCTGCCGAAAAACTCACGTTGGTAAAACATTGCATCACCGGCAGCAGCTTCCATCACGCCCCGGAAGCATTGGAACTTCACGTCAAAAAAGCCCTCGAAAAAATGAGCGCTTCCCCGTTTGAAGACCACCTAAAAATGAGCGCAGCCGTTTGGGCCAAAAAATGGGAAACCACCGATGTTCGCATCGATGGAGATGTTCAAGCCCAACAAGCGGTCCGCTTCAACATTTACCACCTCAACCAAACCTATTGCGGCGATGACGCACGCTTGAATATTGGACCCAAAGGATTCACCGGCGAAAAATACGGCGGCAGCACCTATTGGGATACCGAAGCCTATTGCCTACCGTTTTTCTTGGTGTCGGCAGACGCCGCGATTTCCCGACAATTATTGGTTTACCGCTATAAACAGCTGGACAAAGCCATCGAAAACGCGACCAAATTGGGCTTCAACAACGGCGCTGCGCTTTACCCCATGGTAACCATGAACGGCGAAGAATGTCATAACGAATGGGAAATCACCTTCGAAGAAATTCACCGAAACGGAGCCATCGCCTATGCCATCTACAACTATATCCAACATACCGGCGACCGCAGTTATTTATTGGATGGCGGCTTTGAAGTATTGCTTGGCATCGCCCGATTCTGGAAACAACGCGTCCATTGGAGCGCCCTAAAAAATCGCTATGAAATGCATGGCGTAACCGGTCCAAACGAATACGAAAACAACGTAAACAACAACTGGTATACGAGTTACATCGCCAATTGGTGTATGAAATATACTTCAGAATGCGCTCTTTGGATCGAACAAAACCACCCAGCCGCTTTCCAGGTCATCTGCGCTAAAACCCAATTCCAGCATCAAGCAGAAACCGAATCGTGGTCGCATATCAACCAAAATCTCTACCTCCCCTACAGCGAGGAACTTGGCGTTTACGTGCAGCACGATGGTTTTCTTGAAAAAGAGCTAATCCCCGTAAAAGAGCTATCGCCCGCGCAACGACCCATCAATCAAAAATGGAGTTGGGACCGAATTCTGCGCAGCGTTTATATCAAACAAGCCGATGTTTTGCAAGGCCTCTACTTCTTTGAGGACGATTTTGATGCCGATACCCATGTAAGAAATTTCAAGTTCTATGAGCAGTTTACCGTTCATGAAAGTTCACTGAGCCCATGCGTTCATAGCATTTTGGCAGCCAAAATTGGAGAGACCGAAAAAGCCTACGAAATGTATTTGCGCACGGCGAGATTGGACCTAGACAACTACAACAACGATACAGAAGATGGGCTGCATATCACATCCATGGCAGGCAGCTATTTGAGTATCGTTCAAGGTTTTGGCGGCTTGCGAATCAAGGACCAGACCCTATATCTGAATCCGCATTGCCCCGCCCAATGGACAGGCTACAGCTTTCAGATTTTGCTCAACGGCGAACCAATAAAAATTGAAGTTAGCAGATCAGGCTATAATGTCACCAATCTGGGAAAACAAGAAATCACAATACATTTTGGCACTGACGAATCGATGCAAAAAATCGACCCGATTCGAGTATTTTTGCGAGACTTTGACTCCTGATCAGAACACATCGAACAACCCAATAGGCAATTCTATTAAAAAGTCCGTTGCGGGGAGTTCCGAAAATTCTAGAACAGCAAACACGTCAAAACCCTCCTCCCCATGGCTCATTGTCTGGGCTGGGCTTAGTATCACCCTCCCCATCCTTCTGCTTTATCTCTATAGCTGCAAACCCGAGGCCTTTTCTTTTGCGGGGGTTGAACTCAAGCAAATTTTAGGAAACCAAGATATTGATGCGATGCTCGCAACCTTGGACGAACCGGAAACACCAGCAAATTCAGCTACATCAGCGCCAATTACGGATACCGCAAATTCAGGCCTTGCAAAAGATTCCACCTTGCCATTTTTAACACAAGGCAGTGGCGTTTTCACTTTGCCCGCTTATGAATTGCCCGTTTTTGCCGATACTACAAAACATCGAATTCTACTTATCGGCGATTCAGAAAGTGGTGGCCTGAGATACCCCTTGAACGACTACTGTCTTGCGAATGGCCACAAATTGGTTTTATCGATGGAATGGTATTCCGCTACCGTTTTTAATTTTGGTAGGTCCGACACCATAGACAAGATTATCGCGCGATTTAAACCCACCTATATTTTCTTGGTCTTTGGCCTCAATGAATTGTATGCCAGAGATTTAAAGGCGAGAAAAATTGCAGCCAATCAGCTTGCGAAAAAGTTGCGCAACATCCCATACGCTTGGATTGGTCCAGCCAATTGGGACGAAGATTACGGGATCAACCGCGTATTTAAAAGCTCCGCTGATTCCGGGACATACTTTTTGACAAAAAATCTAACCCTTACCCGCGCCGGCGATGGCCGTCACCCCGATGTTCAAGGCTACCGGGTTTGGATGGACAGTGTCGCAAATTGGTTACAGACATCGGCCAAATATAAGATGGCTATGAAACCGCCGCGCAAGCGCGGCCGGCCATTCCGATCATCAATCATCACCCTCAATGCAGCAAAATACCGTGGATACTAATTGGATCAATAACATATTTGCGCCGCTGCACGATCCACAATTGTTGAATCGCATTTTTAGCTATTCCACCAAAGAGCCTTGGTTCTTTACAGAATTTTCATTCCTCGCCGTTTTTGGCATATTCTTGGTTTTTTACGCCGCCGTTATCCAACGTAACGCCTGGAGAAAGGCCTATATCATTGCATTTTCCCTGTTTTTCTATTACAAATCAAGCGGTCCCTTCTTGGGTCTTTTTGCCTTGATGATCATCAGCGACTACCTCTTTGCCCTACTCATCCAAAAGAAATCCGGAACTACCAGAAAACTGCTACTGTGGCTATCACTATCCTACAGCCTCTCCTTTCTGCTCTATTTCAAGTACGCCAACTTCTTCATTCACAATTGCAATGAGCTTTTTGGGACCCAATTCACCGACCATAATCTTTTCCTACCCATAGGAATATCCTTCTATACTTTCCAGTCGATTAGCTACCTGATGGATGTGTATCGCAAAGAAATCCCCGCGTCTAAAAATGTGAGTGATTACGCATTCTATATGACATTCTTCCCCCACTTGGTAGCTGGACCCATTGTTAGAGCGAAAGACTTCTTGCCTCAGATTGTAGATCCGCAACCCATCAACGCTGCGCTCTATAAAGAAAGCCTATTGCGCATCATGAGTGGTTTACTTAAGAAACTCTTTATCGCCGATTACATTGGCAAATACGTTGACATCGTACACGAACTCCCACAAAACTTTTCCGGTGCCGAAAACCTGCTAGCCATGTATGGTTATAGCTTCCAAATTTACTTTGATTTTTCGGGATATTCCGACATTGCCATAGGGATAGCTCTGATGTTGGGATACCGACTCAAAGAGAATTTCGAGAACCCATATACTTCAACCAATGTGACTGTGTTCTGGCGTAAATGGCATATCTCCCTCAGCAGTTGGCTCAAAGACTACATCTATATTCCACTGGGTGGAAATAGAAAAGGCGAATTCAACACCTACCTATTCCTGCTAATTACTATGTTAGTCGGTGGATTTTGGCACGGCGCCGATTGGAGATTTGTCTTCTGGGGACTTGCCCATGGTTTGGCTTTGGCATTCCATAAAGCCTGGAGACAATTGTTCCCCAAAGAAAATAACAGTCACTGGTCAAGAATCGCAAGCACCGCCATCACCTTCCACTTTGTCGCTTTTTGTTGGATATTTTTCAGAGCCACTTCCTTTGGCTCAGCATTTGCAAGTATTGAGCAAATTGTATTTCACACCAAATGGCAAGATTTCACTGGATTTTGGGATTCGCGCAGCGAAATGGGCATCCTCCTGTTCATAGCGGCTGTTATTGCATTCTTCCCGACCAAAATCAAAGAAAAGCTATTTCAAGAAATTCAAATTCTACCCACGTTTACATGGATACTCTGGATGACAATTGCCCTGCAGATCATCATTCAGTTCAAAGACGACGTAGTACAACCCTTCATTTACTTCCAATTCTAACCATGAGAATTGCATCGATTATTTTTTATTGCTCCATTTTTTGGATTCATCCCCTCCTTTCTCAATCTCATAGTGGCACCGATACCACACATGTAAAAATCGGTCCGCAAGATAGTTCGGTTATTTGCCTACCCTGCAATGCGTTGCAAGAATCGCCAAAGCTAAAAATTGCTTTGCAAAAATTGCATAATGTTTGGCTAAACAACCCCTCGCTCATAAATTCGGAGCCCCCAAAATCCAAATACCCTCCCGTTCGCTCCGCTCCGGGCGGTAACGGACGTCAAAATCCTACCGGCACAGCATCAAACGACACCCTATTTACCATCATTCAAATCGGAGATAGCCACATCCAAGGCGATTATTTCAGTGGCGAAATCCGCAAACAACTCCAAGGATTCTATGGCAACGCCGGACAAGGAATCCTCTTCCCCTATGCCCTTGCCAAAAGCTATGGCCCAAGAGGAACCGTTGCAAAACCCGTTGGCGTTTGGACAGGCATCAAAACAATGACAGGCGGACTCAAAGCACCACTAGGTGCCATCGGCTACGGAGCAACCACACTAAGCGCCGCAAGCAGCCTAAGCATAGAATTTAACGATAAATTTAACGAACCCCAGTTTCAAAAAATCAATATCTGGCATTCCGCCGATTCCCAGTCCTATTCGCCTACCCTTGCCAACCCATTCCAATGGACAGGCAGTCAATTTTACCCCTCCGGATGGGGCACAAGCTCTTATCAAGCCACAGCACCCACCAATCAGTTTCAACTTACCCTCTCTAAAATCAGCGCGAATCAAAATCACTTCGGATTCTACGGATTTGAACTCGTGCCGAACAGAAGACGTGGCGTTGTCTATCATCACTTTGGCGTTGTGGGGGCGCAATTTACGCATCTAATCGACAAGGCGCCTTGGACAATCGAACAACTTCAGCACCTAAAACCGGATATCATTATCTTCTCTTTTGGAACCAACGAGGCCTATAACGGCAAAATCGATACCCTAGCCTACACGCAGCAAGTGCAAGCTTTTCTTCACAAACTGAGCATCGCCTGTCCCCAAACCGCAATCATCTTAACCACCGCTCCCGATACCCGAAGTCGCAACCGTATCCCGCCAATGCAACGGCCGATTAACAATCAACTCAAAACCGTAGCGGCGCGCGAAAAACTCACGGTCTACGATCTAAATGCGGCCATGGGAGGATGGGGATCGCTCCACACTTGGTACAAAAACCAACTCACAATCTCCGATAAATTGCATTTTAACGCAGCCGGTTATGCCTTACAAGGTCAACTTTTTACCCTCTCATTGATGCAGGCCTACAACAAGGTTAATTTTCGCGATACCCTCGATATTACTGCGCTAAGCAACACTGTACATACTAGTATGAAGGCTCTTGTAAGAGATTTTAATGCCCAAACAATGGGCGATTCTTTGCGATTCGATTCTACTGTCGATGCGAATTCTACCACCAGGCTCCCATCAACCTCAACTGTCGGTAATCGCAACAGCCAAGACAGCGTAAATAGAATTCCAGCAACCGTTACAAACCGCCGTCCAAATCCGCCAGCAAGAACACCAAGCCTGGGTAATGAAAAAATTCACGTCGTGAAAAACGGTGAAAACCTATACCGCATTGGACAGATTTACCATGTGAGTCATGAGGCCATCGCCAAACGGAACCACCTAAAAAATCCCACGGCCATCAGGCCCGGACAAAAATTGGTGATTCCCAAATCATAATTGTATAAAATGTCTATCGCGAAGAAATCTTCGTAATCCCTAAATCATAAAAAAAGGGAGGGGGTCCTGCGGCCCCCCTCCCTTCATAAAAAATTTCAATCCCTCTATTAATGAGCCACTTGCAAGCCCAAGGTGCTAACACCCTTGCCACAACCAATTCTCACTTGATATAATCCATTACTCAAAGTCGCAGTAGGAATCCAAATTCCTTTATAACCATCAACTACATCGTAATTATTGCGGTATACCACTCTTCCCATCGCATCCAATACCATCACCGCAACATTTGATTCCATCCCATTAAATGTAATATACGCCAAATCATTACTTGGGTTCGGACGCATATTCAAATCCGCCAAAACCACATTGTTGATCGCACTTGGAACCGTAGTCACCTTCACATCAAAATACACCGTATCTGATTTACATGGAGGATTCAACGCAACCAACATCACCTTAAAAGTACCATCTGCACTAAAAGTATAAGTTGTTGCTTTTTGAAAACTTTCATTTCCGTCACTAAAATTCCAATATACCGACTTCGCATTGCTACCAGTAAAATCAAATTGCACCTTCCTGCCGCCTATCACAGTATACTTATAGGTATTGACAGGCTTCAACACGCCAAAAATTGTTTTAGAAA
Source organism: Bacteroidota bacterium (assembly GCA_041178665.1). Classification (GTDB taxonomy): domain Bacteria; phylum Bacteroidota; class Bacteroidia; order NS11-12g; family UBA955; genus UBA955. The sequence goes on from JBEGUW010000098.1 coordinate 9,636, forward strand.
CTTTCGTTTCGCAACCCGCAGCATTCTTCACACTCACTTGATAGCTAGAAGTCGCGCCATTGGCCTTTGCAAATGTTGTATTCTTAGTTGATCCAGTAGACCATGCATAAGTATAAGTCGGTGGCGGCCCTCCAATCGGTGCCACAGTTGCAGTTAATTGCACAGAATCACCATCGCATACCATTGTATCAGTAGCCGTCAGTGTAACCGTGGGTCCATTCTGAATCTGCACTGCTACATTTCGCTGACCCGTACAACCCTTCGAATCAACCCCAGAAACCGTGTAAAATGTAGAAGCACTTGGCAAAGCATACATCGTATCACCAGTGTTAGAGCTCAAACCCGTGGTTGGCGTCCAACTGTATGTCAACGCACCACTAGCAACCAATTTTACACCCACAGTAGCGCCCGCACACAAAGTAGCATTTGCTGGAGTCACAGTAATTGTAGGCGCCGTTGCCGTATTATCGATCCAAAGGCGTATACAATTTGAAGTATCAACCAATCCGCTTTTAGCACATGTAACAATCGCACGAATGTATCTGTATTTGCCAATCGCTGCACCGAAATTGGCAGTGTTCACGTTGGTTGTCCATGCATTTGTAGTAAAGGTCACAGAATCTGTTGATGTCTGATACTTGATAGAAATTCCAGTTGAAGCCGTATTCCCCGCCAAAGTAATTGTAGAGGGTCCCGCAGCACCGCATATATAATAAGTAGACGCACTCAAAGTACCAGAATTGGGTGTACCGTCACAAAACGTAGGATATGCATCCCATGTCACACTATCAATGAAAATATTTCCGCCCTGAGCACCACCGCGAGCCGTAGCTTGAATCAGAAAGTAATTTGTAGTTCCAGTGAACGACGATGGAATCGCAAAAGAATATTTGTACCAACCGTTAGCTACCGAATCAGGCATCGTCTTACGACAATATCTAGCAATACCACCCAAGCGTTTAGCCCCTGTTAAACTGCGCGAGGTATTAAACCAAACCGATACAGAATCGTCTCCTTTGTAAATGGAATCGCGATACATATACAATGAAATGTATGAATTGGCCGTTCCTCTTTTACTCAAATCAATTACAGGCGATCCCAAAGTTTGGGTTCCTCCCGCAGTTGCATTGTTCGATGAAAATCTAGCCATAGCAGATCCTCCAAAAGGCTTCGCAACAGGCGTTGTACCCGCATTTGCAGTCGTTCTTCTGGACCAAGTAGGCGAACCAAAGCCACCACCTATTGCTTGCCAACCCGTTGGCGGGAACGCTGTTGCGCTCTCAAACCCTTCGCCCGTGGTCGTTTGTCCAAATAAATCGCTGCCTGATATCGCCAAGCATCCCGCGATTACATAAGTAATTATTTTTTTCATAATTGTGTTTTTCTATTTATTTCCTTCCAATACCAAAAATGTCCCCTGTTTATCCATATTTCTAAATCCAGAAACCGTCTCATCAAATATCACGTGGACAATATAAATATAAATTCCCGATTGTACCGGCTCATCCATATAAATTCCATTCCAACTCTCAGCGATCGGACGCTTATCGAAGATGCACTCACCCCATCTATTATAAACACTCCAATACCCCGTTTTCACCGCACAAGGCTTGCCCCAATCATCCACAAACATCGGACGTACCTCATCGTTCAAACCCTGACTACCGAATGGCGTAAGCGCACTCGGCATCCACATCTTACAATCACATCGCAGGGCATAAACCTTAACTGTATCGTCCCGCATTCCACAAGCATTCTCCGTATGTAAAATGTACGTCCCAGATTGCGAAACACTCAAATCCCCCGTTTTTGCACCCGTGTTCCACTGATATTTACTGTATCCAGAAAACTGACGTCCCTTCAAGACATAAGGTGTTCCCCCGCAGAAATATTCATCAGTCGCCAATCTCCGCTCCGGCACCGTATCAATCATAATTTTAAATGTATCCGTCCGCACGCCACAAGCATTGGTAAGCGTCAGATAAAACTTCCCGCTTCCTGTAATCAAACGCTTGGGACCCACCGTTAAATCATCCCACATATAGGCCGATACATTCGGTTGAGTCATATCCAAATCCCATCCAAATATGGAATTACAAAAAGTGGTATCCTTCACCCGTGATTTGGTAGGTGGTAACTTCACATCGACATCAAAAGTATCATAAGCGACCCCACAGAAATTGGAAACCTTCAAAACAACATTCGCCGTTCCATTGAATGATTTTGGAACCATCGTATCCCCATCAGGCCAAGTATATAAGCTCTGAGACACCTTCGGGAAATTCACAACCACCGATTTGCCAATACAAAATACCGTATCCAATATTTTAGGACTTACCGGAGGCAATAAAATTTTAAATCGTACAGAATCCACCCGACTTCCGCAGGCATTCCGCGTATCTAGCCAATACACGCCAGGCTTAGTAAAAGTGCGCTTATTCAACGTACTTCCGTTGTCCCATACATATTTGGCATATGGTTGCGTTACATCAATGGTATAACTGAATGGACTCTTGCAAAACAAGGTATCCTTCAAATTTGGCTTGGTTGGCGCAGTTGCACTACCAACGATCAAGGTATCTTCACGACTTCCGCAAGCATTTTTCGATGTCAGATAAAATGTTCCCGCCGCAGTAAAACTTCTCTGTGGAGATGTGCTCCCATCTTTCCAAGCATAGGATTCTGCCAAAGCCTGCGTCCCATCGGTAGAGACACTGCTGATGCTCGGGCAAAGAACCAATGGCGATGTTATCGTTTTTATTGGCAAAGGACAAGCTTGCGTACAATTCACCGCTTGCGTAATCGCATAACTCGCGGTATCAAACGTCAAAGTAGCCATATCACCAAAGGATCTCAATGTGTACTTAGTTGAGTCCCACGTCCATGTCAGTGCAGAATTTGTAGCCGTGGATGTGCTTGTTCCACAATTGCTGTTGCAAGGACTATTGATCATGAAATTATTGTGTACACCAGCAGCATTATCGACACCGATAGCCAAAACGCCACCTTTTGATCGCGGGAAGAAATTTCTAGACGAAAAGGCTGCGGTTGTTGAGAAGTTGACATTCCCGTTGCTTAAAATCTTTTGATTTTGGATGGTCGCCCCCGTAGCTGTATCAATTTGAAATAACAGCACTCGGGTATTCGTAAATGTTTGATAAGTTGAACTAACCCATAACGACGAACCTTCAAAATATGCTTGTTGGCCGCCCTCCGCAACATTATTTGTACCAATGCTACGCGACCATTTCCTTGTGCCGTTGGCCGTAAAAGCGCACACCACAGTATTGGCAGTTAAACCAGCGCCGGTAGTTCCGATGGCATAAATTGTACCGCCGGGTGCCACCAAAACATGTCCAAATTGATTAATCCCGTTGCTAGTCCCCTTCCACACTTTTCTAATTGTTCCATCGTTGTTCACGAAAACTGCAAAAGGATACGTTTGCAAAGTTCTACTCCACCCCGTAATTACCCATTCATTACCCACGCGAGCAATTCCATAAGCGTGATGTTCGTTATTATTTAAATCAAGGTTAATGCTCCATTTGGTAACACCCGTAGAATCCATAAGCGCCGCGATGATATTGGCTTTACCCGTCTGCTGCCGGCCTTCACCCACCACTAATATTGTATTGGCATCATGAACTAAGGCCCGCATTAAAATATCAGACTGACCATTCCTAGAAAAACTTGGCGTTTGTTTTGTCCACTTCAACTTTCCATTGGCTGAAAAATAGGAAACAACACCCAACGATGTATTTATTGTCGATACCGCAGACGAACCCACAACAACCGCTCCACCAGAAGGTGTCACAACCACGTCATTGATAACCTCATTTGCTGTGGCCGACCCCTTTACTCCGTATCGGATACTTGATACAAATTTTCCAGTATCGTTAAAGCGCATCAGAAATCCATCTTGGTGATTTGACCCTGAAACCCGCCCGTAGCCCGCAATCCAAAAACCTTTTGAATCCCCCGAAACTGAAGTGGTTGACATGGTAGACAATCCAACTCTATCTGTATTGGTAATATACTGCCGCTTTATAAACGGATAGCAAATTCCTTGTGATTTCACCCCACCAAATGACCCAAATCCCACTAAAATAATTAGTACTGCTTTAAAAATAATTCGAACGAAACCCACGTGTATGTATTTTAACAACTTATAGACGACAAAATTCGCTTTTTTGTTTGCTTTAACACAAAAAAAAATGACACATTTGTGTAAAACCCAAAAAGTTGTGTCTACCCCCAAAGACTTTTGAAAATTCTGCGAATTTTGCAAAAAGAAATTCTTGTGTTGTAATTGTCACAAATCA
>JBEGUW010000099.1:0-2555 GCA_041178665.1 Bacteroidota bacterium
CTCGACCCCAAGCACCGCGATCGCATTGCCTTTTTGAGGGTTTGTTCCGGCAAATTTGAACGCAATAAGAATTTCAAACACGTCCGCCTCGAAAAGCAGATGAAATTCGCTAACCCCTACCTGTTTTTGGCTCAGTCGAAAGAAGTCATGGAGGACGCCTACCCCGGTGATGTCGTTGGTTTGTACGATACCGGAAACTTCAAAATCGGCGATACACTCACAGAGGGCGAAAGCTTCATCTTCAAGGGAATTCCGAGTTTTTCTCCAGAGATTTTCAAGGAATTGATCAACATCGACCCTATGAAAAGCAAGCAGTTGGAGAAGGGAATTCAGCAATTGACCGACGAAGGATTGGCATCGTTGTTTGTCCAAGAGCTGGGCAATCGGAAATTTGTTGGCACCGTGGGTGAACTTCAATTTGAGGTACTTCAGTATCGTCTAGAACACGAATACGGCGCCAAGTGTAGGTTCGAAGCCCGCAGCATATACAAGGCCTGTTGGATGAGCGGAACGGAAGCGGATTTGAAGGATTTTATGAAATACCGACAGAACAACATCGCCTACGACAAAGACAATCAACCCGTTTTCTTGGCTGAAACAGGATTCATCCTGAGAATGGCTGAAGAAAAATATCCGGATATTACTTTTCACACAACCAGCGAGTTTAAAGTGTGATTCAAATGAAACTATTATCTTCGCGTCACCATTTAAGAAACATCTATTTATGAAATTCGATATTGCAGTCATCGGTAGCGGTCCTGGAGGTTATGTAGCCGCCATTCGCGCCGCCCAATTGGGCAAGAAAGTTGCCATCATTGAAAAAGCCGATCTAGGCGGTGTGTGTTTGAACTGGGGTTGTATCCCAACCAAAGCGTTGCTAAAAAGTGCGCAGGTGTTCGATTACATCAACCATGCAGCAGATTATGGCATTACGGTAAAAGATCATAAAGTCGATTTCGACGGTATGATTAAACGCTCTCGCGGAGTAGCCGATGGCATGAGCAAAGGAATCTCCTTCTTGATGAAAAAGAACAAAATCGAAGTCATCAAAGGTTCTGCGAAATTGGCAGGCAAAGGCAAAATCTCTGTCACTGGTGACGATGGCAATGCCCAAATCGTTGAAGCAGACCATACCATTTTGGCTACAGGATCTCGCAGTCGCGAATTGCCAAACATCAAAATGGATGGTAAATTCGTTGTGGGTTATCGCGAGGCGATGGTTTTACCAAAACAACCCAAAGAATTGATTATCATTGGCTCTGGTGCTATCGGAATGGAGTTCGCATACTTCTATTCTAGCATCGGAACCAAAGTAACTATCGTAGAATTCATGTCGCGCGTCCTCCCAATCGAAGACGAGGAAGTGAGCAAGGCGATGGCGATGGTATATAAAAAGCGTGGCATCGAAATTTTGACAGAAAGCAGCGTAGAAGCGGTTGAAATCAAAAAAGATCGTTGTAAAGTAACCGTAAAAACCAAAAATGGTGAGGTTACATTGGAATCCGACATCGTATTGAGCGCGGCTGGTGTTCAAACCAACCTAGAGAATTTGGGATTGGAAGAAATGGGCATCAAGGCGGATAAAGGAAAAGTGGTTGTCGACGATTTTTATCGCACTTCAGCTCCTGGTGTTTACGCCATTGGCGATATCGTACCGGGTCCAGCATTGGCTCACGTAGCGAGTGCGGAAGGCATCATTTGCGTAGAAGCGATTTGCGGTCATCACCCTGCCCCATTGAATTATGGCAACATCCCAGGATGCACGTACACCCACCCAGAAGTGGCAAGTGTTGGATATACTGAGGCACAAGCGAAAGAAAAAGGGTACGACATTATGGTGGGTAAATTCCCATTCTCTGCAAGCGGAAAAGCGGCTGCGGGCGGACACAAAGACGGATTCGTAAAGGTTATCTTCGATAAGAAGTACGGCGAGTGGTTGGGCTGTCATATGGTAGGCGAAGGCGTTACTGATATTATCATCGAGGCGGTTGTAGCTCGTAATTTGGAGACAACTGGTTTGGAGATTTTGAAGAGCATTCACCCGCACCCAACAATGAGCGAAGCGGTGATGGAAGCTGTAGCCTTGGCTTACGGCGAGTGCATTCACTTGTAAGACAAATAGTTAGGGATTAAACTCGGAAAATCCGCAGTATTAATCTCGAAAATCGATAGTATAAAAAAGGCGGACCGATGGTCCGCCTTTTTACTTTTACCAACCCTACCTTTGCAGAATGAAATTGCAATCGTTTTGCTTCAACCCCTTGCAAGAAAATACGTATCTGATTTGGTGCGAGAAAACACTTGATTGCGCCATTGTAGACGCGGGCATGTATGATTCTTCAGAGCAAAAACTGTTGCAAGACTTCGTCGAATCAAACAATTTAACCCCTACCATGCTGCTGGGAACACACGCCCACATCGACCACATCTTTGGCAACTGGTGGGTGAAACAAATCTATAATTTGCCTTATTATTTGCATCCGTCCGACGTGGTAATGATCGATCGATCTGAAACCATGGCCGCACTTTGGAACCTCAAATACACCCCATCGCCC
>JBEGUW010000100.1:0-16895 GCA_041178665.1 Bacteroidota bacterium
GTGCTTTGCATCAACAAATGAGAAAAGGCGGTTCTAGAGAGCAATCAATGATGGAATATTTGTTGGTGTCGGCTATGGTTGAGGCCCGCTCTTGCGAAAGATTTAGACTATTGAGTTTGTATTGCGCCGACGAATATTTGCGGAAGTTTTATTACGAGTTCATGGTCTCTGAGGCGGGTCATTATCGCATGTTTATTGATTTGGCAAAGCACTATTTGCCTGCCGATCAGGTGAAACAGCGGTGGGAAGAAATGCTAATTACGGAAGCTGAGATTATGTCGAAATTGGAACTCCGCGGCGACCGGGTGCATTAACCCAATCCCACGTCGAGTGCCATCATTAGCACAAACCCAAACATCAAACCTAGCGTTGCTTTGTCGGTATGTCCTTCGCGCTGACTTTCAGGAATTACTTCTTCAACCACAACGTAAATCATAGCTCCAGCGGCAAATGCCAATAAATAAGGAAGCAAAGGGGTTGCAATCATAACCAATCCCACGCCTAGCATTGCGGCCAGGGGTTCTACGGCGCCAGATAGTTGACCCCACATGAATGATTTTCTGCGGGATAGGCCAAATCGTCTTAGGGGCAGGGCAACGGCGAGACCTTCGGGGAAATCTTGGATTCCTATGCCAATTGCCAACGCGATGGCAGCGGGAAGATCGGCTCCGGGGATTCCTTCGGCCACAGCACCAAATGCAACACCTACCGCAAGTCCTTCAGGGATGTTGTGCAGGGTGATGGCTAAAACGAGCAATATCGTACGATTCCAGTTGGTCTTGACCCCTTCTACTTCTTCGATGGGGCTGCTTAAGTGCAAGTGAGGGAGGTATTGGTCTAAGGCGAAGAGGAAGAATGCTCCGGCCAAAAATCCAATGCCTACGGGAAGCCAAGCCATGTTGCCATATCCTTGGTTTTCTGCCATACCAATGGCGGGATTAAGCAAACTCCAAAAGCTGGCGGCTAACATCACTCCGCCGGTAAAGCCCATTAGGACGTCCATGTTGGCACGGCGTACATCTTTGATGAAGAAGACCATAGAAGCACCCAATGCAGTAATGAACCACGTGAACAGAGCGCCCACAAGCCCCTGCATCATCGGGCTCAATCCCGTAAAGAAGTGTATTAGGAAATCCATCATCAATAGTAGTATTCGTTACTCGTTTGAAAATTGCCTGTATTGAAATAGTAACGGAAAGTGAATTGCAAATTGCTGCCGTTGTATTGAAGCGGGAATGACTTGTTATAGAATTCGCCTGAAGAGACTTTTAAGTTGATTTCGGTGCCGAAAGTATGGTAATAGGTGACCCCGTATTCTGTGCGTTTTCCTTTGTTTGATGTGCGCCCCATCAATAAACCACCGTAAACCATGGGGTAGAATTTGCTCCCACCGGTTTCAATCACTCGAACTTGTTGTTTGTCTGAGTTATACAGAGTTTCTCCGCTTTTTCGAAAACTATAATTTAATACACCCCCAATTTCTTCGCAGAAAAAATTTGAACTGCTGGGCGATGGATGCTGTCTAAACGAGAATCCCAGTGGAACTTGAACGGAAGCATACGTTTGTTTGATTTTGTTGTCGATAGCAACTGTATCGTTCATGAGGCGATATCCACGGGTTGTTAAATTGATTCCAGTCACCAAGGAAACGTTGCGATGCAGATCATAACTTGCCAATCCCGAAATAGCGATGCCCATTTTATTCCTCGGTGTGATGTTGGAGATAAAAGTATCTTTGGTGTCGAATTTGGAAATATTGCCGCCCAATTTGAATCCAACATGCCATTTGGTTAATCTATTCTCGTCGTCGATCTGACCAATTGCTTGGCTATTAATGAAAATCAAGGCGATAATTAGGATATATTTCTTCATTGTTTCTCAACAAAGATAATAAACCTCACTGCTCAACACCACGCGTATATCGAACCGATGTAAATTTGTATCGAAATGATTTGGCAGAAACGCGCATTACTTGCTTTGCACACGGCACTTGAAGATTTTGAACACAATGAAAGTTGGGGCTTTGCGATTGAACAGGCTAAATACCATAATCGCTGGTTTGAAGAGGCACAGGTCCATCAAAGTTTGTCGCAGTGGCGGGAGAGTTTAAGCCCTAAAAAGGTTGACTCTTGGTTGTCGAATTATTTGTTGCCAGAAAATATAGGCACGCAGCGTTTGGGTATCATTATGGCCGGAAATGTCCCATTGGTGGGGTTTCACGATGTGATTGTGGGTGTGATTTCTGGGTTTTATGTCTTTGCCAAAACATCGTCCGACGATACTCTACTTCCAAAGATGTGGCTTACAGAAGCGGCCAAAATTGATCCGATTTGGAGTGAGCGCGTAGAAGTTGTAGAGCAGTTGCGGAATTTGGATGTCGCCATTGCCACCGGCAGTAATAATACAGCGAAGTATTTCGCATCGTTTTTTAAGTCGATTCCACATTTGATTCGCAACAATCGCAACAGCGTTGCGGTGCTCACAGGCGAGGAAACTCAGGAGGATTTTATTGCGTTGGGTCATGATGTCTTCGATTATTTTGGCTTGGGTTGCAGGAACGTCACCCATTTGATGCTGCCTGTAGGATATGATTTTACGCCTTTGTTTCAATGCTGGGATGAGCATTTTGATTGGATTCGCAATCACAATAAATACGCAAATAACTATGAATACCATAGGGCGTTGTTGCTGATGAATTTGGACCCTCACATTGATACGGGGTATTTGATTGCCAAGGAGAAGCCGGAATTATATGCTCCGGTTGGGATGCTCAACTATTCCTTTTACGATTCGGTTGATGGTGTTGCTCAGAAATTGGTGGAGTGGGGGGATTCGCTGCAGTGCACGGTTTCGCATTTGCCGCTGACCAATGCAATGAATTTTGGTAGTACCCAATGCACGCAACTTTATGATTTTGCCGATGGGGTGGATACCCTACAGTGGTTGATTGAAAATCGTAAGCCCTAATTATAGGATTGGGAGCAGCAATGTCTCAATCGCGGGTAATAGCAGTTCCGGGTTCGGTAACAAAGGGTTGAACTCTGTAATTTCCAAACATTGCGTGCGTGGATCACTCACCAAAGCTTCCAGTAATTTTTGCGCTTGCTCCAATTTTAAACCACCGTCTACGGGTGTTCCCGTTGCTTTCGCGATGTCGGTGTCTAAACTATCGACATCAAAGCTGACATACAAATAGTTGCAATGGCTTAAGGTATCAAAAATCTTATCGATGCAGGCTTCGATGCCATTTTCGTTGATTTCTGAAGGTTTGATCCAGGCGATTTCAGATTCTTCCACCAAATGGGCTTCTTGACGTTCAAAATCACGGACATCCACAAAAATCAAATTTTCTGGGGGCAGTCCAGCATTGCCTTTGATCAATTTAATCCGATCCCAAAGTTGGATTGTGGCATCGTCCAGCGTGCGCACAGATTGACATTTATTGTCGTTGTTGAGCAACGTGTTCACAGTCATCCCATGGCTATTGCCGGAGGGGGTTGTGTACGGCGAATGCAAATCGAAATGCGCATCAATCCAAATCACGCCCACTTCATCTATCGGAACGCATTGTGCTAGACCACTAACACCACCAATTCCATTGCTGTGGTCGGCCGTAAGCAATAAACAGCGATATCCGTCTTTGAGTTGCTTGGCCACAGAGGATGCAAAGTTTTGTTGGTGTTCAATGAGCGCCATTCCATTTTTAAAAAACGGAGTTGACTGCTCTGAGGTAGGAATTTCGTTTGATTTGATTTCAATCACGGGGATCTCGTCAAATGCTTCTGAGTTGGATGATTCTATATGTTGTAAAATGGATTTTGGCCCATGACTAGCGCCCATTTTTCCAGCCCCAAGTTCCCATTCTGACGTGATAATACAGCGTTTTTTTTCTTTCATATTCTGCCCTTAGAGGTTGCGTAACTCGCAATATAATACAATTCTATAAATTCAATTAAATTCTACTTCCTCTGCCAAACCCAATACGCACCAATTGTATCAACCAGCCGAAACTGGAAAAGAAAGTACTTGTCTGTCAAGTAGTTGCATTTGGTTATTAATCGCGCAGATTCTTTTGGTTGACCATCTTTGATCCAAACACGCTTGCCCCATTGTTTTGGATAGGATTGGTTAATAGTCCTGTTTTGAACGAAGGTATCTTTCATCCAATACCCATTAAAATCAGCGGGTTGCATTTTTCCGTGATAGTAAAGTGCGAAGGATTTGAATCCATGTGTCTCCACCAATTTGTTGATTTGGGTTTCTTTGTGAACGGTATGGATTAATTCGTCTTGGGTGATCTGTGATACAACCGGCAGTAGGAAATAGTAAACCGCCAATCCGATTCCTCCGAAGGCTAAAATTAGTTTTCCGGGGTGCAATTGCTCTTGGAAAAAATTCTTGATGGTTAGGGGTAGAAAAACTGAAACGGCGATGGCCCCTGGAATAAATAATGAGATCATTTGTAGCCAATGCATTGGCTGCGGGTTTAGAAGTTGTTGAATTGAAAAACTATCTAAATTTTTGGCCAAAACGGTTAATTTTTCCGGATTGACAATGGCTAGTGGTAATATCCACAAAAGGGCTGTCCAAATTACACCGATTAGCAATAACAGAGATTTCTGTAGAATGAGATTGTTGCCGCGGTTTGTATGGATTCTATACGTGTGATAGGCTGCAAAATAGGTGAGTGGGAACCAACATAAGCTGCTGTAATGGATGATTTTGGTCGTGACGATGCTGAACAGTATCAAAACGAACCAAAACAAGATTCGCATAACGGTATGCCAACTTTCCAATTCAAAGTCTTCCTCTCCACGCTGTCCCAAATAAGGAATCGCCAATGCAATTGCCGGGAAGCAGAGTAACAGCAAAACAATCGCATGGTAAAACCACGGTTGATTGTGCCAGGCAATTTGTCCTTTCACCAGTTCCAATTGATAGGCGATAAATGAATCTAAGAATTGGGGACCCAAATTGTGATACAGTGGGTAGACCCAGATGGCAACCACAGCCACCATCGCACCAATTAAAATGAAAAGGCGAGGAGATAAAATGTCTTGCCAGCGACCCCGAAAGGCCGTCATCACGAAGGCAACGGCACCCATTATGATCAGGGCGGTCTGGCCTTTGGTGAGAATGGCAAGGCCTATAAATACGCCGGATAATAAATAGTGTCCGTGGGGTCGATGTCCTTCAACATCGCAACGAGTAATACGGTACCAGTGCCAGATTGAAAGTAATATCAATAAATTAAAAACCGGATCAATGATGCCAGATTTGTAATAAATCAACGGAGCAAAGGTGAGAGTGATCGTTAATGCCCAAAAAATGCCTAATGTTCGTCGACCTAAATAACTGCCGATGTGGTAGGCCACATTTGCTGTGATGATTCCGGCGATGGCGTTGGGTAGTCGATAGACCCAGGTGTGGTCGCCAAATAGGTTGACAAAAAACGCTTGAATCCAAATAAATAGGGGTGGTTTTTCCCAAAACGGTTCAAAGGCAATTTGGACGTATTTGTAGTTTTGGCTGACAACCATTTCGCGGGCGGATTCGGCGAAGTTGAGTTCATCCCAATCGAACAAATGAACGAGTCCCAATCCTGGCAAAAAGAGGATAATGGCAAGAGCGGTAATGATGAGGTGGACGTGAAATTTAGACATCATAACCTAGTTTCTTAGAATATTGGTAACTCAGTTGGAGGAATAAAATGGCGATGGTTCCGCCGGCGCAAACATCAAACAGAAAATGCTGTCCTAAATAGATTCTTGAATATCCGATGCCTGCGGCGAAGAGGGCACAAGTGATGCCCCAAACCTTAGAATTTTGTAAATTTTTGATAGAAATTGCGATTAAACCCATGCAGAAAAATGCCACGGCGGTATGTCCGCTTGGAAACGACTGCCAATGGTGAATTTCAAGATTTTCGATGTGCCTTAATTGGAAAAATTTGGCTTCAATTGGACGAGGTGCGTTGAACCAGGTCTTGACTAGGGCCACAAAAATTGATTGAATTCCAAACCCAATTCCAAATACGAGTCCACGTTTTGGATTAAAGTAAAAACCAGTCAAAATTGCCAAAATAATCAATAGCCACTCCGCCAACCACGAAAAGTGGATAAAAAAATTATCTGTGGTATGATTGCAAAAATGATGAATCCAATTGGATGCAGAATCGTTTAATCCCAAGCCTACAGAGACCCAACCCGAAAGCAAGAGGATGAATGAGGTTAAGAAAAATCTGCTTTGGGCCATGATTGACGCAAAGATAATTACTTCATCATGCTGAAACATTTTGAATTTAACACTAAATTGTTTTTTTTGCGACATTACCCTTTATTAAAAACAGTAATTATGGCCTCAACTTCAACCTCACGAACCAAATTGGAACTAGAATACGCATTGCGTTCCTCCCCTAATATTTTATATCAGTATATTTCTAATCCTTCCGGTTTACAGAATTGGTTCGCCGATCATGTTGGAGTGAAAAATGGTGAAAATTACAAATTTAAGTGGGACGATGGCACCGAGATGGATGCATTATTGGTAAAAGCTGTGCAGAGTAAATACGTACGCTTTAAAATTTTAGATGCAGCGGATTCTGACGAATTTTTAGAATTTAGAATTCAGCAAGATGCTATCACCTTGGATATCGATTTGATCATTACCGAATTTGTAAATTCAGGAGATGAGGAGAGTGCTGCCTCTATTTGGGATGCCGCTGTCGATAGCTTGCGCTTTACGATTGGGGCGTAATTTTCTCTTAGCGTTGCAGCTCAGAAATAGCCAAAAAAGCGAGTAAACCGCAACCTTGTTCTAGTGCATCTTCGTCCACATCAAAACTGGGGTGATGTACGCTAAAAGTGGTTTTCTTCGCTTCATTTCTCGTTCCCAATCGATAAAAACAGCTAGGGACTTCTTGGGTAAAGTATGAAAAATCTTCGGCAGCCATCCAAATGCCTAATGGTTCCACATTCTGTTCCCCCAAAAATGACTTTGCCTCCGATTGAAGTCGCTCCGTAAGGTCTTCGTTATTCTTCAAAAACGGATATCCGCGTTTTATATCAAAATCAATCGTACCTCCCATGCCTTCCACCAATCCTTTTGCTAGGGTTAGCATTTTTTGATGGGCTTCCGCACGCCAGTTTTCGTCGAGGGTTCTAAAAGTGCCTTCTATAATAACTTCGTTGGGAATTACATTGGTTGCACCTTGAGCAATGACTTTTCCAAAGCTTAATACGGATGGGATGGCTGGGTTTGCGGCGCGCGAAACGATTTGCTGTAATGCAACGATTAAATGCGCGCTGATTAACACCGGGTCTATGTTAAAGTGTGGCATCGCACCATGTCCGCCTTTGCCCGTTACTTTGATATAAATTTCATCGGTACTCGCCATATACAATCCAGGACGAAATCCAGTTTTACCCGTTTCGATGCCGGGCATCACGTGTTGGCCTATCATGACATCCACTTTTGGATTCTCAAGCACGCCCTCGGCAATCATAAGCGATGCGCCGCCGGGAAGTCTTTCTTCGCCCGGTTGGAAAACAAGTTTTATCGAACCTTCAAATTCGTCTTTCAGTTCTGTTAAAATTCTTGCGGCACCCAATAAGCTAGTTGTATGGACATCGTGACCACAAGCGTGCATCACACCTTCCTTTTTGCTGCGATAGGGCCTACCATCGTTCACTTCCACAATGGGAAGCGCATCCATATCCGCTCTGAGTCCGACAACTTTTTTCGATGGATTTTTTCCTTCGATAACGGCTACCACGCCAGTATTTGCCAATCGTTGCGTTTTTAGCCCTAGAGAATGCAATTCTTTTTCTACTAAAGCGGCAGTTTCGTGTTCTTGAAACGATAGCTCCGGATTTTGGTGGATATGTCGGCGAATGTCGACCAACGTCGGTAAAATAGAGGCTGCGCGGTCTTGGATATGTTTCTTTACGTCCATGATTGGAATTGTTGTATCAGATGAAGTACTTTGCAAATCTAATCGTTTCTCCAATATTCAATTCACATGATTACTCAAAACTCAATCGAACAACTGCTAAATGTGGTGAACATCGAGGATGTAGTGGGTGATTTTGTGTCGCTCAAACGCTCTGGCCCCCGATATAAGGGCTGTTGTCCGTTCCACGACGAGAAGACTCCGAGTTTTGTAGTATCTCCATCTATCGGGATTTACAAGTGCTTTGGCTGTCAGAAAGGCGGCAATGCCATCCAGTTTATGATGGATATTGATAATTTGAATTTTGTGGAAGCGGCAAAAAGTCTTGCGAAGCGATTTGGAGTGGAATTGGAGGAGACTCATGTTGAGAATAAGGATGCGCATCAAGAAGCCCAACGACAGCGGGAGTCCGTTCAGGCTGCGGTAGATTTTGCCCAAGGTTTTTTTGTGGCTCAGTTGTTTGATGGCGATGAGGGGAAGTCGATTGGTTTGCCCTATTTCAAGGAGCGTGGCTTTACCGTTGAGACGATAAAAAAATGGGGACTAGGCTATAGTCCTGAGTCGTGGGAAGCTTTGGCGGGTCATTCCAAGGTCAAAGGGTTTAATGCGGAAGTAATGGTTTTGGCGGGGTTGTTGAAACTGCGCGATAACGGAACGCATTACGATTTGTTTAGGCATCGCGTGATGTTCTCTATCTATTCGGTGACAGGAAAGGTAATTGCTTTTGCTGGACGGAAGATGAGTAGCACGGACCCATCGCCGAAATACGTCAACTCGCCCGAAACCGACCTATATAAAAAGAGCGATGTTTTATTTGGCTTGTTTCAGGCTAAGAATTCGATAAAAAAGGCCGACAAGGTCTATATGACCGAAGGTTATACCGATGTGATTACTTTGAGTCAGGCCGGCATCGAAAACGTTGTTGCGAGTTCAGGTACCGCGTTAACGCCAGGGCAGATTAAGTTGCTCAAGCGCTTCACGGATAACGTGACGGTGGTTTACGATGGCGATGCGGCGGGGATGAAGGCATCGTTGCGAGGGATAGACCTACTGCTTCAAGATGGCCTGAATGTACGTGTGGTGTCGTTGCCGGAGGGCCAGGATCCAGATTCGTTTTGTCAGAAATTAGGCGGGGACGATTTCCAGGCGTATTTGAATGAAAACGAGGAGACGTTCATCCACTTTAAGGCCAAGTTATTAATTGATGAAAGTAAGCACGATCCCCTGAAGAAGTCGGATGCGATACGTGAGATATTAAAAAGTGTTTCGTTGATAGCCGATGGGCTAAAGCGCTCTGCCTTAACTAGGGATTTATCGCAGATATGCGAAATGGAGGAGTCGGTGTTGGTTCAGGAGTTAGGGAAGTTATTGCGACAGCAGAAGGCGAAGGAGGAGCAAGCATTTGTAAGTCAGATTGCATCGATCACTCACGAGATGGGGGTGGGGATGATTGCGCCGGCGAAGCCGGCGCTCACAGACCATCACCAAGAAATGGCGGTTTTTCGACTTTTACTATTGCACGGCAATGAAGCCCTGGATGCAGAACAGACCGTGTTTCATCATTTGGTGGAGAAGGTTTTGAACGATCCTGATCTGGTGTTTGAAGATGAACTTGCCATTCGATTGATTGCTGAAGCAGCGCAACTCGAGGCTTGGCCCGAAAAAGAACATTTCATCCATCACATGGATAGTGATATTGCGGCTTGGGCTGCTGGGATTTTAGCTGGCGGACATACGCTGAGTAAGGCATTTGAAGATAATTATATTGATGTGTCTCTTCCGGAATCAACGGTAAAAGAGCAAGTGAAAAATGTAATTCTGCATCTCAAACGGAAAAAATTCGACAAAAATCTTAATCTAGCCCTATCCATGTTGGAAAATCCTGAGGTATCCCCAGAAGAAATGATGGAAATACTCGATTATATCAAGGCGATAAACATCAAAAAGAAGGAAATTGCCAACGATTTAGGGAATTCGATCAGTTGGATTTGAAGTTAAGTAATTGTAATTCAGTATTTTAATTTTTTGGCACGCCGTTTGCATACTGGCCGGTATGTTTAAAAACAAATTAGTCATTCCAACATTCGTATTGCTTTTCCTTACCGTTGCGGCGATAGGAAAAACGGCTTTTGGAACCGACAAAATAATTCCTGTGGTTGAAGTGAAAGCGTCAGACACCGCGGTAGTTACCGTAAACGATTCTTTGTACTTTGATTCATTAGAACTTTCTTTAAAGCGCATCCCCAACGCACAGCCTATGTATTCTGTTGCCAAAAAGGCAATCGGCAAGTGGGCTAAGTTGTTTATCGCAGTAAAAATTGTAGAGAGTGGTAATGATGGCGATAACTCTATCTATGCACGTCGTGACAATAACCTCACGGGTATGCGTCAACCCCGCGTTCGTAAAACTATGTCGTTGGGTGCTACCAAAAACAAATACGCTCGTTATGCCAGTTGGTATGATTGCATGGTTGATTTTGGAATGTACTTGGATGGAATGGAAAGAGGCTTCATCAAAAAGCACCACCGTCCAGTTAGAAACAGCCAAGAGATGGTGAAATATCTTTATGGCAAGTACAATTCTCACCCCGTGTGGCGCAAACGTACCTTGTACGTATTGAAGAATTTCAAGTGGAAGTAATTACTTCTGATGCTTGTATCGCAGGCAGTATAAACTAAATCCTAGTGCGATAAAAAAGGCGGAGCCGCTGAGTCCAAATATTCCGACATAATTCCAGCTCATTCCTTTGATAAAATAGTTCGCGGTTAATCCGCCAACGATAATTCCCAATTCCAAAAACATGAATAACATCGCCAAGGCACGTCCTCGGTGATGGTTGTCTGCCGTGTCGCTCGCCCAAGCAAATAAACTCGGGGCGTTAAATCCTTGTCCGATGCCATATAGAATGGCTGAACTTGCAAACCAAATGAGGCCGGGTAATTCGCAATCCGCACAGTGTGTTTGATGTCGGTGGTTTAAGCAAATCGACATATAAACCAATATCGACATCGACAAAACTTGTGCAGCAGTTCCGATGGCGGTGCTCCAGGCGCGTCCTAAAGCATCGCTAACGCGTCCGCTAATCAGTCGAAACAACAGCGAAACCCCAATGTAGATGCTCAAGAACAAACCTTTGTTGGTGTAACCCATTTCCAAAGTAAAATCGGCCATCACGGTAAGGATTGAGCCCAAGGAAATACAGACCAAAAACATGATAAAACTGGGTCGCCACGCCGGAAAATAGAACAGGTTGCGGATATTGAATACAAATTCTTTTCGATTCGATTTTGTGCGCGTCTCAGGCAAACTCATGAAGAGTAACCAAGCCAATGAGGCCAATGCAGCGCTGGTGTAATAGAGAATGTCGACGCCAAAATGCAATGCAATCACGGCACCCAGAGCATAGCCAATGGTGGTTCCGAGGTTATTGAACATTCCTTGCCAGCCCATGGCGCGACCTCGGTGTGATTCGGCAACCACGTCGGCGGTGAAGGCGGTAAATCCCGTTGGGGTGAAACCTGTGGAGAATCCATGTATTGCGCGAACAATCAAGAAACCCATGGCTGTTGTCACCATCGGGTAAAAGCAACCCGCGATGATGCAAAATAAGCATCCACCAATCATCGTCCATCTACGGCCTAGGTTATCGGTGATCCAACCACTAAAGGGTCTTGCAATTAGGGCGCTAAATGAAAACGCTGGGATGATCCAACCTACGTACGCTGCGCCGCCTTTGGATCGGAGTTCTTGCGCTAACTCGGGGAGAATGATGTTAAATGAGAGAAAGAAACTCATCGCGCCCAAGCACATAATCCAAAACACCCTTGGGTATTTGTAGGGTAGGGCTGTTTGGAGAGAACTCATTTACTGGAATAGTTGGCAACCAATGGCATAATGCGTCCTTTTCCAAAGGCTTTGGTGCTGACACGCAAAATGGGTGGGGCCTGATAACGCTTGTATTCACTTCCGTTTATTAGGTCTACAATTTTGTGCACGGTGGTTTGATCGTATCCCATCGTAATGAGTTCATCAACCCCTTTGTGCTCTTCGATGTAGTGTTTTAACAATTCATCCAAGACATCGTAATCGGGAAGGGAGTCGGCATCTTTTTGACCGGGTCTCAATTCTGCCGATGGCGCTTTGGTGATGATGTGATTTGGAATGATTTCTTGATTTCGATTGATATATCGAGCCAACGCGTAGACTTGATTCTTATATACATCGCCCAACGGACTCAACGCACCGCATAAATCGCCATATAAAGTACTGTATCCCACGCTCAGTTCACTTTTGTTGCTTGTATTCAGAAGGATGTAGCCCAGTTTGTTGGAGATGGCCATCAGAAGAACCGCTCTCGACCTAGCTTGGAGATTTTCTTCGGCTAAATTGAATGGCTTCCCTTGAAATACAGGTTGAAGCGCATCGAGATAGGTATGGTAAATGTTCTTAATGGGAATCGTTATTGCATCGTTACCGAGATTTTTGCTTAACAATTCTGCATCCGAGACGCTGTGATCACTACTAAACATCGATGGCATAAGCACGGGATGGACGTTTTCTGCCCCTAGTGCTGCCGAGGCCAAGGCTTGAACCACTGCACTGTCGATTCCGCCTGAAGACCCTAAGATTGCCTGCTTGAATCCCATTTTATTGAAATAATCACCGATGCCAAAAACCAGTGATTTATACAACTGCGCGGTATCGTCGGTATCCAGAGGCACGGAATTACCCATGGCGAATTTTCCGTTTTCGAAACTGGCATAGCTCACGTTTTCTTCAAAGCTTGGAGCTTGTAGAACTACTTCGCCGTTGCCGTTGATTGCGCGACTTGAGCCATCGAACATGAGTTCCGTGTGGGTGCCAACTTGGTTGACGTAAAGAACTGGAAGGTCGAATCGTGATGCTTGTCCGCCAAATACCCGATTTCTCAGCGATTGCTTGCCCAAGTTAAACGGCGATGCGGCTGGATTGATGATGAGTTCGGCGCCTAAGTCTTTCAATGCTTGACCTGGGCTTACCAAATATTCAAAGTCGTTGTAGACATCCCACAAATCTTCACAAATGGCGATGCCAATCTTTACTCCTTTGTATTCTACGATTTGCGATGTGGATTCGGGTTCGAAATATCGACTTTCATTGAATACATCGTAAGTGGGGAGGAGTGTTTTTGCGATGGTTTGTTGGATGCGGCCGTTATACATCACGCAAGCCACATTTTGCAATTTTCGGCCTTTATTGGGATTGCGAATCACACCGCCAACGATTGCTGCTATGCCCTCGCAAGCTCGGGCAACCGCCTCCAATGCATGTTCACATTTCTCAATGAAATAAGGGTAGTCTAGAAGATCATCGGGCATGTAACCACATACCGACAGTTCAGAAAAGACCACTAGGTCTACTTTGTCTTGTTTGGCTTGGAAAATGACATCGGCAATTTTTGCCGTATTCGACTCAAAATCGCCAATGGTAAAGTTGAGTTGGGCCAGTGCGATTTTTAACCCCGACATGGTTTATTTAGAATAGGATACCTGCTTGGATGGCAAGTAAATTAGATTTTCCCGTGATCGTTGGGTCTTTGAAGAAGTTATTGATAGCATTGTCGAATCGCAAACCCGCAGTAAACATAGTATTTCCTGTCAATTTGTATTCAACCCCCACGCCCATAATTACTGGGAAACGGAAAGATGCGATGTTGTCTTGGAATGCATATTCCTTTTCACCTTTGGCACTTCCTGCTACCGTTGTTCCTGTGAATTGGTAAACGTCATCGTCGATGTTGTTTGGATCGTGTGATGTGATTCCTTTATTCGCTGGGTAAATCGCGTTGCCATCAACAATTGTAGTTGAAAGCTTGCTTTTCATCATAAAAGAAGGCGCCAAACCAAATTGGAAGTAGTATTTCATGTTTCCAATTTCATCCGTTTTCATTTTTACGCTTAAAGGGATTTGTAAGTATTGGGTATTGTATTTGAAATTCACTTTTCCCGCTGCATATTTCAATGTATCGAATTTGCCCGTTGAGCCGGTTTGAGGAACTACATTCTTTAATTCGGTATTACTTTTTGCCAATACCGGAATCGTAGAAACCGATAATTCCGTCGCCAACCAATAGTTTGTGCTTTTGAACATGGCGAAATCAGCGGTAACTCCGTAAGAGAATCCGAGTCCTAGAGCGTCGTTCGACATCGAACCTTTTTGGATGTTGATCCAGCTAAAATTGGGGCTAACACGCAAACCCATCTTTACGTTGGGGGCGGTTTGAGCAGTTAAATTTGCAAAACCTGCAAATAGCAAGGTAGCAGCTATGGCAAAAGAAGTGTTTCTTTGTAGTTTCATACGTTTCATGCAAAAAAACAACAATCATACCATTAAATGCAGTTGGATTTATCCCCTTTTTGTGGTGATTCTAATTTCTTGTACACCTAAGAGGCAAGCAGCACCGGTAAAATTGGAATATTCCGACTTTGCGATGGAGTTAGATGGTCTGCGTACCAAGGGTTGTGGCGCTTCCGATGTTGTTGCATTACGCAATAAATATGGTCGATTTTTCTCCCTTTGGATGTATGAAGTGATGGATTTTGGTCGTTTCGGCCCCATTTCCGACACAGCAAGAGCGCAGTATTTGCAATATTGGTTGCTACAGAATACTCCGGTTTTTAATGCGGTAAAATCTCATTACCAGAAAAATACCCAGTGGAAATCGGATCTTGAGCAGGCTTGGGGCAATTTGCAACAAGAAATTCCCTCAACACCGCAAGCCAACGTCTATGGTTACCTTTCTCAATTCAGCAATTACAACACGTTTGTCGATACGTTTATCAATCCTAAATCGGATCACCAAGAAGTGATTTTGGCTTTTAGCGAAGAAATGTTCCTGAACGATACTTTTCCACCGTATGCGCTGCTGGAAATGCCTCCGTTTTTTAATCGATACAATGGCAGCGACCAAGTGGCCTCTCAACTGATGTGGAATTATTTGAAAATGCGTTTTGAACCGACGCATAAGCGCAGTAACATGTTGGAAGAAATGATGTTTCAAGGGAAGTTGTGGTATAGTTTAATGGCTTTGTTTCCTGACCGGAATCCATGGGAATTGTTGGGGTACGACGAAAAGGAATGGAAGTGGATGATGAAGGAAGAAGGTCAGATCTGGAAGCATTTTTTGGATAACAAGTTGCTTTTTAGCACCAAATTCAACGACTACAAACGATATTTTGCTTTTGGCAATAAAACCTTTGGTGGTGGCGTGCCCGAAGACTGTCCGCCGTTGATAGGCAATTTCATTGGCATGCGCATCGCACAGACATTTGCTGCGAAAAACGATGCCAACCTCGATCAAATCTGGCGAAATGTGAACGCCAATCAGTTTTTACAAGCCTCTACTTATAATCCAATCAAATAAAAATCATTATGAATCAGGAATTAATGTCATACATGGCGGCTCGACTCAAAGAGAATCAGTTTATTCAGTTTATTGGGTTGGAGTTAACCGATGTCGATACGCATTTTGCGGCGATGGAGTTGAATATCAAACCGCATCATATGCAGCATACCGGTTTTACCCATGGCGGAGTGACGGCTACGATTTGCGATGTGACCACGGGAATTGCAGCATATACGGCGATTTTTGGAAATGGAAACACCGCGAAAAACGTTGTCACGGTGGATTTGAAGGTGTCCTATGTGAATCCCTCGGTTTCAAGCAAAATTCGTTCTACAGGTAAGGTGACCAAAGCGGGACAGAATTTGATGTTTTGTGAAGGTCAAGTGTTTGACGTGTTTGAGGATGGTTCGGAGAAATTGGTCGCTACGGCAGTTTCTATTATGGCTGTGATTGATGCGCCATTAAAATCAACGATCGTTTAAAATTGCATTAAAATCGCATTGGAATGTCGGTAGAATATAGAAAAGTACTTTACGCAAATTATCACACCACGCAGAGTGGTAGGGCATCGTTGACATCGGCTGAGTCGTTGTTTTTGCGCGAGAAGAGGCAGTTTGAGCTCGAGATTTTGCCGCTTTTGCATTCTGTTTCCAAATCGGCCCGAATTTTTGATATGGGTTGTGGCAGTGGCAGTTTGTTAAAGGGTTTAAAGGAAGCGGGCTATACCAATTTGATAGGGATGGATTTGAGTGAGGAGCAAGTGAATATGGCCCATGAGTTTGGCGTTTCAGAGGTGGTATTAGGCGATGCGATGCAGTTTTTCCGCGGTTCAGAAGAGCAGTTTGATATCATCACAGGCATGGATATCATTGAACATTTCACCAAAGACGAGTTGGTGGAGTTGTTGCAGTTGATTCAGAGCAAGTTGAAAAAGGGCGGCATGGCGATATTTAGGACACCCAATATGGATGCACCAATTGCTACTGCCTTTGCGATAGGAGATTTCACCCACGAAAATTATTTGAATGCCAGTTCCGCCGAGCAAGTGATGCTGTCGTGCGGTTTTGTTGATGTGAATGTGAAGCCCAGTTTTATGCGTGTGAATGGGTTTTTGAAAGAGGGACTTCGTAGCGTTTTGTACCGAATTATGAGCTTGCTTTTGAAGTTTCAATTGTTTGCAACGGCGCGTAGCACCCAGAAGGTGTTGTTTACCCCGAATTTAATAATAGTTGGCGTTAAGTCGAATTAAGTTTTTATCGAATGGAAAGTAATGTAAAAAAAATTGCTTGTGTTACAGGTGCAAGCAGCGGGATTGGATATGCTACGGCGAAGGAATTGGCGACATTGGGATATGATATTATCGCAGTTGCCAGAAGGATGGATCGATTGAAAGAATTGGAGGAAGATCTCAATCAAAATCCTGAGACCTCGGATTGCAGGGTGTTTTTGGCCGAATTGGATGTCCGCAATAAGATGGATGTGCAGGCGTTTTACGATGCTTTGCCTGAGGATTGGAAAGCCATTGATGTATTGGTGAACAACGCGGGTTTGGCAAAAGG
>JBEGUW010000101.1:0-15591 GCA_041178665.1 Bacteroidota bacterium
GACAAGTGATTAGCTGGTCGTCTGCCGGTAAAATGGGATTCAGGGGTTCTAAAAAGAACACACCTTACGCAGCTCAGGTTTCTAGCTTGGATTGTGCCAAAGTTGCTTACGATGCAGGTTTGAGAAAGGTTGATGTTTTCGTTAAAGGTCCTGGAAGCGGTCGCGATAGTGCGATTCGTAACCTTCAAACCGTTGGAATTGAAGTTATATCTATCACTGATATCACGCCAATGCCACACAACGGATGTCGTCCACCTAAGCGTAGAAGAGTTTAATTAATTAGAAGAAAACACCAATGGCAAGATATACAGGTCCAAAATCAAAAGTTGCTCGTCGTTTCCGCGAACCTATCTTCGGAAAAGATAAAGCACTTGAAAAGAAGAACTACGGTCCAGGTCAACACGGCAATTCTCGTCGTAAGCCCAAGAAATCGGAGTACGCAGTTCAATTGGCTGAGAAGCAAAAAGCCAAATACACTTATGGTGTATTGGAGAAGCAGTTCCGTAACACCTTCAAGCGTGCGGCTGCTAAAAAAGGAATCACTGGAGAGAACTTGTTGAAGTTCTTGGAAGCTCGTTTGGATAATGCAGTATACCGTATGGGTATCGCACCAACCCGTCGTGGCGCCCGTCAGCTGGTTTCTCACTGTCACATCCTTGTGAATGGTGAAGTAGTGAACATCGCGAGCTATCAATTGCGTCCAGGCGACGAAGTTTCGGTACGTGAGCGTTCAAAGTCTTTGGAAGTAATTACCAATTCAGTGAGTAAAGTAAACAACCGCTTTAGCTGGATCGATTGGAATGGAAACGAAATGAGTGGCAAGTTTTTGACTTACCCTGAGCGTTCTGAAATTCCTGAGAACATTAAAGAGCAGTTGATTGTCGAACTTTATAGCAAATAATAATAACAAAATCATGGGTGTAATACCTTTTCAAAAACCGAATAAAGTGGTGATGCACAAAGCCACCGATTTTCATGGAGTATTCGAATTCTCTCCATTGGAAAAAGGCTATGGTGTAACCATTGGAAATGCAATGCGCAGAATTCTCCTTTCATCCTTGGAAGGTTATGCCATCACCTCTATCAAAATTCAGGGTGTAGACCACGAATTCAGCACCATCAAAGGTGTAACTGAAGACGTAGTTGAGATGGTATTGAATATGAAGCAAGTTCGTTTCAAAGCCAACTCTTCAACCGAAGAGCAGGAGAAAATCTTCATCAGTGTAAAAGGCAAAGATCAATTCTTAGCTGGGGACATCGGACGTTATACAAATGCGTTTAATATCCTTAATCCTGAGTTGGTAATCTGTAACATGGAGCCCACTGTAAATTTGGAGTTGGAAATCACCGTTGGAAAAGGTCGTGGTTATGTACCTGCCGAAGAAAACAAAGTGAAAGATGCCCAAATTGGAACCATCGCAATCGATTCTATCTATACCCCAATCCGTAACGTTAAATATAGCGTTGAAGATTTCCGTGTAGAACAAAGAACCGATTACGAGAAACTGGTTATGGAGTTGAGCACAGACGGTAGTATTCATCCAGAAGAAGCCATGAAAGAGGCTGCGAAGATTTTGATTCAGCACTTTGTATTGTTTAGCGACGAGAACATTATGCCTGAGTCTAAAGCTAGCAAAGCAGTTGAAGAAGTTGACGAAGGATTCTTGTCGATGCGCAAAATCTTGAAAACCCCATTGGCTGATCTTGATCTTTCTGTTCGTGCATACAATTGTTTGAAAGCAGCAGAAATCAGAACCTTGGGCGAGTTGGTTAACTACCACATCGACGATTTGTTGAAGTTCAGAAACTTCGGTAAAAAGTCGTTGTCAGAATTAGAAGAGTTTGTTCGTGAAAAAGGCTTGCACTTTGGAATGGACGTTGCTAGATACAACATTAACGAAGATTAATTAAGAGATGAGACACGGAAAAAAATTCAATCACTTAGGAAGAACAGCCTCTCACCGCGCAGCTATGCTGTCGAACATGGCCTCTTCTTTGATTATCCATAAGCGTATCGTAACAACTGTTGCAAAAGCAAAAGCGTTGCGTGTTTACGTTGAACCTATCATTACTCGTAGTAAAGAAGCTACAACCCACAACTATCGTACTGCATTCTCTTATTTGCAAGACAAAGTTGCTGTAACTGAATTGTTCACAGTAGTAGGTGGTAAAGTTGCAAGTCGCCCAGGTGGTTACACTCGTATTTTGAAAACTGGCAATCGTGCTGGTGACAATGCGGAAATGGCCATGATTGAATTGGTTGACTTCAATGAGTTCTTCGAAGGATTCAACGAGGATAAGAAAAAGTCTACTACTCGTCGTTCTCGTCGTGGTGGTGCCTCAACGCCAAAAGCCACTGCTCCAAAAGCAGAAGTTGCTGAAGCAGTTGTTGTTGCCCCTGCAATTGAAGATGCCGTTGTTGAAACAGTTGTTGCTGAGGAAGTTGTTGCTGAAACGGTTGTTGCTGAAACAGTTACCGAAGTTGATGCAGAAGAAGTTGCTGCTCCTGCTGAAGAAGCTGCCCCAGAAGCACCTGCTGACGAAACTCCTGAAGCACCCGCTGCTGAAGAAGGTTCAGAGGAAGAAACAAAGTAAAAATTCATTTTACTTCAAACAAAAAGGCCACCCAATTGGGTGGCCTTTTTGTTTGATATCGTCTCTAATGACTAGATCCTCAGATTCAAAGATTTCTCGTTCTTCTGAGGAACTAACATCAAATTGAAGTATCAAACTAATATTCGGTCCGTGTGCCTATGTATTAATCTTTAGATTTCCCCTGAAGAACCTCTTCGGTAATTCCCAACTCCGCAAGAATATGGTCTGCCTTGGATACATATTTCATTACAAATAGGGCATAACGGATATCGCAACCAATGGAACGACTGTAATTTTCATTCCAAGCGTAATCATTAATTGTGGCGGTAAAGCTTCGGTCGAAGTTGATGCCAATTAATTCCCCACGATTGTTCAAGACCGGAGATCCACTATTTCCTCCTGTAGTATCGAGATTATAGAGCATTCCAACAATCACTTTGCCAGTTTCAGGGTCCTTAAACACCGGTTCGATGTCCTTAATTCGTAAATTATCGGCAACAACGCTCGGTAATCTGTAGTCCGGACGGGTATTTGCCTTCTCGAATACGCCATCCAAATAGGTGTAAGGCTTGTGGATTTCCCCATCATTAGGGCTGTATCTTCTTATATAACCATAGGTTAGGCGCAAAGTTGAATTCGCATCTGGAATGAACTGTGTGGCTTTGAAATCTCTACGCATATCCAAATACACAGGCATTGCCGCTTTGATTATCTCTTCGATTTTTGCGGATTGAGTACTTACGGGTCCGGTGATTCGATTGACCAAACGACCCCATTGGCTCAAAGCGTCTTCTTTACAAATTGTTTTGTCCCACCATTTTGCGTTGTATGTGGTTTGATTCGCTTCTGTTATCGCGTTAGCGGCTGATTTGGCTGCGTCTGCGATGGCTTTGATCTCTGAAATTTGATTGATGCGTGTTTGGGTTGCTGCATTTTTTGCCCATTCTTCTGGCGACTGTCCCTTAAGCATTACCTTCAAGCGGGTGTTGAAGTAGTCTTGATTATCGCCAAACATGTTGCTCTGATGATATTTTTGGGTAATATGATCCGTATGTTTCATTAATTCAATACCTTCAATTGCCATTTTTACAAGTACTCGCTTTTCGAGTTCCTGATTAAGGGGAATTTCAATCGTACTCAATTGCTTGCTTAAACTCGTCAAAATGGCTTTTTTCGCATCTGCCAAATTAATGACTTTGGAGGCCGCGCCGAGTAAATTGGTTTTTTGAGCGTTGTTGGCCAGAATCGCCCATTGCATGCGAGCATTTTCAATGGCAGCAATTGCATAGCTATATTTACTTTGATTGTTGGTGAATTGCGTCCAATATCTAACATCTTTCGTCGCCGTTTTTATGTCCCACTGATTTCTCAATGTATCGATGGCCGCCACACCCAATTGTTGGTATCGACCTTGTTTTTTTGCCCAATCGCGCATTTCAAGTTCTTCGTTGGTTCGCGCATTGACCAATTGAGTTCTGCGCAAACCTTGGATTTTGCCGCGATAATTCTTTTCTACGTTTTCCAAACTCTGGACGTCGCCGGCGAAAGCCAATCGTTCTGCTTCATTGTTTTTGGTGATATCTTTGATTTGCGATAGGTACCACGCATAGAATCCTTGAACTTTAGGAAGATTGACGTTCTCTTGGAAAGCCAAGTAGGGTGCTGTTTCGTTGCGGAATGTCCTTCCTGGATAGCCCATGATAAAGACAAAATCGCCTTCTTTGGTTCCTTTTGGATTGATTTTCAATGTTTTTGCCGGTGTGTAAGGCACGTTCTCTTTGTTGTATGCTGCGGGTTTTCCGTCTTTTCCCACATATACTCTAACCAAACTGAAATCGCCGTTATGTCGTGGCCATTCCCAATTATCTGAATCTCCTCCAAATTGTCCGATGGTAACAGGGGGCGCTAACACCAATCGCACGTCCTTTAAGAATACATAGCGGAATAGGGTATAGGTCTTGCCGACAAACATTTCTGAGATTTCGATGCTTTTTTCTGGGTGTTTTGCAGATTCAGCCGCTACAATTTTTCCGATATTCTGTTTGATTTTTGTCGCCCGTTCACTCGGTGATGTGTTTACATCGATATCCTGAAGTACCATTGCCGAAACATCTTCATAGCTTTCTGTGATTTTGCAGGGCATATTGATGGGGATTTCCTTTTCCTTGGTTTGGGCAACGAATCCGTTTTCGAGATAATTGTTTTCTACCGTACTCGCATCGGCCACTCCTCCGTAGACACAATGGTGGTTTGTGATGACCAATCCTTCTTTGGAAATGAAACTACCGGTGCAACCGCCCACTTTTACCAAGGCATTGGTAAGGCTGAGTCCGTTGGGATTAAAGATGTCTTCCCCTTCGAGTTTGAGTCCTGCGTTTTTTAAGTCGGTTATGTTGACATAATTCAAAGGGAACATTCCCTCTTCTGGTTTGTGCGATTGGAATACGAAAGCAACCAAAGCCAAAGCGAGGGTTGTTGGCGCCATTGATTTTACAAATTTCACAACAGTGTTTCTCATGTTTGGCAAATCTACCAAATTCTAGTGGGAGTCTTAGCATATTGCTATCGGAAGGCTTTACCTTTGTAGAGCATGTTGTCACAGTTTGTTTTTGTTGGATTATTCTTCGTTGTGCTAATGATTGGAATGCTCTGGGATTTGGGCGTTTTTTCAAAAACTACAGAAGTTGAGGTAACGGCCAAGCAGGCGATTAAGCATTCTGCAGTTTGGTTTAGTATCGGTCTTTTGATGACGGTTGCTGTGTATTTTTTTCACGGGCAGTTACATCAAATTGCTACGTTGCAGGATTTACAGCATTACGCAACGGAATACCGCGTTGATATCGATTTTAGTAAAGGGTTTGACCATGCGATGGCCGACTTTTCTAGAACTTCGTCAATTAGCTATTTGAGTGGATTTTTGTTAGAATATGCGTTGAGCGTTGATAATCTATTTGTGATTTTATTGATATTTCAGTCCTTCAAGATGAATGGTCAAAATCAGAAGCGCATTTTGATTTGGGGTGTCATTGGCGCAATTGTGCTGAGATTCTTCTTTATATATTTAGGTACTGAGATGGTCAGTCGATTCGCCTGGGTGATGTATTTGTTTGGCGCATTCTTGATCTATAGTGGATTTAAAATGTTAACTGCTGGAGAGGACGATTCTTTTGATACGGTGAATCACCCTGTGATACGTTTTACACGGAGGTGGTTTAGAATTTGGGATAAGAACCCTGATGAAACGCGCTTCTTTGTGAGGAATGAAGGGTTGTTGTACGTCACGATTCCGTTTCTAGTGTTAATTATTGTGGATGTTACCGATGTGGTTTTTGCGGTGGATAGTGTCCCTGCGGTATTTGGTGTAACTACCGATCCTTATTTGGTATTCTTTTCTAATATTTTTGCCGTGATGGGACTTCGCTCATTGTATTTTTTACTTGGAGCAGGGATGGATCAGTTCTATAGTTTGAAATACGGACTGTCGATGATTCTAGTTTATATAGGACTTAAAATGTTGCTAGAAAAATGGGCTCATCAGTATGGGTTTAATGAAATACACAACCTATTGATTATTATCGGAATACTTGCACTTAGCATTTTTTGGTCGGTTTGGTTCCCTAAAGAGAACTTAGATTCACCAAAAGAATAGGCAGTATACCACAATTTACCCACAATGTTTGAGCGCTTGCTCGAAATGTACGAAATTTGAATCCTTGAAGTGAATGCACAACTAACCCCCGCACTTTTAGTGCTACAAGATGGTACCGTTTTTCAAGGTACAGCCATTGGCAAGATTGGTACAACTACCGGAGAAATTTGTTTTAATACAGGAATGACAGGCTATCAGGAGGTGTTTACCGACCCTTCCTATTTCGGTCAGATCCTTGTTATGACATCAGATCACATAGGAAACTATGGAGTCCATGATGAAGAAATTGAAAGCGACGGAATAAAAATCGCTGGTCTTGTATGTAAGAAATTCTCACACAATTATTCACGTAAAAATGGCTCCGATAGTTTGGATAGTTATTTCATGTCGAATGGTTTGGTGGGCATCTCCGAAATAGATACCCGTGAATTGGTTCGTCATCTTCGCGATACCGGTGCCAAGAATGCAATTATTTCCTCGGAGAATTTTGATGTCGCTTCGTTACTTGAACAACTCAACGCTGTTCCTTCGATGGACGGTTTGGAGTTGGCGTCTAAGGTTTCAACGGGAGCGTTTCATACAATGGGTAATCAGGATGCGCCATTGCGTGTTGCTTTGTTGGATTATGGAAACAAGTTAAATATTTCACGTTGTTTGGTAGATCGCGGTTGCTATTTGGGGATTTTCCCTTGGAATGCAACGGCGGAGGAAGTAATGGCTTGGAATCCGGACGGATTGATGATTAGCAACGGCCCTGGGGATCCAGCATCAATGGATTATGCGATAAAGGCTGTAAAAACTATTGTTGACTCGGGATTGCCAACTTTTGGAATCTGTTTAGGACACCAGTTGTTGAGTTTGGCGAGTGGGTTGAAAACATACAAAATGCACCACGGTCACCGCGGATTGAATCACCCGGTTAAGAATTTGGTTACCGGAAGAAGTGAAATCACAAGTCAGAATCACGGATTTGCGGTAGAGTACAATGAAGATTTGAGTTCAACAGTTCAATTAACCCATATCAATTTGAATGATGATACGGTGGAGGGAATTGCGCGATTGGATGTTCCTGCATTTTCGGTACAGCATCACCCAGAAGCATCGCCAGGTCCCCACGATTCTCTGTATTTGTTCGATCAATTTGTAGAAATGGTTCAAAAATATAAAAAATAATCATGAGCGAAATAACCCATATTCAAGCAAGACAGATTTTGGATTCAAGAGGCAATCCAACCATTGAAGCAGAAGTTTTCACCGAGGATGGTGGATTTGGAAGAGCTGCTGTGCCATCAGGCGCAAGTACTGGTATTCATGAGGCTGCGGAATTGCGCGACAATGAAATGGATGTCTACCTCGGAAAAGGAGTGATGCAGGCGGTTGAGAACGTGAACAGTCAGATTTCTGAAGCGTTGGAAGGCATGGAAGTGTGCGCTCAAAATGAAATTGATGCCATGATGATCGATATGGATGGCACACCTAATAAATCTAGGTTGGGTGCTAATGCAATTCTTGCGGTTTCTTTGGCTTGTGCCAGAGCTGCTGCCGATGAATTGGGCATGCCATTGTACAAGTATGTAGGTGGTGTGAATGCGAATGTATTGCCAGTGCCGATGATGAACATCTTGAACGGCGGTGCGCATGCAGATAATAAGATTGACTTCCAAGAGTTTATGGTAATGCCGGTTAAGGCGGAGAGTTTCTCGCATGGTTTACGCATGGGGGTTGAGGTGTTTCATCATCTTAAATCTGTGTTGAAATCTGCGGGTTATAGCACAAATGTGGGCGACGAAGGGGGATTTGCGCCTAATATTCAAAGCAACGAAGAGGCAATCGAAATTGTGTTGAGGGCGATTGAAAAGGCAGGATACCGTCCGGGTGAGGATATTTTCATTGCGATGGATGCTGCAACGAGTGAGTTTTACGACGAGAAGACCGGTTTGTATACCTTTAAGAAATCGGATGGTCGCGTCTTTACAGGTGATCAAATGGTAGATTATTGGGCGGATTGGTGTAACAGATACCCAATTGTTTCTGTTGAAGATGGTTGTGCTGAGGACGATTGGGCGAGCTGGAAGAAATTGACAGACGCGGTAGGAAGTAAGGTTCAGTTGGTGGGCGACGATTTGTTTGTGACCAATGTGGATCGTTTGCAGCGCGGAATCAATGAGGGAATTGCCAATAGTATTTTGATTAAGGTGAATCAGATTGGAACTTTAACGGAGACGTTGAATGCAATTCAGTTGGCCACACGTCATTCTTACAGTAATGTAATTAGTCATCGCAGTGGTGAAACGGAAGATTCTACAATTGCTGATTTGGCAGTAGCGATGAACAGCGGTCAGATCAAGACGGGTAGTGCTTCACGTTCCGACAGGATGGCGAAATACAATCAATTGTTGCGTATAGAGGAGGAGTTGGGAGAGAATGCAATTTACGCAGGCAGTATGTTTAAGTATTGTTAAGATTTTCGATACAAAGAGAAAAAAGGCCCGCGCAGCGGGCCTTTTTTTATGCATAATTTTTGCGACTCTCGTTGTGAATCAATATCTTGCAATTTCATGCGTACGAGAATGTTAAAACAAGCGGTATTGATGGGGATTTTTGCCATCAGCCTAAAAGCCAATGCTCAGAATTCAGCACCTATATTAACCAAAGCGAAAGTACTTCAAACTGCCATGGATTTGGCCGCGGCGGGAAAATGGGGATTGGTGAAGGAAGATATGGCCGCCGCTCAGATTCAAGATTTATATCGTGATGGCAGCGGGGTAACTCATGCTTATGTTTTGCAAACCATTCAAGGTGTTCCTGTGATGAATGGGGTGATGGGTCTGCACTTTAACTTAAATGGTGATTTATTGTACTCTACCAATAGAGCGGTGGCACACGCATCGGATCACCTGGTCGGTTCATTCGCATCGTTGAATAAGGAAGTACTTGGCGCAAAAGCCATCGAACAAGAAAATGGATTGGCCCGCAACGTAATTTCCGACGGAAGCAACGAATCGTCGATTTTCCCTACAACCGGAATCAAATGGCAGCCGATGACCATCGGAACCCAATTCGATGAAACAAAGTTTTATACTCAAATGATGGCCTGGCCCAACGAAAAGGGAGATTTGATCGCCGCTCAGTATTTTGTGTTCTATAATTCTGCAACTTCAGACTGGGTGAATTTGTGGATTGATGCTTCGGGCAAAATTTTGCAACGACATAGTTGGACCGTTCATTGTACCCCAAAAGCAGTATCTGCCGAGGATAAAAATATTTCCAACCAAGCTTCATTGTCGGCCCTGGAAGCAAATCGTCCGCTCATCGGGAAAAGCGTTTCTCAGAATTTATTGTTGTCAGGTAGCAAGCCCCTACAACGCCGTGGCGATGGTGCAACTTACAAGTCGTTCTCTTTCCCAACGGAAAGCCCTTTGTATGGCAGTCCTTCTTCTTTGACGAGTCCGGCAGACGCCCAAGCATCGCCTTTTGGATGGCATGATGTGGATGGCAAAGCGGGTGCGGAATACACAATCACTCGCGGAAATAATGTCTATGCTTCGGAAGATGTTGCTGGAAGAAATACGCCAGGCAAATCTCCGGATGGTGGCGCATCACTAGCCTTTAATTTAGCTTACGATCCTGCTGAGCCCGATCCCGTTAAATATCAAGATTTTGCCATTGCTAATTTGTTTGTGGTGAATAATTTGATGCACGACATTTCGCAGCGTTACGGATTTGACGAACCCAGTGGGAATTTTCAGCGGACCAACTATGATGGTTTTGGTGCTGCCAATGATGCGGTGAATGCGGATGCTCAAGATGGCAGTGGTACGAATAATGCAAATATGTCGACCCCGCCCGACGGTTCGGCCCCTCGCATGCAAATGTTCATTTGGGATGGTGTAGGCGCTAAAGCGAATTTGGTTGTCGATAGTAAAGGAATTAAATACGGCGTAGGTATCACAGATGGCAATTGGGGTAAGAAAATTACCGCCGTTCCAACCAAAGGGAAATTGGTATTGGTGAATGATAATACAAATCCGGTTACCAATAAATGTTGTACCGGTTTAACCAATAGTGCGGAATTAAAAGGGAATTTTGCTGCCATCGTTCGAGGCGGTTGCACCTTTGTTCAAAAAGTATATCGTGCACAATCAAACGGAGCAACGGCTGCGATTTTGCTAGATACATCTTCTGCTGATGCCGTGATTACAATGGCAACTGACAACACCGCGCAAGCGAGCAAAGTGACAATCCCCGTAATTTTTGTCCGCTTTTCAAATGCCAATGAATTGAGGGCATTTTTGGCCGATTCTTCTTTCAATATTACTTTTTACGATAGTTCTGCTTATGCGAAAAAGACGGATAGCGATTTGGATTTGGGCGTAATGGGTCATGAATACACCCATGGAATTTCAATTCGTTTAACTTGCGGTCCTTCAAACTCTAATGGTTTGAGCAATGCCGAGCAAATGGGCGAAGGTTGGAGTGATTTTATTGGTTTGGCATTTACTGCAAAAAAGGGCGATGTGGGTTCTAAGCCTCGCGGGGTTGGAAATTGGTTGTTTGGCCAAGATCAAACTGGCGATGGCATTCGTACCTACCCATATTCAACCAATATGTCGTTGAATCCCCATACCTACGGAAATTTGGCAAAAGCTGCGTCGGGTGTGCAAACTGAGGTTCATTACACTGGTGAAATCTGGTGTGCTATGCTTTGGGATATGTATTGGGGCTATGTAGATAAATACGGTTTTGATGAGGATTTATACAACGGGACTGGCGGAAACAATCGTGCGGTACAGGTTGTGATTGATGCGATGAAGTTACAGCCATGTGGTCCGGGGTTTGTGGATGCGCGCGATGCGATTTTGGCGGCCGACAGTATTCGTTATGGCGGAGCAAATAAGAAAATTATCTGGGATGCTTTTGCTCGCAGAGGTTTGGGATATTCTGCTGCACAAGGTAGCGCTGGCAATTGTGCTGATGGGGAAGAGGCGTTTGATTTGCCTCCGGCTCCAGTATCGCAAGTGAATCAAATCGAACAGAATTGGTTGAAAGTTCATCCCAATCCAGCGACAGAAGTTTTCGTAATCGAGCCGATGTCGGTTTTGAAAATCGAATCAGCAGTGGTATTTGATATCAAAGGCGTGGTTCATTCGGTTCAGACTACATCGCTCAATGGTGGAGGCTTGGCTTTGGATGTTCGCGGATTATCGTCGGGAATATATTGGGTACAGGTAAAAGCGGGCTCGGAATTGGCTGCGATTAAGCTCGTAAAGCCTTAATTTTATTTTCGGTATATTTGTAAAACTAAAAAACAAGTGTTGATGCGTGTTTGTGCGTTTTCGGCCTTGGTTTTTAGATAATTAAATCACTGTAATTCAGAATGTTAGAAATCACTTTTGCCTTAATTGCTTATATATTGGGTTCCATTCCCAATGCGATATGGGTGGGTAAGCGGTTTTACGACATCGATGTAAGAGAGCATGGCAGCGGAAATGCGGGAGCAACCAATGTGTTTCGCGTTTTGGGCAAAGTGCCGGGCACGATTGTCTTGATTTTGGATATTCTCAAAGGGTATTTTGCTGTTCGATTGGCCGATGTGGTTGATTTTTTGTCTAGAGATGGTTATTCGGATCTGGCTTTGAGTCATACCGATTTAAGCGGTTTGGCAGTGGGTGATCATAAATTATTAATGGTTCTTTTTGGCACGATGTCGGTCATTGGACATTTGATCCCATTATTTGCTAAGTTCAAGGGCGGTAAAGGGGTGGCAACATTGTTCGGGATGTTGATTGCGTTGAATCCTGCGGTAGCGGGTTTGGCATTGGCCGTTTTTGTGGTTACCAATATTATTACGGGGTATGTGAGCATCGGCTCGTTATTGGCTGGATTGTCGATTCCGTTTTTATTTGTCCGTGTTTTTGGCGAGACTGATTTGAGTATTTTGATTTTCAGTTTTTTAGTGGCGGGTTTGGTTTTGGTTACGCATCGCAAAAATGTTAAGCGTTTGATTGCGGGTGAAGAGACCAAGACGCGCATCGTAATGAAGCAAAAGAAATAAGCGTTTATGTTAATGGTGAATTCATCTCCTAAGATAAATCCGGAGGCGGTTGAGGAAACTTTGCTCGACAGTGGCTGGCAGATTGTTTTGTATAACGATGAGGTGAACTCGTTTGATTGGGTGATTGTGAATTTGATGAAGTATTGTAATCATAATCGTTTACAGGCGGAGCAGTGTGCTTGGTTTGTACACAATAATGGGAAATATGCAGTTAAAAACGGGGGGTACGACGATTTAGAGCCAGTTTGTACTGCTTTGTGCGAAAAAGGTTTGTCGGCTCAACTCGAGGTGCAGTAAATTTGAAACATTATGAAAAAAGTATTTCCATCGGCTGAAGCAGCCATTGCAGACATAGAAGACGGAGCGGTATTGATGTTGGGCGGGTTTGGGTTGTGCGGTATTCCGGAGAATTCGATTGCGGCTTTGGTGAAGAAGGGTGTAAAGGGGTTGACATGTATATCGAACAATGCGGGGGTGGATGATTTTGGGATTGGTTTGATGTTGCAGGGCAAGCAGGTGAAGAAGATGGTGAGTTCATATGTGGGGGAGAATGCGGAGTTTGAGAGGCAGTTATTGAGTGGTGAGTTGGAGGTTGAATTGATACCCCAGGGTACATTGGCCGAAAGGTGTCGCGCCGCAGGCGCGGGAATCCCAGCTTTTTATACCCCAGCAGGCGTTGGAACCGAGGTCGCCGAGGGCAAGGAACTTCGCGTTTTTGGCGATAAAACCTACCTAATGGAATATGCCTTTGATGCCGACTTTGCCATTGTGAAAGCATGGAAAGGCGATAAACATGGCAATTTGATGTTTAAAGATACCGCAAGGAACTTCAATCCTATGATGGCTATGGCGGGTAAAATCACCATTGCCGAAGTAGAAGAATTGGTGGAGGCGGGTGAATTGACACCAAATGATATTCATGTACCAGGTATTTATGTGAATAGGATCGTTTTGGGGGAGAATTACGAGAAACGTATCGAACAGAGAACAACCAAGCCCAGAGTTTAAAGTTATGGGCGTTGAATTACCGACATTGGTTTTTGCCACCAATAATCAACATAAGATTGATGAAGCGCAAGCCATCGTTCAAGGTAAATTGCATTTGATATCATTAAAGGAGGCGGGTGTAGAGATTGATGTGGAGGAAACAGAGTCAACTTTTCGTGGAAATGCATTGCTAAAGGCTCAGGCTGTTTGGGAATTAACCGGTTTACCTTGCGTGGCCGATGATAGCGGTTTGTGTGTGGAAGCATTGGACGGCGAGCCTGGTGTTTATTCCTCTCGATATGCGGGTGAGGCGGGGAATCATAATAAGAATAACGAAAAATTGTTGAATGAGATGCTGGATAAGGCGGATCGACGCGCATTTTTCACTACGGTTTTGTGTTTAGTAGGCTTGGATGATATACCTATATATATAGAGGGCAGGGTAAATGGTGTGATTTTAACAGAAATTCAAGGTCAGGATGGTTTTGGATATGATCCTTTGTTCTGTCCGGATGGAGAGACACGCTCTTTTGCTGAAATGTCGGCAGCGGAAAAAAATGCGATGAGTCATAGAGGTCGAGCTTTTCAGTCTTTAATGGATTTTTTGGGATGACCGACGAGAGTTTTGACAATGGCGTCCCTCATTTGGCTGTCGGCGATTACGATTATCATTTGGAGCCAGAGCAAATTGCCCAATATGCGATAGAACCTCGCGATGCAAGCAAGTTGTTGGTTTGGACTGGTAGCGAAATAAAGGATCGTCGTTTCCATGAATTGGATCAGGAATTGGGGTCGGACGTGTTGTTGGTTGCCAATGATACCAAGGTAATACCTGCGCGGTTGCATGCTTTGACATCGGGGGGGCATCAAATAGAGATATTTTTATTGAAGCCTTTGGATCCGGAGTGGTTGAGGTGGGAGGCGATGATTGGGAATCGCAGGCGATTTAAAGAAGGGGATTCGGCATTGGTTTCGGGGAAGCTGACATTGAATTGGCTGAAAAGGGAAGAGAATCAAGTGGAGTTTGAATTGCCATCTGGGTATGCTAGTATGCCCGAGGCGATAGAGGATTTAGGGAAGGTGCCACTGCCACCATATATAGATAGGGGTGTTGAAGTTGGCGATAAAGAAAGATATCAAGCGATTTTTGCCCAGAAGGCGGGTGCGGTGGCGGCGCCTACGGCATCGTTACACTTTACACAGGAGTTGGAGCAGCGGATGTTGGGGAATGGAATTGGGTTAGCGAAACTGACATTACACGTGGGTGCGGGGACGTTTAAGCCGATGAGTGGAGAGTTTTCGCATCAGCACGACATGCATTCGGAGCGTTTTGAGATTACCCAGGAGTTGATTTCTCAGTTGTTGGAGCGGCTTTATGATGGTGAAATAGAGAATCGGGTTGGTGGAGACGGAGAATTTATATCGGATAGAGGGGGCAGGGTAGTGGCGATTGGAACTACATCGATGCGTGTTTTGGAGAGTTTGCATTATATAGGTGTCAGGATTTTAGGAAATCAGTGGTACGGGAAGGTAGAAACGGAGGATGCGTATTGTGATTTATCGGTTCGTTTGTTGAATCGGGAGGTGGATTTGAAAGAATCTTTATTGGCGATTCGGAATTTTTGTGATCGTTCTGGTGGCAGTTTGGGCGGTGAAACGAAGATTTTTATTGTTTCGGGATTCAATTTCCGGATTTGTGATGGGTTGATTACGAACTTTCACCAGCCAAAATCGACGTTATTGATGTTGGTTGATGCATTTTTGGGCGGAAAGTGGCGTGGTATTTATGCGCATGCGCACCGTGAAAGCTACCGTTTCCTTAGTTATGGCGATGGTTCTTTGCTTTGGCGATAATTATTTTTAGGGGGTAAATGATTGATTGACTAGGGTTTGGTGAAAGCCTTGCGGTTATTTTAGAGAATGTATTTGAAAATGTAAAAAATGATAGTACTTTTGCATCCCGTTCTGATAGAGACGTCCAACGATTTGAGCAGATAAAAAAATATTTAAATTTTATTTGTTTAGAAAGAAAAAACATCACTATCTTTGCGACCCCGTTCTGAGAGTTACGAAGTGCCAAAAACAAACAAACGTTTACATAAACCGAGTTATTTTTTTAAAAATTAAATTTGGTTTTATCGAAAACAAGTTGTAGTTTTGCACCCCGTTTCGGAAGGAACAAGGAAAAAAGCAATAAACGAACCTTCGGGTTTGAGTTTATAAAGTTCTTTGAAAGATACAGAGTAAGGAATAACAAGCCACCCAAAATTATAAATACTTTGGGAAGCCGGATCAAACAAACATT
>JBEGUW010000102.1:0-19063 GCA_041178665.1 Bacteroidota bacterium
TCAATACAGTTTTTGCCAAATTCATCGTACCATCTTGATACTTCCAAGCTGCTCTTGTCTCCAATGTCGCATTTTTTGGCGCCGTACTCGCATCATCCAAATCAAAGAAGTTGCCCGCGAAACAGGTACTACTATCCGTGACTACAAAATTGGCCTTTGGCTCCGGATTGATGCGCAACTTAAGCGTATCGATATCTATACATCCAAACGTAGAAGTGTTTTTCAAAATCACCATTTGCAAACCGGTATCAGTAAACTTGACACCCTTGATCGATGAATTGGTTGAAGTACTCGGGGTTTTGCCATAAGTCCAACCGGTTGTATATGTACCCGATGTGATAGTGGATTTATCAGTAAAGTCAAATAGATTCGTTTTCAAACACGCACTGTACGTCTTTACGTCGATTACGTTTACGGGTGATGGCTGAACCACATAAGTAGAATCTATCGTATCCCGACAACCAAAAGGAGTTTCAGTAATCAACCGAACTTTAAAACTTCCAGATGTCTTGAACCTATACTTCACAGTAAATGGAGGAACTGTATCGCTATCGCCATTTCCGAAATTCCAGTACGACTTGCCAACACCTTCTTTACTATCCGATGAGTCTGTCAAAGTGATTTCTTGGTTCTGACAGAAATAAGACACCGTGCTCGTCATCTTTGCCGTTGGATAAGGGTATACAACTAAGACGGTATCTAGGGTATCGCGACATCCTTTCCGCGACTCAACCATATATCTAAGCTTGTTGACACTGATAGTATCGAATTTGTATTTGTATGCAATGGTGTCTTTGGAATAAAAGAAGCCCTTGTATGTGTCGTAAATACGAAAGTTCGACCATTTCCAACCGTCATTGGTGTATTTGGTTCCGTCGCGCATCGCAAAAACATCCGTTTTATAACATTGATCCAAAGAATCATACTTGATTGCTGCAGTAATCGCATCCGCTCTGCGAACCCATGTAGAATCTAAAGAAGTACAATTGGTTGAGGTATCTGTTACTTTCAACCATATTTTCATGGATTTAGTAGCTACGAAAGAAGACAATTTAGAACTATCCTGCCATTTGTAAATAAACTTTGGGGAATAGTTGGGCGCTTGAAGTTTAAGATTTAAAGTTGATGCACACTGTGTTGTTGTATCCTTTAAATCCAAAATAGGCCCCTGCTTGATAGTAACAATCTTACTCCTTGTAATTGTATCAACCAATCCGCAATCCAGAGTAATTGGGATTTTTAGAACAACATAAAATGACCCCAGTTTTTTGAATTTATGAACCACATTTTTTCCAGTATCTGACGTACCATCACCAAAATTCCAACGGTATCCTTTGATTTTTGGCTTTCCTACCACAACCGCACCAATCTTCACATCTTCACCCGGACACATCGTTTTACGCGTAACCGAAATGTCAAAGTTTAAGTTCTCAAAAACGGCACCCGCAGAATAAGAGTAACTCTCATAAGGTCCCACACCATAGGCAACACAAACAAATCCACTGTCTGATGTCACTGTATTG
Organism: Bacteroidota bacterium; assembly: GCA_041178665.1. Taxonomy (GTDB): domain Bacteria; phylum Bacteroidota; class Bacteroidia; order NS11-12g; family UBA955; genus UBA955. The sequence goes on from JBEGUW010000102.1 coordinate 1,524, forward strand.
GAACTTGGGTTATTCACTTTCACTTGGGCATACGCAAATTTACCACAACTTACCGTTGTGAATGCTGTAGATGCAAGCGCTACACCATTCACTTTAACCGACTTGGTAGAATTTTGTGCAACCAAAATATTAATCCAATGTTGATTCATATTCGAAGTGGTTGCAGTACCCACCAACGTGCGAATCAATCTTTGATTGACATCCGGTGAAATAAACAAAGCAGCATCACCCGCGCTACCGCCCAATCCAGAGCAAGCGCCATTTTTCATATATTGGGCAACGTATGCAGGTTTATCTGTATTAACACATACCGCTGTTGCAGAGGTTACATCCTGATAAATCCATTGTCCACGCTTTAAAATCGTATTCGCCAATGTTCCATTGATATATACTTTCGTGGTATCGTAAGCTGCGATAACCTTGTACACATAACCCTTCGTCTGTCCGCTAAAGGGCATCAAGACATAATCCTTACCCAAAGCCAATGTTGGTATCACCTGCGTGTACAAATGGTCCCTTCCAGAAAAACTCGCGCAATTCCCTTTTGGAATAAATGAGGATCGCGCCCCTGAAAAGACATTCACTTTACCACAACCTTCTACCACACGTACCCTAGTACCTGTCAAATCGCCCTTTAACGCACCCGTCGTAGACCAAGATGTTGCAGCAGGATCTGTATTGTTCGTACCATCTTTCGTTACCGACTGAACTTCGTATACCTGACCCTTGGAAAGTGTAACCGTAAATGGGGTTCCCGCTGTTTTACCTCCTTTGGTGTTGGCAGTTGGAGTAATTTCTACTTTCACTCCATTATCCATTCCAATAACAACAAACTCACTTTCTGCATAATTAGAACCAGAGGTTTGGGCATTGGGAGCAAAACTTGCAATGTAAAATTCTGGTGCCGCAGGAATACTCTCGTATGGTAAAATGAACGTTGCATCCGAACGGTTTAATTCCAAATTCAAGCAGTATACGTTGACCGGATCTTTTGCAACAATGCGCAAGCCTTTCTTACTATTGATATCCGTAGATGGAAACTCAGAACCTACAGGATAATAATAAGTCCTGTCAACTTCTATCCGATTCACCCTGCCCGCTGTAATATTTACCGTTTGGTTGGAACCAGAAACCCTAGGATTATCTAAAACCAACGACGTATTTACATCCGAAGTAACAAACAACAACAAAGTATCCGGCAATCCTCCACTTCTAGTTTCCATTTCCATGAAACTCATGTAGAAGGTTTTTCCGGTAGATGTGATTTGAGCCTCCGATTTGGTACAGAAACTAAAAATAAATAGCACGACCAATAAGGCCGATTTTAGGGTAGATTTCATTTAAATAAAAATAATTTTATGCGTTACCCATAGGTAACGCTATTCGCGTTGTTTTCGTTGCCTTTACTTTAAATTTAATGACAATTTTGTGACATTATTTTCGATATGTTTTCCACAACTAAAAAATAGCCCCGCTAAATACAATTTCATCATCTAAATAAATAGCCACAAACTGACCCGAAGTTATTGATTTCTGAGGCGCCTGAAACACCACTTGATAACCCAATTCATGCACTTGTAAAACACATGAAACCGATGTTTGTCGATACCTATACTTACACATCAACTCACTAGAATTCAACACTTTAGATCTCATACTTGGCCGGACCCAACACGACTCATTTTCAAGCACAAACAACCCCATCGACAATAACCCTAGATGATCCTCACCTTGTCCAACAAAAATGACATTATTTATCACATCTGTTTGTAGCACAAACAATGGCAGCGGTTTCCCTCCAATTTGCAATCCTCTACGTTGTCCGCGAGTGTAAAAATGTGCCCCTTGATGCTTACCAACAACCCGACCGTCGGATGATGAAAATTTTGAGTGCCATTGATGACAATCCTCCAACCCCGCCATATTTTTCATGCGATCAAACTCCCTTTGCGCCGCAATTCCATTTGCATCAATCTCTATCACCTCGCCTTCTTTAACCTTGAGCTGCTGTTGCAAGAAATCCGGCAAACTCACATGGCCAATAAAACAAAGCCCCTGACTGTCCTTCTTTGTCGCGGTTGACAGGCCGCCTTCGGCGGCCAACCTCCTTACCTCAGATTTTTCCAAATCCCCGATAGGAAACAACGCCTTGCTCAATTGAAACTGATTCAACTGACATAAAAAATAACTCTGATCCTTGTTCTTATCCAACCCACTCATCAACCGATACTCCTCAACCCCGTCAACCAAAACAACTTCCTTCCGCACATAATGCCCCGTGGCCACAAAATCTGCACCCAACTTCAAAGCCTCATCCAAAAAAACATCAAACTTGATTTCGCGATTACACAAGACATCCGGATTTGGCGTCCGCCCCTTCCCATACTCCTCAAACATATAATCAACGATCCGCTCCTTGTAAATCCCACTCAAATCCAACACCTGAAATGGAATCCCCAGATGCTCGGCAACCATCATCGCATCGCGACTGTCTTCGATCCATGGACACTCATCCTCTAAAGTAACGCTGGCATCGTTCCAATTCCGCATAAATAAACCAATCACCTCATGACCCTGCTGCTTTAACAACAAAGCCACCACGGAGCTATCCACCCCGCCACTCATTCCCACCACAATACGTGCCATTGCACAAAGTTCGGGATTGTTTTGCTAAAATCAGTATTTACCCATCCAACGACGAATTCCCCACTCCCCACCAAAACACAATACGATGACAATAAACCAGAAAATCGAGTCCCACCAATGCTTATTGCTCACTTCCTGTCGCATCACCGGCACCTGATTCAACTTGTCATTCAATAACTTACGGAACACATCCACCTCACCAACCTTACAAAATCCACCCTCCGATTTCGTTGCCAACGATGTCAACAACCCATGATTCGCCTGTAAATCCATCATTTCCATCGGTTGATTCACAACAGCAATCTGCTTTTCCACCGTGGTTCGATCAATCCCACCCTCTGCAATAAGTTTATACTCGCCCTCACCCAAACCCGTCACAACGCCTCGCCATCCACCTTTATCCTTTTCTAGCGACACCTGCGTCAAATTATCACTGCCCAATTCACCCACTTTTCCTATGCGCAACGTTCTTGGAATCGCATCATCCAATTCCCCCGCCTTATCTCTGCAAATCACGCGAACAATCACCTCCTCCGAAAGGTCGAATTGCTGTTTCGATATCGAAATTTCTAAGGATTTTTTTACCGATGATCCAGCCGCCAACAAACCCGTCATCCGCCTCACCCAAGCATCAAAAACCTTCCCCTCGCCGTCCTTGCGATCCTCGATCCTCCAACGCCACAAACCCTCACCAAAAAACATGCCTACCCCCGCATTCCCAACTTTCCACGTCGACATAAGCGGCAACTGCGTTGTCGCACCACCCCACTTTTGCCATAACACCGCCGAACTACCCACAGGCAACGTCAACTTCACCACCGGCGACTTTACCGGGGGCATATTTCCCCATCGCAACGACTCTTCCGATGTTGGACTCCATCCAGAAAAACCGTCATTCCATTGAGGTTGCGCATCTTGCCAAATCGATGAAACCGACCCCCAATTCACACCAAAAATGCTACCCAAACCACCCCATTGCATCCCCGGAGTTGCAAAAATCCATACCGCCTTGCCCCGATTCAATTGACCCGACAACCATTCTAAATCCGACCTGTCCGACCAATTCCATCCATGCAACACGTAAACATCGGCATTGTTGCTACGATCATTCTTAGACATTGCAACGCAAGTAAACTGACCTTCACTACCCAAAGCCCTGCCAACGGCCGAAACATCTGGATGCGGCGCAGCAAACAAAATCTCCACTTTCTTGCGCTCATCCACCACCTTCACATATTTCGTTTGGCTGTTATTTACAAGATTCAATTCCCCTTTTAATGGAGTCACTACGATACTCACCCGTTTCAAACCCACCGATTTTGGTTTGATGTCAAAATTCACCCGCTTCCAATCCGATGTCGACGCAACCGACCAAATCAAACGACCCACCTCTTCCTCGCCAACCAAGCATCGAACAATCACAGACTCACCAGCCAATTTTACCGCACGGATACTCGCCTCCACCGCAAATGAATTACCCAAAAAGACCTCTTCATTGCAAAGCAGACCGCCCACCAGCGCATCAATTCTCGGCGCAGTATTCCCCGCACCCACAGCAATGATTGGCGTATGCGGTGGCAACGAACCCATCAAAGGATCCAGCCCTTCATTGATAATTCCATCGGTCATTATCACCATCCCGCCCAACGGAGCCGTCACCGACTTAGCTGTCGCATGGCGCATTACGGCCGACAAGTTGCTTCTAAATTTATCTTTGTTCGATACGGAATCACCAGAAAAAACATCGTGGGCAAATCCAAAACGCTGAATCCGCATTTTTTTCATCGATGCGATCTCCGTTGACATCGACCTCCATTTTTCGAGCGATGCTGAATCAACCGACGCACTTCGATCTTCGTAAACCAGCAAAACGGGCGTCTCTACCTTTTCCTCTTGCAGCTGCCACCAAGGATTGAACAACAACAATAAAACACCGCAGTATCCAATTGCGCGCAATGCAAAAGCCACCCACCAAATTAGGGAGCCACGATTGCGTAAAATTTTATAATAATGTAAAGTCGACAGCCCGATGGCGGCCAAGAGAACGATTATCCACGCCCATACTGGAATGCCTAACATGCCGAATCCAGTGGAAAATTAGAATTATTTCTTTACAAATGAAATCGTTTGCACTTTGCCTTCAGATTGGCAACGAATAAAATACAAACCTGCGGCAAACTCAGAAACATTCATGCGGCCAGCAACCGGCAAAACATGCTTCACAACCGCACCTTTTGAATCTACAACATCAAAAGCAACATCGCCCAAAGCAGAAACGTTCAACACATCAACAACAGGATTGGGATACACTTGCACCGCCTCAGTAATCCATGTTTTTGTATCAGCACCCCAACGAATGTATATATTCCACGTAATGGTATCTCTATCCGATGCATTGTCATAATCCCACAATGCATATTTCACAACAGCCGTATCTGCCTTACCATTTGGGAAAACCGTAATCTTCAAAGAAGCCTCTCCATTGGGAGCCACCTTTGCAAAAGTATCCTTATCCAAAAATGTAGCGAAACAATTTCTATTATCGCAAAAAGACACATCCCAAACCACAGGGAAATCGACACTCACTTTTTCATAAGCAAAAACGATAGGCGTTTTTTTGAGATTCTTGAAGTGAATGGTACAATCCACCGGCATATCGGCATTGGGGTAAAATGTATGTTCAGCTTTTCCATTTTCTAACTCAAAACCTTGAGCCAACAAAGTTCCAACACTACAAAACACAATGCCCAACAAGGCGCCGAAGCGATTCAACGAATTTTTCATTATTACAAAAATACGAAATTTCGCGGACATCACATTCATGGCAGTTCCTACAGCGTTGCGAAGGGTTTCGCCGATGCCGAGGCTACCAATTCACTTATAAATCAATCTTCGCCGATAATCCGTTTTACAACCGGGCAAAATCCATCAAATCATCTACTACACCGCCAAAATTGGAATCATCCAAAGGCAAATCGCGACGATCCTGACCTCTTCGATACCAATACGATACGATGCCGGCCCCCATTCCACCGTCCACATCCGTATGCCAAGTATCACCCAAATACACCGCTTCCTGCGCATTACAACCCGCTTTTTCAAGCGCCAACGCAAAAAACCGCGAATCCGGCTTTGCCATCCCCACGGATTCCGATGTCATCATAAAATCAACAAACTCGCCAATTCCAGAAACAGAAATCTTCGTCTGCTGCGTCCTCTCAAACCCATTGGTCAACAATGCGATGCGATATTTTTTCTTCAATTCCGCCAAACAATCCAGAGCCCCCGGCATCATACGAGTCATAATCGGACAGATATCCAAATACTCCTGCCAAACGTTTGCTGGTTGCAAAGCCGCCTCAAGACCCATGGCATTAAATGTATCCGTAAACCTTGCCGTACGAAGCACCTCTTTTGTCACCTCGCCCTTTTCGTAACGCAGCCAATACGCAGCATTTACGTCTTTGTACAAGGCCAAAAATTGATCGACATGAAAATCGCAATGTAGATGCAGTTCATGTCGATGATATAATTCTTTGATCGCCTCTTCAGCGTTCGCATCAAAATCCCAAAGCGTATTGTCGAGGTCTAAAAAAACCCATTTTACCGCTTCGGAAAACGCCCTCATCCCAATACTTTATCGATTTCAGCGCAAAGAGAATCGTAGATTGCTCCAACTTCACCAATCCCTTGAACGCCTTGATATTTACCCTGTGACTGATAAAAACCTTGTAAGGGAAGGGTCTTGTTTTGATATTCTTGAAAGCGATTTCTGATGGTAGACTCGTCTTGATCATCGGCACGACCGCTACTTTGACCGCGCAATAATAAACGTTTAACCAACTCATCCTCATTCACTTCCAATCCCAATACGATGCCTATCTGTGTGTTAAAATCGGCCAACATCGCATCCAAAGCTTCGGCTTGCGGCGTTGTTCTTGGGAAACCATCAAAAATGAATCCCTTGGCCTCAGTGTGCGCGAGCATAAAATTCTTCACCATTCCAATCACAACGGCATCGGGCACCAATTCGCCTTTGGCGATGTACTCGTTGGCTTGATTTCCAAGGTCGGTTCCAGCTGCGCGCTCCGCGCGCAGCAAATCCCCCGTAGAAATATGCTGTAAGGAATATTGTTCCAATAAACGCTCACTTTGCGTCCCTTTCCCCGCCCCTGGAGGGCCAAAAATGATCAGATTTAACATAATTTAGGTCGGCAAAAATAAACATTTATCCCATCGCCGCACACAAATTTCAAAGCACTACCCCAAAAAGCGCGTCTTCCATCGCTTCGCCAGCTGCTTTAACCCACTCACCGTCATGGGAAATATCCATCGATACCGCTCATTCAACACCAAATAATTTCGTATCGAATTGTATTCGTTAAAATTCTGAACACCCGCCGACTTCAAACTAAATATCGATCTCACATACTCCGTACCACTCACCAGCCCAAAACCCGCCGACTCCATCAAATATCGAAGACTACCCAGAGTAAAATGATACGAATGGGCATTCTGATAATACTTCATCACATCCATCGAATAACCCTTGTGAATATTCTTTAATCCCGGCACCTCAATATACACCAAAGTCTCAGCTCCACTTACGCTTGCGATGCTCTTCATCTCATCCAAAGGATGCAAAATATGCTCCATCACGTGGGAATAAATCACCAAATCCGGCGTAAAATCCAAAGCCAAATCTTTCAACATACAAACCCGCAAATCCAAGCCATGGACATCTCTGCCATAGGCCACATATTCCGAACCCAAATCAATTCCTATCACGGAATGACCTTCACTCCTAAAAAAGTCCAAAATGCCTCCAGCGCCACATCCTACCTCAACAATTTTCATCGCATCGCGCATCACACCGGCTCCGCGCAAAAAATCGTGAATTCGTCGACCCTGATTCCGCTGTTCAGCAAAAAAATCATCCGTTGCCCTCGCCGATCCTACATACAAGGGTCGGTATTCATTGTCGTAAAATTCACCATACGCCGCATCCGTCATCCGAGGCGATGTATACACCATTCCGCAACCCTTACACAACTGTACCGAGAAGAATAAACCATAGCGATCACGCTCCGCAATTAGCTCTGTTTCCGCGGATCCACAGCAAGCGCAGGCCACAGTTTCAAAACCATAAATACCCTTTTCAACCTTCTCATTCACCGCATCCCGCTTCTGCAATTGCAAAGCATTGAGTGAAATACTGGGGCTTCCGGGGCCCATACAACGCGAAAACACTGACATTGCCGACAAAAATATGGCATTTGAACCCATTTTTTGTATTTTTGTATTATGTGATGCTTTTCATCGCAAAAAATCAATACGATGTATAACGAACCCAAACTCATAGCTGAAATCGGTTGCAACCACAAAGGTGATTTCGAAATTGCAAAAGAACTCATCACCATGGCTAAGCACGCGGGTGCCCATGTTGCCAAATTTCAAAAGCGCAACAACCGCGAATTACTCACCGAAGAGCAATACAACAAACCCCATCCAAACCCAGGAAATGCCTACGGAAACACCTATGGTGAGCACCGGGAATTTTTGGAATTTTCATTGGAGCAACACGCCGACCTAAAAAAATTCGCCGAAAGTCAAGGCATCGAATATTCAACCTCCGTTTGGGACGTTACCTCCGCCAAAGAGCTAATCCAAATCGAGCCGCGTTTCCTAAAAGTTCCATCGGCTTGCAACAATTACATCGATTTATTGAGGGTGTTGCGCGATGAATACAAAGGCGAAGTCCATGTCTCTTTAGGCATGACCACCCACGAGGAAGAAAACGAATTGATTACTTTCTTCGAAGAAAAAGACCAAGCCAAACGTTTGGTGGTATACTCTTGTACTTCTGGATACCCCGTTCCTTTTGAAGATATCTGTTTGATGGAAATCCCTAGGATCGCGAACGCTTACAAAGCAAAAGTATCCGATATCGGTTTTTCAGGTCACCACCTGGGAATTGCAGTGGATATCGCGGCTTATACCCTGGGCGCATCTTGGGTTGAACGCCACTTTACAAAAGATCGTACCTGGAAAGGAACAGACCACGCAGCCTCATTGGAATTCGCTGGTTTGCAAAAATTGGCTCGTGACCTAAACGCAGTTTATCGCTCGCTTAGTGCCAAATCAACCGAAATCTTGGCGATTGAGCAAGTACAGCGCGACAAACTAAAATATCGCGGGTAATCCATGAAAACCGTGGCTTTCATACCAGTTCGCGGTGGCAGTAAATCCATACCGGGCAAAAATATCCTACCCTTCAATGGTCAGCCCCTGCTCTATTGGACAGCCAAAGCGGCACAAGATTGCCAAGAAATTTCAGAGATTGTCATAGCAACAGATAGCCAAGAAATTGCCGAAACAGCAAAAAACTTGGGCCTATCCAAAATCGTGATTTACAATCGTTCTGCGGAAAATGCGAACGACAAAGCAAGTACAGAATCGGTGATGTTGGAATATCTCCAAACATCCAATTTACAAGCCGAAGACCGATTTATACTGATCCAAGCTACCAATCCGTTCTTGTTATCCGATCATTTGAACGATGGCATCAACCTACTCAATCAGCAACCTCAAGGGTCGATTATTTCCTGCGCTACCTTCAAAAGGTTTCTTTGGAACAGAGATGGATCCCCAATGAATTATGATTTTATGCATCGGCCTAGACGACAAGATTTTGACGGGGCGATGCTCGAGAACGGCGCATTCTATATCAACAGCGTTGGCAACATTCTGGAAACCCAAAACCGCTTAACGCATCCTATCGCAATCGTGGAAATGCCAGAATATTCAGCGGTGGAAATTGATGAGCCAGAAGATTGGTTGATTGCCGAAAAAATTCACAGAAAACATATACTAACCCATTCAAAACCATGATTTTACCAAAGTTAATCATCACAGACATAGACGGGGTTTGGACAGACGGTGGGATGTATTACGACAATACAGGGAATGAGTTTAAGAAATTCAATACCATCGACAGTGCCGGTATCATTTTTTGCAGAAAACTCAATATCCCCATCGCGATCATCACCGGCGAGAACACGAACATCGTAGCAAACCGGGCGAAAAAATTAAAGATTGATTTGCTATATCAAGGCATTACGGACAAACTCACCGTGGCTACCGAACTATGCAATACGATGGGCATAAACCTTAGTGAAGTGGCTTATATTGGCGATGATTTGGGCGATATCGACTTGCTAAAGGCGGTCGGATTTTCAGGCGCACCAGCCAATGCAAGTGACTACATAAAAGCCATTTGCGATATGGTTACGCTAAAAAAAGGAGGCGATGGTGCCTTTAGAGAATTTGTTGAAGAGATTTTGGAACGCAGTGGCCAAATGAAACACGTTTTGGGATTGTTTAATCTATAAATTTGAAATCCTAACAGCGATACATTCATGCCTATTTCTACGATACTTTCCCTCGGCAAAATTGTCGTTAAGTCGCGACCCACTCCCGGCATCCACCAGAGAAAGGACGAGGAAATATTGATCATTGGCAATGGACCATCGGCGAAAGAATTTCTAGAAACCACCAAAAATCAAACATTACACCCCGCAGTTCTATGCGTAAATAAGTTTGCGTTCGGACCCTATTTCCAGACCCTTAAGCCCAAATATTACTTGTTGCTTGATGGCGATTTCTTTCATTTTAACGAAGCCATTTTCCAGGACCCTCAACAGCATCCTCGGGTGAAAATCAAACCGGAATTTGCAGAATGGCAGCATCAAATCAACGAGACTTGGAAAAACCTTTTCCTGCAGAACTGGGGACTTACCTTGTTCATACCTACCGCTTACAAAAACAGCTTCATGGCGAAGAAAGCCCGTGAAAACGGGATCAAGACGGTAGCTTTTAACTATACAGTAATCAAAGGATTGCAATGGTTCCGCTCACTCGCTTACCAATTGGGGTTGGGCATGCCACAATCGCAAAACGTGATCAATGCCGCCTTGTTCCTAGCAATCAAAATGAAGCCAAAAAAGGTTTTTGTGACCGGGATCGACCATGATTTCCACAAGAACTTGGTGCTCGACAACAATATTCTATTTGAGGAGGTATCGCATTTTTACACCGACAAGCCCTTTAGGCATCCTTTGGTTCATGCCGATGGCAGTGGGCCCGTGAAGCTTCGTCAAGTATTCTTAAATTTACATAAAGTGCATTTAGGCTACCAGGAGTTAAATCGCTATGCCAAGGAAAACAATGTGGAGGTATTGAATATTACACCCGCTGGATTCGTGGACGAATTCCCTCGTGCAAATGCAAATGAGGTTTTCAAATAAGAAACCCTGAGCCGCAAAAACTCTTAATCGTTTAATTTAATTCCGATGGGTCTGAGCACCTTCTTCACCATGCTGTGAACATCTTCGCTCAAGCGGAAATAGAGTATCACGGCCAACGCGCCTCCCACAAGTACAATTGACTTGATTATTGAAAACATAAACAATTGGTCGATGTCCACCGTCCAAACATAATTGATGCCGAACACCACCCCAAAAAGCAAAATGCTGTATACAACATGGGCCGTAATGGGTTGCATTTTATAGACCATCCAAATCAGAATTGCCATCACGATTCCGCTAGCCAACCAAACACAGCCTGTGGCAATGGCGGCACCGTCAATCCCCATGATGGGTATCAGCCATTGGTTCATCAAAACACCTACAACGATGGAGCAGAAGTTAAGAATCAACGACAAATAATATCGTTTTGAAAAGATGAGCATCGCGGCAGAATTCCCTTGAAGCAATACGCAGAGTTTACCCACGCCCAAATAGAAAACCGCCCATTTTCCCGCCACATACAAATGTCCGTTCGGCATCCAATGAAACAACAAATCGATATTCACCCAAACCAGCAACAGCGCCAGTGCGCCCAAAATGAATTGGTTGAGACTGGTCTTTTGATACAACCTCTCAATTTCCGCCTGATCCCCGTTGTGAATGGCTTCGGATAGCTTGGGGTTGGCGATTTGCAAGATGCTACGCGTAGGAATTTCTATCAAAACCGCAATATTGACCGCGATTGCATAAATCCCTGTCTGCGCACTGCCCTTCATCGAACTGACCATCAAAAAGTCCATTCTTTGTAAAACGAGCATCGCCACGTAGGTCAAAAACAAGTAGCCTGTATAACGATAAAACTCTGGCTTCAAACCGTCCTGTCCATTAATAAAGGTCATATCGGGCTTAAACGAGAGCTTTGTATTCTTTACAACAAACCAAAAATTCAACACCATAACCACAGCATAAACGGCGGCAATGCTATGCATAGTCTGGCCAAAATCCACCTCACCTATGTAGTAAAGCCAGCCCAATAAACCCAAAAGGATACGTACTACATTCTCCCGAAGGAATGAGGCAAATACAATTTTACCCAACGATGCAGAAAAGATCTCGAACACCGTATTGAATACGAAGAAGAATACAAAGGGTATCAACCAATGGTAGTAGGGCAAAAAATCACTGGAATTCTTACCCAAATAGGCAACCACCCAGGATTGTCCGATGAGTAATAGTACAGCAACGAATAGAAAACCTAGGCTAGGAATTAGCAGTAGCCAAAATCCAACCCCGTTGTGTCCGTTCTCATTTTTAAAGCGCGGAAAAAACTTCCAAATAGAGTATCCTGTGCCCAATTGCGCCACGCCAGCCAACAAAGCACCCATCTCAATAAACAGACGAAAAACCCCATTTTCACTCGTGGTAAACACCAAGGGAAATAAATAAAATGTCGTAAATAACCCCACCAAACTCCCACTGTAATTAACAATGGATGCCCAAAAGCTATTTTTGGCAATAATCCCCGACATAAAAGCAAAGGTAATACACACGTCAGTTGTTTGCGTTTTCGCGCAATTGTAGGTCGAAAAAAGTTGTTATTATGTCCAAAATGATGTTAATTCGCTTTCCTAACAAAAATTGAAAAAAATTAATATGAAAAAATTACTCCTTTTAGCTGTTGTTGCTGCCGGATTGGCTGGAATGATGCAGAGCTGTAAGCCGGACGGCCCAGATGGTGGCTCAACTGCGGGCTCTTTAACCGTTGCGAACAAACAACGTTCTTTGGTAGTGTATCACACTGCTACATGGTGCGGTCCTTGCGGACTTTACGCAATGCCAGAATTTAAGAAATTGGTTGCTGCCAACGATATCGACAATATCGTACCTTTAGATTACCATTCTTCTAATTCTTCTAAATTGGTTCCATTGTGGATGAAAGCCAACAACGATACATTGTTTATCGCTCCTTTCGCTCAACAATTTTTGTATACAGTATCCAACATTAACTCTAGTGGACAGTATTCAATTCCTACTTTTTGGTTGAACAACTCATTGATTGGTAGCAGTAACATCAAATTGGCTGACATTCAAAGCAGTGCAGTTAATGCAAATTCTATCCCAGTTGAAATCGGTGTAGCTGCGAGTGCATCTGCAAGCGGTCAAACTTTGAGCATCAAATACAAATTGAAAGCTTTCGCTCCTGAAGCCGGAAGTGATTATTATGTTTCTGCATTTATTGTGGAAAAATCTGTTACTGCATTACAAACCGTTTCAGGTTCTGGTGATGTATCTACAGCACACGAGCGCATACTCCGTGCTTCTGCTTTTAACAATGCTTCTGGTGCCCCAGTTGCTTGGTCGACTAGCGCTTCTATGACTAGCCCTGCCGCCAATGCTGAAGTTGAAAAAACTATCTCTTGGACTTACACTGCAATTCCTCAAGCAGTAAAAGACAAGTATGTTGCATTAGGTTTGCCATGGTGGAACTGGAATCCAGCAAACACGGGCGTAGTTATCGCTGTTTGGAGAAAAGTTAATGATACTGTTAAGCCTTACTACTTGGTTAACACAGTATACGCTGACGTAAAATAATTTAGATTTCCCGCCTAAGGGAATTCACATAAAAAGAGAGGGCCTCGTCATAGACGAGGCCCTCTCTTTTTATATTCAGCCCATTCCAAAAAACAGGCTCCAAATACTCTTTCCCGTGACCAGAAATTTCACGCTAAAAACCTACTCTTATTTCCCCTTGAAATCTGGCTGACGCTTCTCTACAAATGCTGACATCCCTTCCTTCTGGTCCTCCGTAGCAAACAACATATAGAAGTTCTTACGCTCAAAATACAAACCCTCTTGCAAGTGCGAATCAAACGCCTTCAAGACACTCTCCTTGGCCATCTGAACCGCAATAGGGGATTTTGATGCAATATCAGAAGCCAATTTTATCGCTTCATCCAAATACAATTCTACCGGTACGATTTTATTAATCAACCCCGCCGCCTTCGCCTCTTCCGCCGAAATAAACTTACCCGTTAAGACCATTTCCATCGCTCTTACCTTACCCACAGCTCTGGTCAAACGCTGCGTTCCACCCGCACCCGGCATCACTCCAATATTGATTTCGGGCTGACCAAATTGTGCCGTTTCACTGGCCACAATCATATCGCACAACATACAAAGTTCGCATCCGCCACCCAAAGCAAATCCCGACACCGCCGCAATGATTGGCTTTTTGGTTTTACGAATACTGTCCCACGTAGAAAACTGATCGATTTTCAACATGTCAACCGCCGTCCTTCCCGCCATCTGTTTGATATCAGCCCCCGCCGCAAAAGCCCTTTCATTTCCCGTAATCACAATTGCACGAACTGCATCGTCGGCATCCAACATCAACAAAGCATCCCGAATCTCACCCATCAACTGCAAATTCAATGCATTCAATTCCTTGGGACGATTCAATTGAATCTTTGCTACGTAAGGCGCCACTTGGGCATCGACCAAAATAAATTCATAAGACATTGTGCGAAGTTACTATTTTCTGATTGATCAGCATCGGCGGAAAAACTACTACGCCATCCAACCTTTGGGCAGAATCCAATTTCGGTAAAGCCGCAGGATTCCGTGGGCAATAGCCAAGCCCAGCAATGCACCAAAAAACACATCACCAAAATAGTGAACCCCCAAATACACGCGCGAATACGCAATGCAAGACGCCAAATACATCAAGGCCAAACGCGGGCGTCGTCCCAAACCCAAAAGCATCATCGCCGTACTAAATACCGCAAACGCATTGGCGGAATGACTGCTCACAAATCCATATTTACTGCCCGGCAATCCGTTGGGTGTTCTAGGATGCAACGACTCTTCCCATGCCGGCCTTACACGTGCAAAAAGGGGCTTACAGATCCTAGAACTGATGCTATCCGCCAGCCCAAACGAACTCAGCGTGAGCAAAGTGGGTATCCAAAATTTCTTTCCAAACTGTTTGATAAATAGACCCAAAAACACAATATACAAGGGCACAAACGCCCATTTGCTGCTCAGGAAAATCATCATCGGATCCAACGATACCGAAGCCCAGCGCTGATTGATTAGCACAAATAAATCGCGATCAAAAAAATCCAATACAAACAACATCGTTGGCGAAGATCAACTTTTCTTGGAAACCAGCACTATTCTCGGAGAAGATTTCTCATCAAAGGCGCCCAAATTATAATCGCCAAATACCGCAACCACTTCCAGACCCGCCTTGCGATGCAAACTTTCCAATTGCTCTCTCGAAAATATCCTCACCTGCTCCTGAAACGCATGAACCGCATCGCCATCCCTCACCTCGATGTCCTTTACGATGTGATTTTCTGTTCGATGTTTCCTGGTTTTAAAACGATATCCGCCGCGCTCAACAAAATCCTCCTGCGGCAAATGACTCAGCACAGAGGAAGCATTTAAATAATCTTGAATCACAAATCCGCCAGGCAAACACGCATCGTGCATATTCTGAAGCACCCGCTCATCCTCCCGCGAATTGTCGAAGTACCCAAAACTAGTAAACAAATTAAAAACCGCATTGAACCCCTGCACTGGAAAATCCTCTCGCATGTCGTGACAAACAAATGTCGCCCCTTCTTTATTGAGTAATTTTGCTTGTTCGATGCTGTTTTCGCTCAAGTCAAACCCCAACACATTCATACCCAATTCGGCCAAATGGGCGGCGTGACGACCCTTACCACAAGCCACATCAACTACCTTTGAGCCCCACTCCAAATGCAAATAACCCACCAGAGCATCCATAAACGCCATTGCCTCTGCATCATTTCGATGGGCATACAAGGCATGGTAATATGCCGTATCAAACCAAGATTCAAACCATTTCATCCAAAAAAGTAAATAATTCTCAAAGTTAGTGTAACTTTTGGCATCCCTATCTCGTATTAACCCACAACTGCATGACGGCATCGGAATATAACAAGTGCGTGGATCTCCACAGCCATTCGATTTTCCGATTCGCGATCAAAAAATTGCGCAATGCCGACGATGCAAAAGAAATTGTACAAATTAGTTTTGAAAAACTCTGGATGAAACACCAAGCCGTTGCCTTCGACACTGCAAAGAGCTACCTTTTTACCACCGCTTATCACAGCATGGTAGATGGATGGCGCAGCCAAAAGACAACTACAGGATTGGAGTACGCATCAAACACAGTTGAAGCAGAGTCGAACGACGAATATACGGGGACGATGGAAGTGATTGAAAAAGCGTTGCAGCGCATCAGCGACATTCAAAGAACTGTCATCTTACTCCGCGATTACGAAGGCTACAGCTACGATGAAATTGGTGAAATTACCGGCCTCAACGCAGCCCAGGTAAAAATCAACATCTTCCGAGGCCGACTAGCCCTGAAGGAAATCATTGGCAACCCTAGCAACCTAATTTAAATCCAACACCATGAAACAATTCGAAATCACCGAAGCGCAGGAATGGCAACTGTTTGAACTGTTGGAAGGCAATCTTTCGGCAGATGAATCAGTTTTATTGCATCAGGAAATTGAGGCGCAGCCCGCATTGGCATATCATTTCAATCTGTTAAAACAGACATATACGTCGGCGCCGGAAATCCACTTCCCCGAGGCACAATCACTCAAAAAACAACCGCGAAATAAGCAAGTTTACCTTTGGACTTCTACCGCCGCGGCCGCAGCTATTGCTTTGCTTTTATTGTGGAAACCAATTTCTACTTTGACTAACAAATCATCCATTGCCGCGCAAGACAAAATGGGTCAGGTTTTCGAGAAATCTAAACAAAACGAAGGTCTCGAAATGCCAAGCCTAAACCCAGACAGTGCACCAAAGACAGAATCGGATCGTTCTGCCAATACAATTTCTTCTGCAAAAACGCAGGCTATGAAGAACTTCGCCGGAAACCTTACCACCGAAAAAATCCACCCCTTAATCACGGCCACCAACGATTTCCGAAGTCAGAGAAAGGATTCCCAGCAAAGAAACATCGTGGCGAAAATCGAAATAATAAAAAACGCAACGTCAAATTCACTTGCCCAGCATTTGTTGGATCAAGGCACCATCGGAGACGCGCTGCAATTCAATAACGGCGAAAATCAAGGACCACAATTACTTCCTACGCCTTTTGGTCAAAACCAAAATACGATAAGCGGGACAGAAAGCACCCCATCACCCAAGGCCAAATTAGCCATTAACGCTTCCCCAAGAAAAACCGGATTCGCATTGGCAAAGTCGTTTTATAATGATGGAAAAACGATGATTCAAAACGGACATGTACCGCACGTCAATATCAAAACAATCAACAAATCGCATTCTCTCCTTCCCACCATCCAAATGGGGGTCCGACTAGAGAATAATGTCATCATGGCCTCTTTTAATCAATAACCGCACGAAACAACACGTCACAAATTCTCAAATATTTAACCACCTCAACATGAACGCAACAAATATCCTTCTCAAGACAATCATTGCTGTCCTGCTCGCTGCGCTCGCAGGCCACCCCATCGCACACGCGCAAACCAAGAAAAGTAGAATTCGCATCGAATCACCATCGGCGTTCCACAAACGAAC
>JBEGUW010000103.1:0-5314 GCA_041178665.1 Bacteroidota bacterium
AAATCAAAGGTAGACCGAAGAGCATTTTTAGCATTTCTCAAAAAATGGGCAAGCAGCACATTCCGTTTGAAGAAGTCTTTGATGCCTTTGCGATTCGCGTGATTGTTGACTCCCCTATCAACCTAGAAAAGGCTGATTGTTGGAAGATTTATAGCATCATTACCGATAAATATCGTTCTCATACAAACCGACTTCGCGATTGGCTGAGTCATCCCAAAAGCAATGGTTATAGTGCGCTTCACACAACTGTATTGGGGCCCAAAGGTCGTTGGGTTGAGGTGCAGATTCGATCAAAGAGAATGGACGATATTGCCGAACGTGGTCTAGCCGCTCACTGGAAATACAAAGCCGGAAGCAAGAGTAAACTACCCACCCCTCAGGACGTCGCCTTTGAAAACTGGTTAGACACCGTCAAAGAGACCTTATCCAATAGTGATTTAAGTGCTTTGGATTTGGTTAGCGAATTCAGAACCAGTTTGTTGGGCGAAGAGATATACATTTTCACACCCAAAGGCGACGTAAAGTCATTACCCACGGGAGCAACAGCATTAGATTTTGCCTTTGCGATTCATACAGAAATTGGAATTAGAACCCTAGGAGCGAAGGTCAACAACAAATTGGTTGCGCTTCAAACCGTATTGAAGAATGGAGACATCATCGAAATTCTAACGACAAGTAAAATACGAATACAAGGCGATTGGTTGGATATTGTAAAAACGGCCAGAGCAAAATCAAAAATCAGGGAGGCGCTAAAGGCCGAAAGAGCGCAAAGTGCAAAACAAGGGAAATTGCTCCTAGAACGTCTGTTTCGAAAGCACAAACTAGACCTTACCGATAGCAATATCAAAAAACTCATGCACCATTTCAAATTCACGGTGAGTGCCGAGTTCTTTTATACTGTTGCAGATGGGAAAATACGATTAAACAAAGATTTGCTTATTCAAATCATCAAGAAAAAGTCCATTGAAACACCTGTAGAGCCCGTTGAAATTGGCAATGCCACTACTTCCCTCAGCAAAAAACCTAAGTCGAAATCAGAACAAATAGTAATTGGCGATGATTATGAATCGTCTTATACCCTTGCACAATGTTGCCATCCTGTACCAGGGGATTCTATTTTTGGGTTTATCACCGTGGGGGAAGGCGTTATGATACACAGAACTACCTGCCCCAGTGCAACAAGATTAATGTCGCAATACGGCTACAGAATTATCCCCGCAGAATGGCGAGGCGACGGATATCAAAAGGCGTTTGAGACTGCAATTGCCGTAAGAGGCATTGATGATGTGGGCATCGTAAGTCGAATTACCGATATCATATCAAAAGACATGGAGGTAAACATGAAGAGCATCAATATTTCCAGCAACGACGATGGCACATTTGGCGGAAAAATTGAAGTAATGATTTACGATTTGCTTCACTTGGAACAGTTGATTGCAAAAATCAAAGCCACACACAAGTACATTCAAGTAACGAGGGAAGACTAAAAAAAAAGGACAGCCAAATGGCTGCCCTTAAAATATATTTACAGATTAGAATTCTTATCCTTCCAAAGCAGCAACACCACCCACAATCTCAGAGATTTCACGGGTAATAGCAGCCTGACGGGCTTGGTTGTATGCCAATCGAAGGGCACGCAACAAATCACCGGCATTCTCAGTCGCTTTATCCATGGCAACCATACGAGCACCATGCTCAGATGCCAATGAATCCAACATCGAACGATAGAACAATGTATTCAAACTACGAGGGATCAAATCATGTAAAATGGCAATTTGATCTGGCTCAAAAAGATAATCATTTGATGTAGACGACTTCTCCAAATTGGCAGCAGGAACAACAGGTAACAATTGCTCGTTCACCAAAATTTGCGTCGCTGCGTTTTTGAATTTATTATATACCACTTCCACACGATCGTATTGATCAGCAAGATATGAATCGATAACACTTTGCATTGCAGCAAAAGCCTTCTGTGAATCTAAGTTTTGAGTAAGGTTCACCTTATCCATATTAACAGAATATCCGTAACGCTTAAGGGCTTCTCCACCCTTTTTACCCATACACATCAAAGTCACATTACCAGCTTGGTGAGCTGCGGCGTAATCTGTATCCAACAACTGACGAACACGTTTAACCACATTGGCATTGAAGGCACCACACAGTCCACGATCACTGGTTATTACCAATAATAATACTCGTTTCGCTTCACGATTTTCAAAGTATCCAGCCAATTGAGCATCATCAGTACTTTCTTGCAAATTGCCCATGATACCCTGTAATTTCTGGGCATATGGACGCATACGAATGATGGCTTCGCTGGCTTTGCGCAACTTTGTTGCACTCACCAACTTCATCGCTTTCGTGATCTGCTGTGTACTGATGGTAGACGAAATCCTCGCCCGAATCTCTTTCTGGTTAGCCATGGTAATTAATTACGCTGTATAACTCTTGGAAATTTCAGCACAAGCTGCGTTCAATACAGCCTTAACTGCATCGTCGATCACACCTTTGCGCAATGATTCCAAAGTATCTTTATGCTTGGCATCCAAATACTCCAGATAAGCTGCTTCGAACTCACGAATCTTGTTCACAGGAATACTTCTCATCAAGTTTGAAGTACCAAGGTGAATGATTGCGACTTGCTTCTCTACAGATACCGGACTATATTGAGGCTGCTTCAAAATTTCTACGTTACGAGAACCTTTTTCCAATACAGATTTAGTTGCTGCATCCAAATCAGAACCAAATTTCGCAAAGGCTTCCAATTCACGATACTGCGCCTGGTCTAATTTCAACGTACCAGCCACTTTTTTCATTGACTTGATCTGAGCGTTACCACCCACACGAGATACAGAAATACCTACGTTAATTGCGGGACGAATACCTGAGTTGAATAAGTTAGATTCCAAGAAAATCTGACCATCTGTAATAGAAATTACGTTGGTAGGAATATATGCTGATACGTCACCGGCCTGAGTTTCGATAATTGGCAAGGCTGTTAATGATCCTCCACCTTTTACTTTACCTTTCAAGCTGTCCGGCAAATCGTTCATGTTGCAAGTAATATGATCCGAAGAGTTCAATTTACAAGCGCGCTCTAGCAAACGGCTGTGCAAGTAGAATACATCTCCAGGGTAAGCCTCACGTCCTGGCGGACGGCGAAGCAACAAAGAAACTTCACGGTATGCTACGGCCTGTTTCGACAAATCGTCGTAGATTACCAATGCTGGCAATCCCAAGTCGCGGAAATATTCACCAATTGCACATCCTGCCATCGGAGCAAAGAATTGCAAAGGCGCTGGGTTAGAAGCGGCTGCAGTTACAACAACAGTGTATGCCATTGCGCCACTCTCTTCCAATGATTTTACAACTTGCTTAACAGTAGACTCTTTCTGTCCACAAGCAACATAAATACAATATACTGGATTTCCTTTTTCGTAGAACTCCTTTTGGTTGATAATGGTATCCAAAGCGATGGCAGTTTTACCAGTCTGACGGTCACCAATGATCAACTCACGCTGACCTCTTCCAATTGGAATCATGGCATCGATAGCCTTGATACCTGTTTGCAAAGGCTCAGTTACAGGTTCGCGATACAAAACACCTGGGGCTTTACGCTCCAATGGCATTTCAAACAGCTCACCCGTGATTGGTCCTTTACCATCTACAGGCTGACCCAACGCGTTGATAACACGACCTAAAACACCGTGTCCAGCTTTGATTGATGCGATTTTACCGGTGCGCTTTACCTTGTCTCCCTCTTTGATTTCACCGCTGCTCCCCATCAAAACAGCACCTACGTTGTCCTGTTCAAGGTTAAGAGCAACCGCGCGAACGCCATTGGTAAATTCTACAAGTTCTCCGTATTGTACGCCCAAAAGGCCGTAGATACGGGCAATACCGTCACCCACTTGGAGTACGGTACCTACTTCTTCTAAACTCGCAGCAGTGTTAAAACCAGTGATCTGGTCCTTTAAAATGCTGGAAATTTCGTCGGGTCTAATATTTGACATAACAGTTTTTTATGCGATTTGAAGGTCTTTTTTCAATTTTAAAATTTGGTTTGATAGGGTAGCATCATAAATCTTCCCGTCAAATACGATATTCATTCCACCTATAACAGTGGGGTCGATGCTCTGCGTTAGCAAAACATCATTGGCGCCCGAAGTTCGAGCAACATATTTCTTAATAGCAGAAAGTGCTGAATCGGATAACTGAACAGCCGAAGTTACAACCGCAGTGGTAATTCCTTTGTGGGCGTTGAACAAACTAATAAAAGCTTGCGTCATTGCAGGAATAAATGACTCACGATTTTTTTCGGCCATCAAATTCAACAATTGTTTGGTCAGATCAGAACAAGAGACAAATATTTTTGCCAAGCCCTCTTTCTTTACTGCCTTTTTTAACATGGGGCTATTTAAGAAAACGATTAAATCGTCACTCTCTTTGCAAGCCTGTTGAATCACCAAAATATCAGCCACGACTGCGTCAATCGCTTTTTCCTCCATCGCCTTAGTAAATAGGGCGGTGGCGTAACGAGATGCGATTTTAAATTCTGACATACCGTGTGGCTTAGTTTAGTTGAGACAATTGGTTTTCGATAATGCCTTGTTGGGCTGCATTGTTTTCCAGCTGCTGTTGCATCAATTTCTCTGCAATTTGAACAGACAAAACAGATACTTCGCGCTTTATTTCAGCAATCGCAGCAGATTTCTGCTTTTCGATTTCGTCCTGAGCACGATTCATCAATTTCTTAGCCTCTTCATCGGCAGTTGCTTTCGCATCTCCAACGATTTTGTCGCGCATTTCACGGGCTTCTTTCAACATAGAATCACGCTCCTTGCGAGCCTCTGCTAACAAAGACTCATTCTCACCTTGAAGACGAATCATTTCTGATTTAGTCTTTTCAGCCAATGAGAGCGAATCTTCAATGGTCTGTTCGCGGTTGCGAATAGATTCTAAAATGGGTTTCCAAGCGAATTTTTTCAGGATGAAAAGTAACAATGAAAATGTTACAAGCATCCAAAATACCAATCCTATGGCAGGTGTTACTAACTGCATTTCTTTACGTTTTTAAAATAAAGGGATTGAGCCGAAAGGCCCAATCCCGTGGGTTTTTTACAAAAACAGAATCAACAAACAAACAACGATCGCGAAGAATACAGCACACTCGATAAGAGCTGCAGCCACAATCATGTTTGCACGGATATCACCTACTGATTCTGGTTGGCGGGCGATAGATTCCATAGCGCTACCACCGATACGACCGATACCGATACCGGCACCAATAGCTGACAAACCAGCGCCAATAGCG
>JBEGUW010000104.1:0-15904 GCA_041178665.1 Bacteroidota bacterium
TGTGGAAGTTGATTTTCGCTTCTGTAGTGATGTTGGTAACTGGTTACTTCGGAGAAGCTGTATGGCGCGAGTCTAGCGTTCTTTGGGGTGTTCTTTCTGGTGCTGCTTACTTCTACATTGCATACTTGGTATGGTTCGGTGAAGTTGCTGTATTGGCAAACAACGCAGGTCCAGCAGTAGCAAAAGCTACCAAGACTTTGGCTTGGTTTGTATTGGTAGGTTGGGCAATTTACCCATTGGGTTACATCTTGGGTACTCCAGGTGGTTTGTTCGGAATCACTTTCGGTGCTGACACTCGTGTAATGGATGTTGTTTACAACATTGGTGATGCGGTGAACAAAATCGGATTCGGTTTGGTAATCTATGCATTGACTCAAGCTGACAAAGATTAATTTCTTTCGTTATATTGATTAGCATAAAAGGCCCGCGAAAGCGGGCCTTTTTTTATTCCTAGTTTTATTAGAAGTGCTTGTATTTCAATTACATCTAACAGAGCAACCGGTGTGTGCAATTTCAACAAGGGATCAATCCATCACAAATCCTTGGGCCTTCTTTACAAAACGCTCCAATGATTCACCTTGCAACTGACCGCGTTGTAGCATCGCCAAGTCCATGCAATATTGCAACAACTCGTTTCTGCCTTCGCCGTCTTTGCCCAATACTTTGCTAGCCAATGCGTGATTGGTATTCACTACCATCGTTTGCTTGTTCAAGCCCATGTTGCCGTATGGAAAACCGTTGCCCATCTTGGCCATATCTTCCATCCTGCGCTCCCATTCGTTTCTATGAACCGATATGAAATCGTCTTGCGGTGGCAATGATTCCATTTTTACCTCAAAAGCCAATTCGTTCACAACCGCTTTCACACTGTCTTCCAATGTTTTGCGTTGATCTTCGCTCAATACAGATTCAATGGTAACTTCCTTTTCGATCAACTGATCCATCGGACCACCATCAACGCAACGGAATTTTACCTTTTCGAACTTGCCTTCTACCCAACCCGCAAAATGCGTATCCAAAGGACCGTTCAAAACAACCACTTCGTAGCCTTTGTCTTTGGCAGCCTTGATGTTCATGTGTTGCACATTGAGATCCGTAGTATACAATACAATCGTTTCTCCGTTTTTGTCGGTCTGATTAATATTCGCATGATCAATCCACTCTTGGATGGTATTCAATTTTCCATCGGTGGTCTTTAATAAGCAAATGTCTTTGGTGCGCTCAGCAAATTTTTCGTCGGCAACCATACCATACTTTACAAATAAATCGAGGTATTCCCATTTGCTATCAAAATCGGCGCGATCGGCTTTGAATAATTCGTTTAACTTATCGCTCACCTTTTTGCTGATGTGCTGGGTGATTTTCTTCACATTGGCATCACTCTGCAAGGAACTACGCGACACGTTCAACGGAATGTCTGGCGAATCGATAACACCCTTCAATAACACCAAATACTCTGGCAATACATCCTTTACATCCTCGGTAACAAAAACCTGGTTGCAATACAACTGTACGCGGTTCTGACGGTTGTCGATGGCCTCATTTACCTTAGGAAAATACAATACACCCGTTAGGT
The DNA here is from genome assembly GCA_041178665.1 of Bacteroidota bacterium. Classification (GTDB taxonomy): domain Bacteria; phylum Bacteroidota; class Bacteroidia; order NS11-12g; family UBA955; genus UBA955. The sequence goes on from JBEGUW010000104.1 coordinate 1,577, forward strand.
TGAAAGGATAATCGGTGTTGATATGGATGCTAAACAAGGGAGCTTCTTGGCCCGGGTACAATTCCTCAAAGAATGTCTTGTAATCCTCAGTTTCTAAATCCGCTGGTTTTTTGGTCCAGATTGGCTGCGTGTTGTTGATGTCTTCGCCATCGAAAGTGATCGGGATGGGGAGGAAACGACAGTATTTGCGGAGTAATTCACGCAATTTCCACTTGGATAAATAGGTTTCCGCGTCTTCGTCGGTTAGATGCAAAATCACATCCGTTCCGCGTTTTTTGCGCTTGCCTTTACCGATGTTATAGCTGGTAGCACCGTCGCAATCCCAATGAACTGCCTGCGCACCTTTTTGGTAAGATTTTGTTTCGATGGTAACTGTTTTCGATACCATGAAGGCTGAGTAGAATCCCAATCCGAAATGACCAATCATTTGATCCGGATCTTTGTCTTTCCATTGCTCTGCAAATTCGCGGGCGCCAGAAAAAGCCAGTTGGGTGATGTATTTTTCCACCTCTTCCTCTGTCATTCCAATTCCAGAATCTGAAATGGTAAGGGTTTTGGCTTTCTCATCGAAACTGATTTCTACTTTACAGTTGTCGATGGGGTCTTCAAACTCCCCAATACGGGATAGTGTGCTTAGTTTTTTGGTAGCATCCACTGCGTTGCTTACCAATTCTCGAAGAAAAATTTCCTGGTCAGTGTATAGGAATTTTTTAATAATCGGGAAAATGTTCTCTGATTGAACTGAAATCTGTCCTGTTCTCATGCCCGTTGATTGTCAATCTGTGTACCAAAGCGACTGAACTGAAATTTTGTCATACTGATGTCGATGAGCGACGGGTTTTCTTTGTGAAGCAATTGCTATTTGACAGAATTTGGCAAAAATTCAGAATTGTTTTTGAGTATTTAGATTCTTCGCAACGTCGATTGGGCTGGCTCTTGTGGATGTCGAAATTTGCAAAGTGATTTTGCAAAATAATATGTACGTAGAAAAAGTGTGTAAATTTGTACGTATGAAAAAGAAACTGACTTTGTTGGTAGATGCTGTGTTAATCGACCGGATGAAGGAACATGCTGCTGCGCGTGAGCTTTCGATGTCTTTATTGGTTGAACAGTTTTTTGCGCAGCAGTTATCACACAAGGAAAGGTTAGAGGCCTCATTTGAACTCAGTGGAGAAGATCGATTTATTTCCAAATTTGGTGGCATTGCCTCTGATTTTGCATCGATGAGTGATGCGGAGATTAAGGAATTGGTATTTTTGGAGCGCTTAAAGAAGCATTCGTAATTTGTAGTTATATGGCCGTTTTGATTGACACCAATGTGCTGCTTGATTTTTTTCTAAAGCGCATTGAATTTTATAGCGATGCGAAGGAAATCGTCCGTTTGGCGAGGAAGGGTGAATATGAATTTAAGATAACACCAATTACCTTGGGCACCACGTATTATTTGATCCGAAAGCAGTTTTCTCATTTAGATGCGATGGCCTTGTTGCAGGAATTCAGCTCGGTTTTCCCCTGCGTAAATTCATCTAATTTGGCATGTCAGGATGCATTATTTATGGGTTTGGGCGACTTCGAAGACGCGATGCAAGTGGCTATGGCCAAATCGACGTGTGAGATGATTATTACCCGGAATGTGGCTGATTTTAAGCACTGCGGGATGTTGGTGATTTCGCCGAAAGATTTTTTGCGCATGCAAACCCAAAACGATTGATTTTTGCATTGAAGTATGGATCAGGAAGGAATAGGATATCGAAAAACGCTCACACCGTCGCAGGCTAAACCCAAGATCGAGAAGTATTGCGACTATCAGGAGCGCAGTCATCAGCAGGTAAAACGAAAACTGCAGGGCTATGGCTTGAGTAGTATAGATGCGGACCTATTGCTGGTGGAAATGATGCAAGCCAACTTCTTGAATGAGGAACGCTTTGCGATGGCCTATGCACGGGGGAAATTCAAAATCAAGGGTTGGGGAAAGGTCAAGATTAAGCAAGGATTGAAGCGTGAAGGGGTAGGGGAAAAGTTGATTCAGCAAGCGTTGGCATCGCTAGGGATGGATGATTATGTGAAGACATTAGAAATGCTCGCCGAGAAAAAGTGGCCTTTGATAAAAGGCGCATCGCATTTAGAAAAGGTCTTTAAATTAAAGCGATACTTGGTGGGAAAAGGCTATGATTTTGAGGCGATTGATCGTGCGATTGAGGGGGTAACGACCAATAAATAGATTACCAAATCTCGGTTGTTGATCACTACTTGAAATGGGAGAGCGGCATATTCAACCACTCCAAGGCGGAAGAACCTAGCATCATCGACTTAATGTCATCGGAATAGTTCGATAATTTGATGAGTTCACCGGGATTGTCCTCGCCCAATGGGAATGGATAATCTGTGCCTAAAGTGATTCTGTTAGGACCCACCAAATCCACCACCACTTCTAACATTTTGGGATCATGAACCAGGCTGTCGAGCCAGAATTGACCTAGATATTTTTTTGGATTGTGGATGTTATCTACTGCAACCAGATCGGGGCGTGCTTGCCATCCGTGTTCAATTCGTCCGATGGTAGCAGGGAATGCTCCTCCGCCGTGGGCAAATGCCACGCGCAAGCGGGGCAATCGTTCAAAAATACCGCCGAAAATCATCGAGCAAATGGCCAATGATGTTTCCATGGGCATTCCAACGAGCCAAGGCAGCCAATAATTTTGCATTTTTTTGTTGGCCGAATACCACCACGGGTGAACAAAAAGTGCCATATCTAACTCTTGCATCGCCTCAAAAATTGGGAACAGAGAGGGGTCGTTTAGGTTCATGTGGTTCACATGCGATCCAATTTGAATTCCTTTGAGTCCAATTTCTTTGCATCTACGCAATTCCTGAATGGCTAGATCGGCGTGCTGCATAGGAATGGTCCCAAGTCCTACGAAACGGGTGGGGTAGCGATGACAAACATCGGCGATGTGATCGTTTAGATACTTAGAAATTTCCAGACAGTCTTTGGGTTCTGCCCAGTAGCTAAACATCACAGGTATTGTGCTAATTACTTGAACGTCAACATGATGATGTCCGCATTCTTTGAGTCGTTGTTCGGGGTCCCAGCAATTGCTTTCGATTTCGCGGAAGAACGCATCGTCCATCATCATTCTAGCGCAGCAGGGTTTGTGGTGCTCGAGTTGGACAAATTCTCCGTAGCCAAATTTCTCTTTCCAGCGGGGGAGGTTTTCTGGGATGATGTGTGTGTGTATGTCGACCGTGAAAAAATTCTGCGAGGAAAGCATGCAACAAAAGTACACAGATTCCGCGAAATGCTTTTTTCATCCGTAATTTCGCTGCTTTAGGGGTTATTCATGAGCAATTACAAGAAAAGAAACGTTGATTTATTTGGGGCCATGAGCATTGTGGTTGCCAATATGATAGGTACGGGTGTTTTTACCAGTTTGGGGTTTCAATTGTTTGATATTCAATCGGGTTTTGGCATTATCATGATTTGGTTGGTTGGCGGAGTGTTGGCCCTTTGTGGCGCATTTTGCTATGCCGAGCTCGCCACGCGATTGCCAGAAGACGGCGGGGAATTTTATTTTTTATCCAAGATTTTTCATCCGGCTTTGGGTTTTGTTGCGGGTTTTGTGAGTTCTACGGTGGGTTTTGCCGCGCCAATAGCTGGGGCTGCCATTGCGTTGGGTGCGTATGTACATGGCGTTTGGCCTGGGGTGAACGAAATGGCGTTGGCTGTTGTGATTATTGTTGTTATTAGTGCCATTCACTGGTGGAATGCACGGTTGGGTTTAGACTTTCAGAAGGGCTCTACGGTGCTAAAGGTATCAATGATTCTGTTATTTATTGGGGCGGGTTTTGCATTGGGGACGCAGCCTGTGGATTTTCTTCCAAGTGCACAGAGTTTCCGCGAAATATTCGGATCCGCTTTTTCGGGTTCGGTTAGCACGGGATCTGCTGTTGTGGATGCGGGTAATTCCGGAGGCGGATTTTTTGGTCTTGGCAATCTCATTACGCCTGCTTTTGCTACCAGCCTTATTTGGGTTAGCTTCGCCTACAGTGGTTGGAATGCGAGTACTTACATCGCTGGATCCATCGAAAATCCCAATCGTAATTTATCGCGCAGCATTTTGATGGGAACCCTTGTTGTCACAGCATTGTACGTGCTCTTGAATATAGTTCTTATGAAGTCGACCGCAGTTGCCAATTTGGTGGGTGTTAAGGAAGTGGGTTTGGTTGCGGCTGAAGCCATTTTAGGGACAAAAATCGGACAGTTGATGGGCGGAATTATTAGCCTTTTGTTGGTGTCGACCATTAGTTCGATGGTGTTTACTGGACCGAGGGTATTGGCCAAGATGTTTGAAAATATTCCGAGTATGGGATTCATTTCAAAACGCGAAGCCGATGGAAATCCACGTACCGCAATTGTGGTTCAGTTGGTGGTGTCGTTGATTCTATTGTTTGCGATGGACTTCCCTCAACTCATTTATTACATTGCTTTTACACTGAGTTTATTTACGATGCTCACCGTTTTTGGGATGATGATTTTACGATTCCGCGAAGGCAAGCCCGCAGGTTACAGTGCATGGGGTTACCCGGTCACACCCATATTATTTTTGGTTACAACAGGAGCCGTTGCAATTTTCTTTGTACAAGACAAGCCTACCGAAAGTTTGTATGGACTGTCAACTGCCGCCGTGGGTTATATCTTTTACTTGCTGAGCAAGAAGACGACGACCGTATAAATTACCCCTTTTGCTTGGGTAATAACATAGTACTCGCTGCGCCAATAATTAGGCTGATTCCCGCCAATACCATCGTGTTTATGATAGCATCGCCGAGGAATGTTTTGTAGGCCCAATTGATACCACCCAATGCTGCAACAATTTGTGGGATTACGATGAACATGTTGAAAATCCCCATGGAGATACCCATTTTTTCGGGTTTCACGGCGCTGGATAATATGGCGTAGGGCATCGACAAAATACTACCCCAAGAAATACCGATAAGGGCAAATGCCAGGTTCAGAATTCCATCGTTTGCCACCCAAACCATTGAATCGGGATTACTGTTTTGAGGACCACCATTTCCAGTTGTCATTAGGATAAACCCCAACCCCCCAGCCAGCAAAGAAAGCATGTGTATGAGTCTGCGATTGATTCCGTTTTTGGCTGTCACGAAGGTCAGCAACAGTGCAAACGCCATCGAGCTCAATCCGTACATTCCCATGGAGCTTCCGACAATGTTGGCGGCTTGGTTGTATAATTGGTTTTTGGCGTCAAAATCTGCGTCGCCATGTTGAGGCATCGCTGCATGATAGACGTATTCTGTGAGCGCCGGCGTGGCGAACGACCACATCGTAAAGAAGGCAAACCAGCTAAAAAATTGCACCACACCGAGTTTCCACATGATGCTAGGCATGTCTTTGAAGTTTTTGACAATTTCGATGATGCCATTTAAGAATCCTTTGCTCTCTGCATTCTCTTTTCGGAAAGCTTCTAGGTCGGCCGGTGGTTCTTCGGTGGTGGAAAAAATGGACCAAAGAATGGATATCATGAAGACGAGGGCACCGATGGCAAACGACCACAAAACGGAAGGCGGAATAAGTCCTTCTGGGGCTTCGTTTGACACACCCAAATAGCTCATAAACCAGGGTAAATTGGAGGCGACCCATGTGCCAACACCGATGATGAGGGTCTGAACGACAAAACCGTAGGAACGCTGAGAATCGGGGAGTTTATCTGCCACCAGGGCGCGGAATGGCTCCATCGAAATATTAATGGATGCGTCCATTATCCAAAGAAATCCCGCTGCCATCCATAGTGTGCTTGAATACGGCACGAAAAACAAGGCCAATGAACTCAGTATTGCACCCACCAAAAAATACGGTCTACGTCGTCCCAACCTAGGATGCCAAGTCCGATCGCTCAAATATCCGATGATGGGCTGTACGATCAATCCCGTTAGTGGCGCTGCAATCCATAACATAGGGATGCTGTCTTCGGTGGCGCCGAGGGTTTGGAAGATGCGCGACATATATCCACCTTGCAAGGCGAAGCCGAATTGGATACCCAAAAAGCCGAAGCTCATGTTCCAAATTTGCCAGAAAGAGAGTTTTTTGCTGCTCATGTTGAAGGTTTTTAATATTGTAATATTGCAATATATAATTAATCGACAATCACTACATAGCCCCAAGGGCCGATTGGTCTACCTAATCCGAGGTGTTTGATGGTTACAGGCGAAGCAACATAGGTCGATTCAGTGCCATCTAAAGCTCGATCTCCAATGGCTTGAATCCACTGCTGGGTGCTATCTAAGTTCACGATGACTGTCACTGATTTTCCGTTCTTGGTTCTGCGATATGCGTACAGATTTTCATTACCGCCAGTTACCTTTAGCACTTCGGCATCTGCACCCCAACTACCATTGCCTAGGGCGGGTTGCGTATGTTTGAGTGCGTTCATTTTGCGATACCAATCGTAGCGCAGCGTATCCTCCCAAGAGGTAATCGGGTCTTTTTCGAAGAACTTCAATCGCTTTGTATTGTTGACTTCTTCACCGTTGTAAATCAAAGGGAAACTGCCGGGAAGGGTATAATTAAGGACACTAAAAACCTGCCATTTTTCGCCGTATTTCTCTTCAACCGTTCCGTTCCATGTGTTTTCATCATGATTGGTTAAAAAGCTCATCATCATGGATTTGGCTGGCCATTTGGCGCGTGATTCAGTGGTTTTTGTGATAAATTCTTTACCCGTGATTTTTCCTTTCGCACAATCGGCGGATGCCCCGTGTAGACTCCATCCGTAATACGCATCGAAAGCCTTATCGCAGTACGATGCAGGATTTTTGTCGATGTCCGTGTTCATCTCCATTTCCGCGAGCATGAACATCATTTTGCGTTTTTCAAGGGCTACGCGGGCTTCCTCCCAGAAGCTTTTGGGAACCAAAAAGGCGACATCGCAGCGAAATCCATCGATATCGCATTCATCTACCCAATACTGCATTTCGGCAATCATGGCTTTTCTGAGTTCGGGGTTCTTAAAGTTTAATTGCGCCACATCGGTCCAATCCCAAGGCGTTACAATTTTCCCTGTTGAGTCATGGACATACCAATCGGGGTGGGCTTTTACCCAAGGATGATCCCAAGCGGTATGATTTCCAACCCAATCCAGAATCACCTTCATGCCGTTCATGTGGGCAAACTGAACCACCATTTTAAAGTCGTTTAGATTGCCAAATTCAGGATTAATACCCCTATAGTCTTTGATGCTGTAATAACTACCTAACCCGCCTTTGCGATTTAGCTCCCCGATGGGATAAATGGGCATAAACCAAAGGACGTCGGCGCCGAGGCTTTTAATCCGTGGAATCTGCGGTGCGAAGGATTTGAATGTTCCAATTTGGTTGAATTGGCGCGTATTGACTTCATAAATCACTGCATTTTTCTGCCACTGGGTGTCGCGAAACTTCTTGACATAGGGGTCTTTGGGAGCGATGCCAGCGGAGGCGGTTAGTGCGGTGCTCAATATGCAACAAACAGCAATGATGCAATGGCGAAGGATGGTTTTTGTATTGGTGTCAATCATACACTTAGTAAGGATTACGCAAGATACCTATAAAATTATGGGAAAACCAAACGGGTGATGTGGGGGATTTTGCAGAACTTTGTCAAATGGAATTTAAGGATTTGGTATTTCAGGTAGAGAAGGCCATTCACGATGTGGGTGTTGATCCGGCTGCTGCACGCGGCGATGAAGAAGGTCAGTGGTTGTTGATGCGCAACGATACCCCAATCTATTTGGATGCTTGGGCTGCGGAGCAAAGATCGCCTTGGAACTATTTTATCTTTGAAGAGGACCCTACCACGGTTCAAATGACCATCCCATTTTGTTATGCTCCCACATTGCAGCGCGAAGCATTTTTGGAGGAGTTACTTACGGTAAATCTCAATTTGTTGTACGGCAAGTTTACCTATAACGCCAAGGACAACGTGGTTGCGTTGATTTATCGTTTGCCGGGCTTGAGCTTTCATCCAGCCGATTTACCTCGAGTTATCGATGGTTTGATGTACTACAGCGAAATGGCTTACCACGTGCTCAAGGATGAGTTTACCCTCAAGCGTGTCTTGGTAGAGGAGTCCTAAGACCTATCCAATTATTTCTTTTGACCTTGCTGCTGCGCGTAAGCTCTTTGTAAATCAACGATGCTTTGCTTTGCCGCGTAAAAGTCTTTTTCGATTTCTAATGCCGCTTGCAATGCATTTGCACACGACATAATATCTCCAGTGCTGCGAAGCATTAAGGCTTGCAAATAGATATAGGCTGCTTTGGCATTGACTTCCTCCTTCATTCCGGCCGCGATGTGCTCCATGCGAACTTTTTTATCGGTAATTTTAGGGTCGGCCAAGGCTTTGCTCACCATCGAATCGCAACCCATCATGTCGCCGCGCGCCATCTCTACAAAGCACATATCCCACCAGAAAGTCTGGTCTTTGGTTTCATCCCACAACTCTTTGAATATCACAATGCTCGCCGTGTCTTTGCCTTCTTCAAGTAGCAATTTGGCTTTTATTTCACGCAAAAAGGTGTTTTTGGGTTTGATTTTTAGTCCGCGATCGACAAAAAACATCGCTGTTTTTGGGTTTCTCACGTTCTGATCAGTGGATGCGGTATGGAAGTAATGAAAGTGCGCTAAACTATCGTAGGCCCAGGTTTGAATGGTAGAGTCTTCGGCCATCCAAAGTTCTAACGTAACGATAGCAGAGCGATAATCGCCGGCAGCTAAGTTCATTTCATAGGCTTTTTTAAAGCTCTTTGAATTGTTTGTGCAACTCGCCAATAGGGAGATAGAAAAGGTAAGAATGAGAAGATTGCGTAATTTCATTAGAACAAAGGTAATTGGAATTTTTGAACCGATGAGGGGATGCTTTTTGTAACTTTGCAAAACCTATGTTTGAGAACCTACAAAACCGGTTAGAGAAGGCGTTTAAATCGCTCAAAGGACAAGGACGCATCAATGAACTGAACGTGGCCGATACCGTTAAGGAAATTCGTCGTGCCTTGATTGCGGCCGACGTAAGCTTTAAGGTTGCTAAGGATTTTACGGATATCATTTTAGAGAAAGCCAAAGGCCAAGATGTAATTAAATCTGTTTCGCCTGGTCAGTTGCTTACCAAAATCGTTCACGACGAATTGGTGATTTTATTGGGCGGTGAAAAGATTGATTTGCAGTTGAATGCAAGTCCAACAGTGATTTTGATTGCGGGTTTGCAGGGATCGGGAAAGACCACATTCACTGGAAAATTGGGTAAATACCTGAAGGGTTTGGGTAGAAATCCGATGTTTGTTGCGGGCGACGTATATCGTCCGGCGGCCAGACAGCAGTTGAAGGTTTTGGGTGAACAGGTTGGCGTTCATGTTTACAGCGAGGACGACAATAACAATCCGGTATCGATTGCGGAAAATGCCATCGAATATGCAAAAAAGAACAATCATAATGTAGTTGTAGTGGATACTGCCGGTCGTATTTCGATCGACGAGCAGATGATGAACGAAATCGCGCAGTTGAAACGCTCGGTGAAGCCACATGAGATTTTGTTTGTGGTAGATTCAATGACAGGTCAGGATGCGGTGCTTACGGCAAAGGCGTTCAACGATGTGTTGGATTTCACAGGTGTGGTATTGACGAAGTTGGATGGTGATACCAGGGGTGGTGCGGCGTTGAGTATCAAATCGGTGGTAAATAAGCCGATCAAGTTTGTGAGTATGGGCGAGAAGATGGAGGCATTGGATGTCTTCTATCCAGATCGTATGGCGGGCCGGATTTTGGGTATGGGCGATGTGGTTTCTTTGGTTGAGCGGGCACAGATGGCCTTCGACGAAGAAGAAGCCGAACGATTGTCGAAGAAAATTGCGAAAAACAAGTTTGATTTTGAGGATTTCTTAGCCCAGTTACAGCAAATCAAAAAGATGGGTAACATCAAGGATTTGTTGGGAATGTTGCCGGGCGTTGGAAGTCAGATCAAGGATATGGACATCGATGACAATGCATTTAAGGGCATCGAATCGATGATACAGAGTATGACGCCCCAGGAGCGGTCTAAGCCGGAAATTTTGAATGCCAGTCGCAAGCAGCGCATCGTGAAGGGTAGCGGACGTAACATTCAGGATTTGAATAAGTTACTTACTCAGTTTGAGCAAATGCGCAAGATGATGAAGATGATGAACAATTCGGGTGGTAAGATGCCGAAGATGCCAAATATGCCTGGTATGCGCAGATAATTGGGGTAACAAAAAGTAACTATCAGAATTCATGAAGAACATCGCTGATCTCCGCAAAGAATACACGAAGGGTGCTTTGGAGCCTCGCGACATGGGTGCGGACCCACTTTTGGAATTTAGGGGTTGGTTTCAGCAGGCTTTGGAAGCGGAAGTTTTGGAAGCCAATGCAATGATAATTAGTACGGTGAATGCAGAAAATAGGCCATCGTCGAGGGTGGTATTGTTGAAGGAGATTACCTCTGAAGGCATAGTATTTTTCACCAATTACGCGAGTCGGAAAGGGCAGGAAATGTCGAACAATCCTGCAGTTTCAGCGGTCTTTTATTGGGCTGAGTTGGAGCGACAGGTGCGGGTTGAGGGTATCGTGAGAAAAATTAGCGAGGCCGATAGCGATGCTTATTTTTATAGCAGGCCAAGAATTTCTCAGGCAGGTGCGGTGGTTTCGAAACAGAGTGCGGTGATTGAGGATAGGAGGGCTTTGGATGCTCAGATGGAGGCATTGTTAGCCGACGAAAGGATACACATTGAGCGCCCGGAGCATTGGGGAGGCTATGAAATTGTGGTGGATGGGATGGAATTTTGGCAGGGCAGACCTGGCCGAGTTCACGATAGGGCACGTTACGATAAAGTGGCTGGCGCGTGGGTTAAATCAAGGCTTTCGCCTTAACGAAATACTCAATCTTTCTTTGTAGTTTCTGAGATTGAGTATGAATCGTATTCAACGAAAGTTGGTGTTTTATTCAACTTGTTTAATGGTGTTTGGATTTTAATTGGGCAACTGAAGTTTTACTTTTTGCGTCTTATTTTGCAATTAATTTTTAGCAGGATGATAAAAAACTTTTTCAATCAAAACAGAAATTTCTCGTTGCTTTTGATGGGCCTTTTGCTCGTTTTTCCGGCCATTGCACAGCCACCAGCGGGCGCCGTGGCGGCAAAACCCAATATCATTTATTATGCCGGCGGCAAGTGCGATTTTTATGATGCCAACAGCAATTTGTTGCTTTCTGTGGATGCCGCGGAAGCGGGTTGGTCGGCTACCCCTGCGAAAGCTGCATGGGTAGTGGTGACCCCTTCAAATGGGGGTTATTATGAATTTCCCAATTATTCTAGCAATGCATCAATTTGCAATACCCATCAATATTTACAGCCATTTTGGAATTCGGATACCATTTTCAATGAGTTGGTTCTTTTAACTGGGGTGAACAGCACAGCGAATTTGATGTTCAAGGCGAAACAAGTTCTGAAGGTTACCAATTATGATTTTTCGAAATCTTTTGTGTTGAATACGGATTATTCGGTGAGTGGCAAGGTCATTACACAAAAATCCGCAGCTGTGTCTGCCACCTATGCAACCAAAGGAGGTGTTAAGGGCAATGGGCAATCGAATGGATTGATGAATACCAACCCTACTTCATGGACATGCGTTACCTATGTTCCGGATCGGTCTGATTGGGGTGGGAATTCAGTTTTTTCCTATAAGGGCGATAAATTGCCCAAGACCATGTCTAAATTGAAGAACAAACAATCTTTGGTGATACAGGCGTATGGCATGAGTATTACCGCGGGGTTAAATGTGAGCGGATTTGCAGGAGATGATAAGAATTTCAAGCCAACCAAGCCTTATATGCATAGCTATGTAGATTTATTGGGTGAAGGGTTGTTGGCTAAGTTCGGTGGAAACATCACGATGATCAATGGGTCATGTGGCGGAAAAACCGTTGCTTGGATTGATCAATATTGTAAAAGTATGGTCAACCCCAATAATCCCGATTTGGTGATTTTGGATATGGGAATGAATGACATTTGGGGTACAACGAATGCGGCGTTTAAAACCAGTATGCAATCGTGTATCGATAAGATAAAAAAAGATTGCCCCAATGCGGAGTTTATTCTGGTTGGTAATATGTTACCTGATGTAAATTCTCAAGGTTCTCCCGCCAACGGAGACGCACTGATGTATGGGTTTTTATCGCAGTTAAAATCATTGGAATCAGCTGGGGTTGTTGTGATGGATATGACAACAATGAGTGATAGTATCTATCGTAGAAAGGGTGCCAAACACTGTACTTCGAATTCTTTGCATCCGAATGATTATTTGGCCAGGTGGTATGCTCAAGGTTTGTTGGAGGTGTTCAATGATGGTTCATCACCTAGCCCCAATTCGAGTAAGACCTATTATGTAAACAGCACAGGCAATAACACCGATGGTTTGACATTGGCCACAGCATGGACGTCTCTTGCAAAAGTCAATGCACAGGTATTTCAACCCGGCGATAGAGTTTTGTTCGAAGGTGGCAAGACATTTACGGGTAATATAGAATTGGATGCCTTGGATGGTAATATTGCCCTGAAGCCCATCGTGTTCTCTACTTATGGGTCTGGTAGAGCGACTATTAATACCACGGTTACGAATAAATGTGGTTTCAAAGCCACCAATTTACAAGGAGTGCATATCAGCAATTTGGTGTTTAAGGGTCCTGGAAATGGCACGCAAAAGGACATAGATGGGGTGTTGTTTTTTACGGATAAAACGGCTGGTTATTTATCGAATATCGCCCTAACAAATGTGGAGGTTGCAGGGTTTGGCTACTGTGGAATACGTTTTTATTCTAGTTGGTCTGCCACGGTGAAGGCAGGTTACCGCGGGGTGCGTATCGATAGTTGCTCGGTGCATGACTGTAGGGAAAATGGCATTGTTTCATTTGCTTATGATGATCAAACGACCAATTTTTATCACCACAGGGATTTTCAAATTCGCAATACCGAAGTATATAATATTACAGGCTATGCTGCTGCGAGTCACAAAGGCAGTGGTATTGTGCTTTCTCAAATTGATTATTCACTCATTGAGCGATGCGTTGCATACAATACAGGTACACTGAATTCAGCTTGCGGTGGACCGGGAGGCATTTGGGTTTGGTCTGCCGATAACATAACCATACAGTATTGCGAATCTCACCACAATTCCTCTGGGACATCAACGGGTTGCGATGGTTTGGGGTTTGATTTGGATGGTGGCGTAACCAATTCGGTTGTTCAATATTGTTACTCCCATGATAACGACGGCGCCGGCTATTTGTTGGGTAATTTCACAGGAGCTCGCGCTTGGGGTAGCAATACGGTGCGATACAATATTAGCATCAATGATGCCCGCACGAATAACAGTGCGGTAACTCTATTTACTGCCCCAAATACCACCTGGAACGGATTGAATTTTTACAACAATACGGTGTACCTGAGTGGTTCAACCAAGAACAAATACACTACATTCGGTGCATTTCAAATGACGGATTATGGAACCAATATGTCGGGGGTGAAATGTTATAACAACATATTTCAGGTATCTGGATCAGGTAATGCCGGCCCGCTTTCATTGGTTCATATTCCTGCCACCTTTGTGTCGCAAAATCCCTTGCTAACAGGAAATTTGTATTGGAGTTCTGGTGGTGCCTTTAAAATTACCTATGGCAATGTATACAGCAGTCTGTCGGCATTTCGTTCTACCGGCAACGAAAAATTAAATGGGAATAATGTGGGTGTGGAAGCCGATCCCTTATTGACGGGCATTGCCAATGCGGCGTCATTGTTGTATCCCAAGGACAACAATTCATTGAGTCAATTCCAATTGGTTTCGAGTTCTCCCGCGAAAGATGCTGGACTTGATTTATCAAAGGAAATGGGTCTTTCCGTGGGTGCCCGCGATTTTTGGGGTGGTTCAATACCCACCGGTACTAAATATGATATTGGTGCGCACGAGTATGGCGGCGTAGTTTCATCTGTGGCAGATGGTCTCAAGAAGACGTACTTTCACATCCAATCCAACCCAATCACAAATGGTGTCTTGGAGGTAGAGATAGATCGTGCAAGTCAAAAAGGTAATCAATTCCTGTTAACGGACATCACGGGAAAAACCGTCTACTTGGATCAAAAGTATGATAACACCAACGATACAAAAATATCTATGGATGTGTCGATTCTTCCCTCAGGCATGTATTGGTTGACGTTGGTCGGGGACAATCAGCGCTTGCAAACGGCCCAAGTGGTCATTTACCAATAAAAA
>JBEGUW010000105.1:0-9346 GCA_041178665.1 Bacteroidota bacterium
GATTGCGGGTCTCGTTCGATAGCGTTTATCAGTCAATTGCGATTTGTTTGGGTGATACTGTTTGGGTTGGAAGTCGGGCCTACGCAAAAACCGGTTTTTACAGAGATACGCTTCAAAGTAGTAAAAATTGCGATTCCGTTGTGGTGACTCAATTAGCGGTTAATTTGCCGGTAACGACGCTAAGTCAGCTGGTTTTCTGTAATGTGGACTCCATGAGTTATCGAGGCAAGAAGTATGCGTTGCCTTTTAAATTGCGCGACACGCTGCAAACTTGGCAGGGATGCGATTCGGTCTTTTTGTTAGATGTTGATGGCCATTGGGTGAGTGCAGATTTTGATGTCGATTCTTCTGCTTTCCCCCTCTATCAATTCGTAAATAATTCTACTGGCGGCAAAGGTTATGATTGGGATTTTGGCGATTTTTTGCAGTCTACTGCCACTTCTCCGTCCCACACTTATTTGAAATCCTATCAGCGCATCAAATACAAGGTGTGTCTGATTGTTGAAGATGCCTTTGGTTGCCAAGACACGATTTGTAAGGATTTGTGGGTTCGGCCAATGAAGGATATTGTTATTCCCGAGGGGATTTCTCCCAATGGTGATGGCGTAAATGATTCCTTGGATCTAATGGGATTATGGGCTTTCCCAAACTCCGAATGGACGATCTTTAATCGATGGGGTCAGGTGGTGTTTTTGTCGGATGCCAAGAATCCTAAATCATGGACGGGTAGATGTGAGGCTAATGCATGTAACGGTGGCCTGTTGCCCGAAGGGGTCTATTTTATTGTCTTCGATTACCACGATGGCGTTCATGCCCGCGTTTCTGCCAATATTTACTTGAAGCGATAGTTTGATTCGCTCACGGCGCAGGGGACTGTTTTTTTGATTTTTACATTTGCCCGTCATCCACATCGTGGATGAACTTGATCACGCCCGACATGAATACTTTTTGATCGTCCCACATCGACAAATGGCTTCCGTTGGGGCAATAAAGGAAACTACCATTTTTAACCAATTTGCTTTGCTCTTCCATGGCTTTGGGGTCCATCGTGTCGTACTTGGCGCCAATCATTAGTGTAGGGACGGCGATTTCGCTCAGACGGTCTTTGATGTCCCATTTTGCGAGGCGTCCGCTAATGCCAAACTCACTGGGTCCCTGCATCATCGTATAGATTTCGCTATTCACATGCTTGAAAGCGCGGTTCATGCCATCGGGCCAATTGTTAAGTCGACAAATATGCTCATGATAGAAGTGGGGTACAAGGAGTTCCATGTACCTGGGGTTGCTGTAATCTTTGTTTGATTCGAGGGCTTTGATTTCCGCGAGAACTTCGGGTTTCATCTGCTTGGAAAGTACTTCTTCTGCATATTTTCCGTACTCTGGCGCGCTAGCCATCATGTTTGATATCAGTAGTCCTTTGAGGTTTTTTTGATACTTTAACGCATACTCCATGGCAAGGATTCCGCCCCACGAATTGCCCAAAATGTAGAAATTGCTGGCATCGGCGCCAATGGCTTTCCTTACCTGTTCAACTTCTTCAACAAATCGCGCATTGGTCCAAAGACTGCTATCCTTGGGTTGGTCACTGTAATAAGAACCCAACTGATCATATTCGTAAAATTCAAAACTCTCCCGCTGAAAAAACGTCTCAAAACACTCCATGTATTCATGCGTCATTGCAGGGCCACCATGTAAAAGCAGGATTTTGATTTTGCTATTATTGCCAAATCGTTTGGTCCAAACATTAAACGTCCCAACAGGTGTCGTAATGGGAATCAATCGCACACCGGCAGATTCAACGCTATCGCCGTAATTGTAGTAGTTTGATGCACTGTTCTCCGCAGCAGGCTTATTTTGACCGCAAGAGGTAAAAATGAGAATGGTAAGGCAATTGAGCAGGTTTTTCATCTATAAAAAATTTTTAATTTGCGAATTTATTCCATTCGGCGGTAAATCCTGTATTATTAAGCATCCAAGCCAGTTCTGGTTTTCTGGTTAGAAAACCCACAGGGATTCCTATATTCGCGTTTTACTCTATGAGAATGATGCGTATTCAACTTTTGGTCTCCCTTGTTTGTGGTTTTCTGATTTGCCTTCCTGGGAATGGTCAAGCGCAAGACACAGGCATGGCAGAACCTCCCAAAAGATTCCTGGGGTTTCGGAGTTTGAGTGATACATTGGAAAATGAAAAAGATGGTTTTTTCACCCTGCCTTTGATTTATTATACCCCCGATACTCGGTGGGCTGCAGGCGCTGCAGGGGTGTATTATTTTAAATTGCCATCGATTGATTCTCTCGGTCATGATACCCGGGTATCGAATGTCCAGTTTTTGGCCGACTACACGCAAAACAAACAACTTGATTTGTGGGGACAATGGAATACGTTTACTCGCAACGAGAATTACCTGCTCAAAGGGGAGTTTCGGTATCGCAATTTTCCTGATAAGTTTTACGGGGTCGGGAATAGGTCGTTGAAGCAAAATGAAGAGAAATACGCATATGATTTACTTAGTTTTAAATCGTTGTTCCTAAAGAAAGTGTATCCCAATACTTTTTTGGGGCTGGATTATCATTTCGAAAAGGAATTCGGGTTTAAGTACGCACAAAATGGTAGTTTGGGACAAGGTGAAATTATTGGATATAACGGTGGCAATCAATCAGCCATTGGCATTGTAGGGGTCTTGGATAGTCGAGACAATGTAATCAATGCATACAAAGGGACATTGTTAGAAGTGTCTACGTATTTTTATCGGAGATCACTGGGAAGTACTTTTGATTTTTCCTATCTCAACGCAACCTTACAGAAATACTGGCAGTTGAAGCCGAAGAAAGTGTTGGCCATTCAAGCCAAAATGCGTTTGGGCAATGGCGATGTCCCATTCCTTGATATGTCTGCCGTGGGGAACGATGATTTGTTGCGCGGCTATCCCAAGAATCGCTTCCGGGACGTGAATTTTTTGGGCGCGCAAGCGGAATATCGTTTCCCTTTGTTTTGGCGTTTAGGCATGGTTGTTTTTGCCGGTGCCGGTGATGTGTTTAATAAAGCATCGGATCTTACAATCACCGATTTAAAATGGTCTATAGGCAGTGGTTTGCGCGTGGTAGTTAATCCCCAAGAGCGTCTTAACGTGAGGTTCGATTATGGATACGGAAAAGAAGGGGGGTATTTTTACCTCGTCGTGGCCGAATCTTTTTAGGATTTAGTCCGCCCACTAAGGCACAATACACCGTTTCGCTGCTACAAAATCCGCATTTTGGCAAATTTCAATACCAGTGTTTTTTGCCCCATTGGGTCGAATTGTACGATGGCTTTTGCGTTAGAAGCATCGCCTTCAATACTCACTACCTGACCAAATCCAAATCTCTGGTGCTGCACTTTGTCGCCCACTTTCAATCCGCTGATATCGCCTTCCACAAAATTGGGGTCGATCGGTGGTACTGGAGGCGTCGCAGGCTTACTTACGTTAAATAACTTGGCCGTTTTGGTAGGCTTGTCTTCTACTTTTTTGCTCGCATACTGGCTGCCGATGTAGCCTCCGCTTGCTGCGCCAGTTCCAATATTGCTGCCAAATGGCGACGCAGATTTCATCGAAGCCGTGCTCATGTCGAGATACTGAGGGTCGATTTCTTGGATAAACCGACTGGGTTCGCAAGGGACCAAGCTGCCATATTTGAATCTCGAGGTAGCAAAAGTCATGTAGCACTTGGTTTCGGCACGGGTGATGGCGACATAAAACAATCGACGTTCTTCTTCTAGGTCGGCGCGAGAATGCAGTGATAACTGACTTGGAAATAGATTTTCCTCGATGCCAACAATGAAAACAACTGGGTATTCCAATCCTTTGCTGGCGTGGATTGTCATCAAGGAAACGCAGTCTCTATCTGGGTCTTTGTCCTTTTGATCATCAGTATACAAAGCGACATCTTCCAAGAAAATGGCCAAGTTTTTTTCCTTTTCACTTTCGTCGTCCTCAACAAATTGCTGAATACCGTTTAATAGTTCCGTGATGTTCTCGTATCGTGAAACGCCTTCTACCGATTTATCGTCGTAAAGCATCTTCAACAATCCGGTTTGTTTGGCCACGTGCATCGCCAAATCGTAGGCGTTGTGGGTCTCGAGCATCGTTTGGAAGCTCTTGATCATCGTTGCGAAATTGTCGACTTTTCCAGCACTTGCGCCCAATTCGGGTAGGCTGCTCGCCGATTTTACGACATCCCACAGTGGAACGCCCAATTCTGATGATTTAACGATGATTCGATTTACTGTAGTGTCACCGATGCCTCGGCCGGGGTAATTGATGACGCGTTTTAGGGCCTCTTCGTCGGATGGGTTGATCACCAATCGCAGGTAGCTGATGAGGTCTTTGACTTCTTTGCGTTGATAAAAGCTCATGCCGCCGTAAATGCGATAATCGATGCCCTGTCGGCGCAAGCCTTCTTCAAATGCACGACTTTGGCTGTTGGTTCGATAAAGTATGGCGAAGGCCTTGTTTGGCAGGTGCAATTGATTTTTATCGTCGAAAATGGCATCGGCGACTCTTCGGGCTTCTTCGCCTTCGGTTGCGTTCCGCACGACTTTGATTTTCTCACCGATGTCGTTGGCGGTCCAAACTTTTTTTTCGAGCTGCTTTTGGTTGTTTTTGATGACCGAACTGGCCGCATTGACGATGTTTTGGGTAGAGCGATAATTCTGTTCCAGTTTATAGGTTTTGACGTCTGGATAGTCTCTTTCGTAATTGAGGATATTTTGGATGTTGGCACCGCGGAACGCATAAATACTCTGCGCATCGTCGCCCACGACACAAATATTTTGATGCACCGCCGCCAGTTTCTTAGTAATCATGTACTGCACGTGGTTGGTGTCCTGGTACTCATCCACCATGATGTGTTTGAACTTATGCTGCCATTTGTTACATACGTCCAAATGATTGTTCAGCAGTTTGTAGGTGTTCAAAAGGATATCGTCGAAGTCCATCGCGCCGGCCTTGAAGCACCGTGTGGTATATTCTAGGAAAATCTCAGAAAACTTGGCTCGGTTGGCGGCTTTGTCTTGGTTCATGAGATCTACATTCTCGAAATAGTTTTTGGCTTCGATGAGGTTGTTTTTGGCCATGCTGATCCTGCCAAGGACCATGTTTGGCTTATACATTTTATCATCCAAGTTCATTTCTTTGATGATGCTTTTGAGCAGGTTTTTACTGTCTTCGCTATCGTAGATGGTGAAATTGGCAGGGTAGCCTAGTCGATCCGATTCCTGTCTAAGAATTCTGGCAAAAACGGAGTGAAACGTACCCATCCAAAGATTTCTGGCTTGGGGTCCGGCCACTTGTTCGATACGATTTCGCATCTCTTTTGCCGCTTTGTTGGTGAAAGTTAGGGCAAGGATGTTGAAAGGTTCGGCGCCTTTATGGAGCAAAAATGCCATTCTGAAAGTAAGGACGCGCGTTTTGCCTGATCCGGCACCTGCAATAATCATCACAGGTCCATCTGTTTGCATGGCTGCTTCCTTCTGTGCTGGGTTGAGTTTGTCCAAATAAGGAGGAAGTTCGTGTGAGGTATTTTGGTCGGGCCAATGCATAAAATACAAAAATACCACAGAAAAGTGATGCGATTTTCACAACTTGTAAACCTCCGTTTGTGTATCTTGCAACTATAATTATGGTAATTTTGATTTTGCTTAATTCCGATCTGCTCTTACTGGTCTTGCTATTTATGGTAATGGCAACGGCGGTGGTGAGTTTGTTGTGGTTTTTACGCGAACGCAGGTTGCTCAGGAGTTTACAGGCTTTGATTGCGGAGGAGAAAATGGAGAATTTAGAGAGCAAGCACAGCAATCCCAAGGATATGAAAGAGGCCTTGCGTGCTTTATTTGAAACAAGGAAAGAGGAGTTGCTGCAATTGCAGCGCTTAGAGAATTATCGCAGGGACTATATTGGGAATGTGGCGCATGAGTTGAAAACGCCCATTTTTTCGATTCAAGGATACATCGACTCAGTATTGGATGAGCCGGATATGGACGAAGAGACGCGAGAAAAGTTTCTCAAACGAGCCAATAAAAATGCCAGTCGATTGGGTCAGATTGTGAGTGACTTGGATACAATCACCAAATACGAAAGTGGATTTTTGGTGTTGAATGTACAGGCGTTTGATATGCTGGGTTTGGTGAATGAAGTGGCGGAATCATTGGAGTTACAGGCGCAGGAGAAACACATGTCGATTCAAGTACACGCGCAGGGAGAAGGCAAAATGGTGATGGGCGATAGAGACCGATTGGCGCAGGTGCTCACGAATTTGGGATTCAACAGCATTCGATATGGAGTGGAAGGTGGGAATACGCGTTTTAGACTTTCAAATATTGGCGAGCGGATGATGATTGAGGTGGCCGACAATGGAATTGGGATTCCAACGGAGCATCAGAATAGGGTTTTTGAACGGTTTTTTAGGGTCGATAAGCATCGCAATAGAGCAACCGGTGGCAGTGGTTTGGGGTTGAGTATCTGTAAGCACATCGTGGAGGCGCATGGCGAAACCATTGATCTGATTAGTACCGAAGGCGCGGGGTCGGTGTTTACGTTCTCGCTAAAAACAGCGGATTGATTTCTTGATTATAACACGGCCCAAACGCAGGCGTAATCGTCCCATCGGCGGTAGGGTAGTTGAAGTTTCTGTTCAAAGCCGGGGAGATGGATTGCGGCTTGGATGATTCCGCCGACATGAAACGGGTCGATGTTTATTGTGTGATTGTTGATTTCGGTCACTGAATTAAACGTGCTTTCAGCCGAATTTGCAATGGAAGTCTCGGGGTGCATCGCAATGGGTTCTATTTGCAGATGAATCCTAAAATCGGTGCCTTTTTGTCCGATCGCTTTGTATAGTGCCTCCTTGGCGCACCAGATTAGGAGTAATACTTCCAATGCGGGGTTTTCGCCTAGCCAATTGAGTTCGTAGTCGTTGCAAAATCTCTTGTAAATACGATGCAGTTGCGGTCGGATCTGCTCAATATCAACCCCAACGGATTGACTTTGGTGATGGATTAAAACGGTGTAATCGCCGGCGTGGCTGTGATTGATGTGCGCGGTGGCTGGCGAAAGCAGGGGTTTGCCGTGATCTGAAAATTGGAGGGCATGGTTAGGGAATTGGGTGGCAATGAGATTTCGGGCCGATAGTTTATGTTTTGAGCCTTCTTCGTAGGTCCGGATGTCAAATGCATCGCCCCAAATTTGGTTGTACATTTGTGCCAATTGGTCGCGGGATTCGGTGATTTGCCAGCGGGAAAGCTGAGCGCCGGAATCGCAGGTCCAGGATAAATCTATTGGCATGGGCGCAAAGATAACGGTAAAAGAATATACGCAATTGGAAGGACATAAACAAGGGGTTTATGCGCTTTTGAATCTGCGTGGGAGTTCGGTTATTGTGAGTGCCGGCGGTGATGGTGCGGTGGTGAAATGGGATTTGGATGAGAACGGTCCTGTGCGAATGAATCCAGAGCCAAGTGTGGCCGGGGTGTTATTTGCGCAATTGCCGGAGCCGGTTTTTTGTTTGATGGAGGGGTTGGATGGTGTGATTTGGGCCGGAACGCAAGGCGGTTTGGTTTTTAAGTTGGTGTCGGGTGAAGCGCCTCGGATGATTAAGTTGGGCACGAGTTCAGTATTTTTTATATCGCGGTGGATGGATGGCAGAATTGCAGTGGGTTTGGGCAGCGGCGAACTGGTTTTTTTGGACGATAAGTTGCAGTTGTTGGATCGAAAATCGTTGGGGAAGAAAAGTCTACGTTGTTGTTTGGGTGATAGGGGTTTGATTGGCGGCAGCGATGGTTTGATTTGGCGTTTGGATGCGCAGGGTAAAATTCTGGCTGGTTGGGAGGCGAATAGCCCTTCGGTGTTTTGTTTGGCCGAGGATGCCCAAGGTGATATTGTGAGTGGGGGTAGGGATGCGTTGTTGATGTGGATGGGGGAGGATGGTGGACTGAAGCAGGAGGTAAAGGCGCATTTGTTCACGATTCATGCTTTGGCGGGATCTGACCTAGGTTGGTTGGCCAGTGGGAGTATGGACAAGACGGTTAAGGTTTGGGATAGAAATAGTGGGGCGTTGTTGAAGGTAATTGATCGGGAGAAATATCCCAGCAGAGGGCATTCACATTCAGTGAATGCCCTCTGCTGGGTGGGACGCTTGCTTGCAAGCGCCGGCGACGACAAAATCATCCGCATTTGGGAAGTTTCTGTTTGATCCATAATTTGGACTCTAGCAAAATTTGTGGAAGATCCGCATGATTCATGTTCTCTATCAAGATGACAAATGTCCTATTTTCGTAATCGGGTAAGGGGTAATTTTACATGGAATTATCAAGGAAAATCATGAAAAAACTCAAGTGGATTTTTATGCTGCAATTCGCAGCCCTCAGTTTGTCGTCTCAAGCGCAAGTGAATCAATCCGCTACGCCCGATGAAGAGGAAGAAATCGCATCGCCCAAAGACAGTGCAAGAAGAAAAATCGTAAAGCTTCCGCCGCTGCCAAGTATTCCCAAAAAGGTGCTTTCGGCCCAGGATTCTATTGCCCAAATGAATCACCATAGCTCACGATACATCTTTGCGCCGTCTGCCTATCCAATAAGAAAAGGATCGTTTTACTATCAAAACTATGATCTCCTTTTGAATGATATTCAGGTGGGTATTACCGATAATTTCGGAATAGGTATCGGTTACGCTTTTCCGCTTTTCATGTACGTGACCCCAAAATATTCGATGCCTTTACAGAAAAATCATACGGTGGCCGTTGGCGATATCGCCGCGTTTAGCGTGTTTACCAAAGCGAGTAATACGATGTGGTTGAATACCCTTTACGGCATGTATACGCTGGGCAGTACAAAAAATAATATCAGTTTGGGTCTGGGGATATTGCAATCGAGCGATTTGGATGGCAATCACGCGGTGACAAACCTGTCGGGCATGTACAGCATCACCCCGAATTTCTATTTTGTGGGCGAGGCGTGGTTTAACAATCGGGTTCGACAGTTTACATCATCTTACACAGATTATGTATACGATGCTACGAAGATGGACTATAGCCCGGTGACGAAACCTGTGAACGAAAAGCTCAATCGCAGTACCTTGTTCACGTCGTTGCAATTCAGAATCATCGGACACAAACAAAGAACAACGGCTTGGTCGTTTGGTGTGAGCAGCTACTGGGAGCGTGGTGATCAATATGCTTACAATGCCACGGTGCCCGTTTGGGATAAAACGCCGGGACAGGTGAGTTACGAAAATCAATCCTTCGTGATGGGTCCTACGAACAAATTCTATTTCATTCCGTCGTTTACCTATGTGAAAAAGATTGGCGACATGAA
>JBEGUW010000106.1:0-10815 GCA_041178665.1 Bacteroidota bacterium
CGATGGAACGGTTCATCCAGTCTTTCACTTCAGAAGCCGAAAGCGCTTTGTTCCATAGGCTCAATTCATTGATTTTCCCTTTGTAATTGTTTTGCAAATTCTGGTCTTTCCCCAAAATCATATTCATAATTGAAAGGGCTTTGGTTTTGGCAGTGCCAGATAGCCAAAGAGTTCCATTGACATAGACCGACATATTGCCGGTGGTTGCATTTTTAGTAAATACCCAATGATTCCATTTCCCCTTGTATTCGGAAGGCATTGCCGCTTTATTAATTCGATCAAAACCACCCGCTGCAAATCCGCAATCAAAATATATGTTGGCATCGGACCATGGGAAGTGAATATTCAGCTGACGTTGATTTGGATCAGCCGCCCATCCGTAAATCACCGATGTATTGGTTGGCAAGGCCGTGGTATCGCCCAACGACCAGAATGCGATGGAAATTTCATTTTTGATAGATGACAATTTCGATGCTTCAATTACTATGTGTCCGTTGGAAGAAAAATCAACCGCGTAATTGTTATTGGCCGCGAGCAAGCAATTGGTAGTATCGGCATATCCTTCCAAAACAACAGGATTAGAACCCACTGAGTTGGTGAATGAGAATTCGATTAGCACGTTGCTTTTCCCATCCCAAGTGAATGGGGTATGAAATACGATTTTATTGTCGCCGACTACAAAATTGATAGAATTGCGATAGGTCTCGGTAAAGGCTGTTAACACCGGAGCATTGGCATCCAACTTGTTTAGTGCCGTGTGCTGTATTTGTATTCTAAGGAAATTGGCATCCCCTGCGCTGAGGGCTTTGAGAATAAAACCTTGGATATCGCCGGCAGAAAATCCAGCAGCTAACAATTCTTCGGCTCGGTACAAAACCTGTGTTTTACCCGATTGTTTGGAGGTATTTAAGGCTTTATCAATACTCACATTCCCTTTGCCTACGGAGTATATGGTCTCGTTTGAAACAGAATTGACCGTTACTTTTTTGAGGTTATAATCGTAATAATCGCAAATTGGTTTGTTGGTATAATTGAAAGTGGTCCCCGCAAAGTTCGATATCACATATTTGGACGCGGTCTGGGCCAAGGTTTCAATTTTGCTGGAATCCACCAAAAACGTATTACAAGAATAATCCCATTCGCCGCAGCCTTTGTTTCGATTGCTCCCATCAGACATCAACCCATTTTTACAACGCATGTTGTATCGTAGGATGATCTTTTCAAACGTGAGATTGCCCTTGGGAAAATAGGCCATCGTATCCCGGGTATTTGAGGCATAATGAAATGTCTTCACCCTTATGGTATCGCCCGGTTGCTGTGCAAAAATCCGGGAAGGGATCAACGATGATACGAAAAGTATTGCAACTGCGATTTTGGAAAGTTTAAAAGTCATTTTGATTAATAAATATTGTATATCGGTCAAAAGTACTGCGTTAACGAAGTGTTTCCAAATGTGTCATAAAGATCAGATGGTCTTCCAATGTAGCCTCTACGGAGTTTGACTTCAGGTTGCTATGCTCTTATGAATTTATTCAATATCATCGACGGCCACAGCGATGTGTACGATCTTCGCAAAATCTGTAAAAAAAATTATTTTGTAGCAGTCTGCGATGAAATAACAAACAAAATCACCTAAAAATGAAAACATTAACAAAAGAATTACAAGATTCCATTACGCCTCAAATGGCTTTGAAATTACTTGAAGAAGGCAACAGGAGATTTGTAAATAACTTAAAAGCAAATCGCAATCTTTTACAACAAGCAAACGAAACCTCTGATGGACAACATCCATTCGCGGTGATCTTAAGTTGTATTGATAGTAGAACCTCCGCCGAACTTGTATTTGACCAAGGCCTTGGCGATATATTTAGTGTGAGAATTGCTGGAAATATTATTAATGAAGATATTCTAGGTAGTATGGAATTTGCTTGTAAACTGGCAGGGTCAAAAATAATAGTAGTCCTAGGTCACAGCAAATGCGGCGCAGTAAAAGGCGCTTGTGACCATGCCGAAATGGGTAATTTAACAGCCTTGCTCGCCAAAATCAGACCCGCAGTAGACGATGAAGTGGAAACTAGAGATAATCGCACGTCAAAGAATGATGTTTTTGTAGAAAACGTCGCTGCCATTAATGTAAAAAGAACCATAAAAGCCATCATGGAAAGAAGTACTATCCTCGAACACATGGTAGTAAACGGTGAAATTGGCATTATTGGCGGAATGCACGATTTATCTACCGGACAAGTCACTTACTATACAGATACAGCTTTCATTGGAAAGCAATAAACAATAAAGCCTACTTGAACCAATAAATCAACTGAAAATGAATAAAGCAAAATTCCCAACTACCCCATTGGGCCGAATAAAATTATTTTTTACTTTTTTTGATTCTCGATGGGAGGATCTAACTAAAGAAAATTGGCTAAAGGTAGTATACAAAGATTTCAGTGCTGGCTTAATAGTAGCTATGACAGCTATTCCAATGGCAATGGGTTTTGCAATGGCAATGGGTATGAGACCCGAACATGGCATTATTGCAGGTGCGTTGGCGTGCATAATAGGCAGAACATTTGGTGGTTCAAAATATCAGGTTTATGGGCCTACTGCTGCTTTTATTCCGGTTATTGCGGCCTTGATTGCAAAATACAGCGACCCTGCCAATGGTGGCACCTTTGAGCAAGCCCATGGTTTCTTGGTGCTGGTTTCTATTATTTCTGGGATCATTCTTATTATTATGGGAATATATGGTGTTGGCAAATACGCTAAACTTGTACCCAATTCAATTATTGTTGGATTTACAATTGGTATTGCTGTCTCTATTGCACTAACCAATTTTGAAGATATTTTAGGGATAGAAAATTTCAAAGACTTTCTAGGTCAAGATGAGGATGTTCATGGTGGCCTCTTTCATAATATATACTTAGCATTTGGCAACTTAGGAGTAATTAATATATGGTCAGTATTTTTAGGTTTACTTACTTTTATTTTAGCAAAATATTTGCTGAAAATTTCTATCTATATACCAGGACCGGTAATTGCGATGGGCACCGCCACAGTATTGGCGGCCACTTTGTTAGCTGATAAAAATATAATTTTGGTTCGAGATTTATATGGCTCTATTCCAAACAATTTTTTCAAATTACAAATGCCATTTTTACCTACCATGAATGGAAGTGTGATGCTTGATATTATATATTTTGTGGTCGGTATCGTATTTGTATCAGGCGTGGAAAGTGTATTGTGTTCTTCTATGGCAGATCGTTTAGCTAAAAATGATAGAACGCCATTCAATCCAGATAAAGAATTCTTTGGTCAAGGTTTAGTTCAGATCATTACACCGTTGGTTCAAGGCTTTCCGTGCACAGGTGCATTAGCCAGAACAGCTACGAGTATAAAGGCAGGTGCTACCACCCCTTTAGCAGGCTATTTCAAAGCAATTTTGAAACTGTTAATGGCATTTTATTTAGCTCAATATTTGGAGTTAATTCCAATGGCTTGTATAGGTGGGATTTTGGTTTGGGTTGCCAGCAACATGATAAAACCATCTGAAATCAAAGAAATCAAACATGCAGGAAAATTCGAATTTTCGATGATGATTTATACGGCTATAATGGTTCCAGTGACCGACTTTTTGACAGGCGTACTATCTGCACTGGTTATTTACTTTGTGATCAAGTATGCTTTCAAAAGAATCGAAACGAAGAAAACCAGCCAATAACTAGAATACACAGGCAAATCACCCTATAAAAACGGACTAAAACCGACCCTCTATTTATTCGCGTTTTCCATTTGAGCAATAATCTTGTTCACCTCCAATTCTGTGGATTTCAATTTCGTTTGGCAAAATGTGATTAATTCAGACGCCCGCTTTACTTTCTCAGCCAATACATCCACAGAAACACTTTCGTTTTCGATATCTTTTGCGATCGTAGCCAACTCTGCATAGGCTTCCTCATAAGTTAAATTCTGTTCCATCGTATTTTGTTTTTTTCTTTACCGTTGTCGTTATTTGAGTACTTGCAAGCATAATTTCAATATCCCCACCCACCAAAATAGCATCGGGATTACTAGTGATCTTGTTATCTACTTTCACAATCGCAAAACCCTTCTTGAGGATGTTTTCAGGGGCCATCATTTTTATTATCGATACGTAATGACCTAGATAACCCCGCTGATTTTTGAGGTATAACGATTTAAATGTCGACAGGTTGCTTATCGTATTTCGGATATCGCTGATCCGATTATACAAAATAATTTTGGGCTTCGATACGATTTGAGACGACAAGCCAACCAACTCATTTTTTCGGTTAAACAGGATCGACTTCGAAGTGTTGATTGTCACCTGATTTATCTGCACTAGACTGTCCTTGTATTTATTCAGGATGTCTCTCGTGTTATTCACAATGCTGCTATTCACCCCCAATAAAATTTGAAAATGGATTGAAAAAAGTTGCTGCGACTTAATCAGAATTGACTTTTGAAACGATAAAATCTCATCTTCAAACGACTTGTTATGAGCGATGATAAATTCGGCGGCCTTGGTTGGTGTTTTGGTTTGTGTATGGGCCATCAAATCGGTAATCGTCTCATTCTTTTGGTGTCCGATGCCCGTAATAATTGGAATAGGGAATTTCGCAACCGCCCTACCAATTTGATAATTATCGAATATCAAGAAATCGGTTTGAGCGCCACCACCTCGGGTAATAACAACGGCATCGTAACGCAGTTTTGATTGGTAAACTTCAATGAGTTTCGACAAGAACTGATCCGAGTTATTTTCTCCCTGCACTACCGAATGGTAATCGTGAATCTCAAATACAAAGCCATACGGATTGTTTTGCAATGTATGATGAAAATCCTCCCCTCCAGCCGATGTCTTTGACGATATCACAGCAATGCGCTGAATAACCATCGGCAATTTTAATTGATTGTTTTTTGTACGATAGTGATCCCCAACTTTTTGAATAAAATCGTTTTCGGCAACCAACTTTTCCAGCGTGGCTTGTCGTTGTTGCTCCAATACCCCCAGCGTGAAGTTTGTATCAATTTCCAATACCTCCAAGGACAGACCATAAACGCCATGAAATGTCACTTTCACCAGAACCAAGACATTGATATTATTGGTGAATTTTTGCCCTGTTACTTGCTCAAAATTGGCAATCCTAGCACTACCATTACCCCATGCCTTACTGGAAACTTTTGCGATGATATTGTTAGAGTTTGGGTCTTTCTCTACCAATTCAAAGTTGTGATAATTCTTCTGGGACCGAAATGTATGGTTGGTTACGTCGGCAATCACCCAAAAACTAGCTGCATGAAAAGCCTTTTCAAGGACATTATTGATCCTTGCGTTTAGTTCAGACAGTCTAATCGGGCTTATTTTCTCCATACATTGCCCATTTTACTTACGATAGTCTTGCTCTATTTGAGTTAAATATTATGGGATCTATTCTCCAAAATTACACCACTTCCCTGCTTTTTCAAAAGGTTCTTCGGATGTGTGGGCTTTGATTTTGTAAGTGTAAATGCCTTTTGCAATTTTCAACTCAGGAACACCATTGTTTTCCTTCGATTGATAGATCAATTTGCCTTGGATATCATACACTTCTAACGCATCGAACTGCCAAGCGCTAGAGACGAGTTTCAACGATGATGTGATTTTTGCTTCCTCGTTGAATTGAGTCACCCCTGAAACATCCCACACCGAAATTTTCTTAGTAAACTCTCCATAGCAACCATTCTTATGAAGGCTTCGCGCAGAAACCTTGTAATCGGCTACTTTGTTATCGAACAGCCATGTAATTGGATTTAAGAGCGATGTATCAGCTTGGTCTCCGGTGCCAAAATACCACCACACACGCGGAGAATTGGTATTGGCCGTAAAAGTAAATGATGTCTGAGGCAAACGAACCACAGTGTCAGGACTTACCGTATAACTGATAGGCAAAGTATCTTGAATCCTCAGGGCGATATTGCCGTCGGCATAACAATATTTGGACGATTCTACGCGAATTGCAACCTTACCAACTGCTACCCGCGGCGTAAAAATACTGCTGTTCTTATCAAAGATTTTCTGAATACTCGCCGGTGGATTGGTGTTCCCATTAAAAGAAAAGAGGCCCACACTGTAAGTAGTATCACTGGATTCATTGGAGGAAATTTTCAATTTGCTACGGAAGCTGAAAGGCGCATCGTTCGGACAAAACAAGGTATCGCCTGTGTAAGTATATTTGGTTTGTGCTTTGGCGATGATGGTGGTGGTATCGCAGGCCCGACATCCGAGCGTGGAATCCACGGCACATGCTTGTAACTTATAACTACCCACGGCGATAGAGTCCAAATGCGTCACCAAATGTGTCCCCTTTCTACCATCCACCGTGAGGGTCATTAGTTGAGCGATCGACTTCGCAGGCATACCGATGATTTTCCATTCGTATGGGAGCGCATTTTTGGCGGGCTTTTCCAATGCATCTTCAGGGAAGAAAGCCGAATCACCGCTGCAAATAGTTTTAGTGACTGCCAAATCGAATTGCGGACGGTAAATCACATCAATGGAACTGGTATCGTAACTCACACAGCCAAGGGTGTCGTAAGTGGCCACCAGAGAAAGTGTAATTTGATCGAGCCCTTTTATTGCTGCAGGAGCGCGCAATTTGTAATAATTTGGACCAACTCTGTCTACGTACTTCCCGTTCAAACAAGAGATGTTTGTTTTGGGTCCGCCATCGAACATGTCTTTGCTGGTGGCGTCAATCAATTTGAGTGGAGCATCAGAGGCACAAAACGGCGACAGGGGTGATTTTTTCCATTGAATGGGATCGCTAATCACTTGCTCAATATTCATCTGCTGGACCTCGCTACAGCCTTTGGCATCGGTAATGACCAAAATAACCGACGTGTCTTTTTGGGTTTTGATGGTGATTCCTTTGTTGTTGCCAATTTTATTGAGTTTAGAAAAATCAACATTACGCGGATTCACCGATAGCGCGGCGACAGAGGCATCCATGCCATACCATTGATAGGCCAACGCCCCTTTTCTGGCTACTATGTTTTTGGGTTCTAATTGGATTTGGCCGTTCGGACAGTTGAGGGTATCGGCGAACGGTTTTTTATTGCCCAAAGAAAAATCAATGACAGTATCAACGATGTTAATGGAAGTATCCCAATACTTAAAACAGCCGCCTTCATTAGAAAAAAGCGCCAAGATTTTATATTTTCCAGAGCCTTTCAATCTGAGACTATCGCTCATCTGATTCGATGTACCCACCGTTTTCCCGGCAGAATCCAGCACTTGCCAACTTACTTTGGGCGCGCTTCCCCCGTTAAATTTATCGATATTAAATGTGAGTTTATTGCATCCTTTATAGGCGATTTTGGGTGACCCTGAGGAATTTGGATACACCTTAACCACTAAGTTGTAGGTAGTTGATAAAGGTTCGTCGCAGTGCAAGTCGACCACTTTAATTGGGAATACATATCCTTCAGCAAAAGTATCGGCAAGGGAGGGTGTCCAATTGAATTCCAAACTGCGCTTGTTTTTCGCAGAACTATATACTTTGATGCTTGCACCTCTGTAGGTTGGCGGAACGATCACCTGCAGACTATCAGCAACGATCTGTGATTTAGCTAAGACATCTTCGAATTCCACAAATTTCTGTTTGATGGTTGAACCCACGCATACCTTAAGCACTGTTTTTTGTGTGAGTAGCGCCTTGGGGGATTCGTTATTTCCATTCGGGTCTACAACCACTGCAGCAATTTCTCTTTGGTGTTCTGCAATCAGTGTGTATTTTCCATTTTTATTGATGCGATATTCTTTAACCTTCACACATGCCATTCCAATTTCTCCGTCAACGCTTGGACTAAAGATGAAACCTCCATCGGTTGTATCGAAATAGGTACCACGCACAGGACTGGTTTTGACATTGGAACTACAGAGTGTTGTGCCAGCGCAAGTTGGAGTAAAGGGATGACTGAGGTCACTGGTTGGCGTATTTACACAAATTCTGTTTTTGTAGGGTATATCATAGCTAGAGGGAGATAGTTCGTATCGCAACACATCTCTGTCCGTTGTATCTGAGAGCCCCTGATTGAAGATGGTGGTTCTATCAAGTTGGACAATCCTCAACGGATCAAACATTCTGGCAGGAGGCGTATTTGTAGTCTTTGAGCAGTTGGCCAAATTCTCTAAATATAGCGTAGTTGATGTCCAGGCATCCCAATTAAAACAGGGCATTACAGTGGGAATCAAGTAGCCATAAACTGCAAAAGTGATATTTTTACAAGTGCTTCCCGACAAGATGTTTTTGAAAATAGAACTGTCGAGATTCACCGTGCACTTATAAATATATTCTTTAAGAAGGTAGCTTTTGTTGCAGTCTACAGCCGTAGAACATTTAGGTCCGATAAGGGCACTCGATATCAAGGGGGCTGTTAATGAAACTGTGCCACAGGCCGCACTTTTCCCACCGTAAGCGGTGATATATACCGATGAAGGAGCTGATGTTACGGCCCCGCAAATGCGGTACGCTCTAAAACTGATTTCGTATTTGTTTTTGGTAATGTGGGTAGCCCAAACTTCGCTACCGTAGGTATAATTGGACGCACTTAAAGTCGATGTAAATTGAGACAACAGCAAAAGAACTGTTGAGGTGGCAATTTGTCTAAATGTTAATTGTAATTTCATGTGGTGAAAAGTCATCACATTGACAATTAATACGATAATCCTGTTGCCTGTATGGAAGAATCGAGCAGAAAACCTTTTTGAAATAAATATTTTACTATGCAATTTGCTGAAACACTATAAAACAAAGAAACCGTTGCAGGACAACGGTTTCGAAGGTATTGAAACAATGTGAAATTGAATCGGGCGGAGAGAGAGGAAAATGAACCTCAAGACCCACACGTATATTTTACTAGTGATTTGTACTTGTTTTGCCGATTGGGTTACCAGTTAGCTACCCAGTGAGAAAAGATGGGGACTTAAACTAATTTCGCTGTGGTAACCAATAAGCATAACAAAAATAATAAAATTAAACGGAGATATTCAAAATGAACCAAATTTTTCCTCCCCTATTTCTTCTTGATGATTCTATAAGAAGAAAACGCAAAACAGAGGAGCAAAAAGTATAAATTTGAATTATGGTTCTTCCCCGCTCTTCAACTCAAAAATACCTCTTCACCTTAATGGTCAATTTGCAGCGGCGCGTGGGGGTCAGTATTACCGGCGTATACTATAATGCCATTTCCACCAATTGAAGAACAAGAACAAATTGTAGCACACATCAAAACCGAAAATACTACCATTGACGCAGCCAAAGCCGAAATAGAAATAGAACTGCTAAAGGAATACTATGAGGCCATGATAAGTGAGGCGGTGATGGGGAAAATAAAATAACAGACGGAGATCAATTTCCCTCTGTTAAACGAAATAACTGATAATCAACACTGAAACATGAGTGAAATAGTGATTTATAAAACACCTGATGAACAAACTGCAATAGAAGTTCAGTTTGAGGGAGAAACCGTTTGGCTTACTCAAAGCCAAATAACAGAATTATTTCAGCGTGACAGAACTGTGATAACCAAACATATTAACAACATTTTTAAAGAAGGCGAACTGGAAGAAAAAAGCAATGTGCAAAAAATGCACATTGCAAATTCAGACAAACCCGTAGTATTTTATAACCTTGACATAATCATTTCTGTTGGATACAGGGTAAAGTCTCAAAGAGGCACCCAATTCCGCCAGTGGGCTACACAACGGCTGAAAGATTATTTGGCAAAAGGTTATGCCATTAACCAAAAGCGGCTGGACGAATTAGGCAGAATGGTTCAACTCATTGAACAATCAGGCAAAACCGAAACATTGCAATTGCAGGAAGCCAAAGGATTATTAGAAATTTTGGGCAATTACACCAAAAGTTTTGTATTGCTCAATCAATACGACAGGCATAATCTGCAAGCAGGCAGGTTGAGTAAAAACATTACTTACGAAATTGAATACGATGAAGCAATAAGTGCAGTTACCGAATTGAGAAAACAACTCATTGCAAAAAAAGAAGCAACAAAATTATTTGGCAATGAAAAAGATGAAAGTTTTAAAAGTTCGTTGCGAAGCATTGTGCAAACTTTTGGCGGACAATATTTGTATCCAAGCATTGAGGAACAAGCGGCGCATCTACTTTACTTCGTGATAAAAAACCATTCATTCAGCGATGGCAATAAACGCATTGGTGCATTTTTGTTTATCTGGTTTTTGGAAAAAAATAAACACCGTTTCAAATCATCGGGTGAGTTAAAAATAAATGACAACGGACTTACAGCAATTGCTTTGCTTGTGGCACAAAGCAAGCCTGAAGAAAAAGAAATAATTGTTCAATTGATAGTAGCCTTAATAGCAGACAGCAAATGAACCTTGCTATAAATCATCACTGCGGTTCTTGAATAATCACTGCGCCAGTCTAGGAAAAACGCTGTAGATGAACCCCCTTCGTCGCTCTAATTTGACCCTTCTTCGTCGGAGCAATTTGATCCCACAAAAAATACTGCATTTGATCGCTTTTCAACACCTCAGTTAGCACCTTAAATTTGACTCAACGGTGGGGTCAATTCCAGTCCGACGAACAGGGGTCAATTTCAGCGTTTTTTCCACCCTATCCGTCGGACTCAAATTGATCTTGCAATAGCACGGAAATCACACAAGACCCTTTTGGATTCGAAACCTGGGACCTTTTGGATTCGAAACCCGGGACCTACTGCAAGCCTATCACGTCGGCTCCAAAACACTTATACACTGCTGTTGGCAAATTGGCC
>JBEGUW010000107.1:0-9133 GCA_041178665.1 Bacteroidota bacterium
GATTTTCGATTTTTTGATACCCCTCGATTTTTGAAGAGCTACCCCAATAGAATTTCCCGATACTTAGCATCGATTTAGGGGCATCATACACCTCCAGAAAACTGTCTGTTTTGGTCAGCCCGATTCGGAACAACTGTGCGTGCGTGTTCTTTATCCACACGATGTCGTTTGGTCCCGATTTTTTGGGTGCATTTTGACATCCATTGAGCATCGAGATTGAGATCAAAATGGTTGTAAATACTAGGCTGGCTCTTAAGGATGTCATGCAGTGTTCGAAAATAGTACAAATAATCGCACAGCCCCACAAAGTTTGGTTTGGAACAACGGAAAAAAAGTGCAATTTTGTCTTGTTATGTTGCATCCGCTGTTTCGCTTTAGGTATTACATCCTTTTCGGCTTTTTTGCCATCTGGATGTCGTTCTTCGATATGAATAATTTGTTCTTTCGCTATCGCATCGCAGATGAAGTAAGCGTCTTAGAAGATAACATCGAAGAGCACAAGCAAGCCATCGCAGAGTTGGATCAGCAAAAGAAATATCTTTTTGGGAACGATCGCAATTTGCAACGATTTGCCCGTGAGAAGTATTTGATGAAAAAAGACAATGAAGACGTGTTTGTGATTGTGGAGGAGGAGAAAGTGGAGGACAATGACAAATAGTGTTTATAAAACAATGTACAATGTGTATTTCTGTTGCCCAAGATGAAATATGTTTGTATCCAAGGAAAACTAAAATAAATCCGAATAAATTATGAATTTCATAGCGCCATCTAGCGAACTCTTACAGCATCTGTTAACCGTTAACGGAGCCATCATGTCGAAGCCGATTATTCCAATTTTGGAAAACTTCCTTTTCGACATAAGCGACAATCAGTTAAAGATTTACAGTACTGACTTGGAAACCAGTATGACCACCAGTATGGCCGTTGAGTGTAAGGAGAACATTAAAGTTGCCGTGCCTAGTAAGATGGTGATTGATATTTTGCGTTCATTGCCTGATCAGGGCGTGACGTTCAACATCGATCCAAATACTTACGGTATCGAAGTGGTTAACAATAATGGTCGTTACAAAATGGCTGGCCAAGACGGTGTAGATTTCCCAGCAATGCCTGAGACCAATGCCGATGGCAGTTTTACTATCGCTTCTAACGTTTTGTTGCGTGCGATCAGTAAGACATTGTTTGCTGCAGGTTCGGATGAGTTGCGTATGAATTTGACCGGTTTGTTTCTTGAGCTAAAAGGCGATTCAGTGAATTTTGTCGCCACCGATGCCAATAAGTTGGTTCGTTTGACCCGTAAAGATGTCAATCCAGGTGTTGAAGGCGGTATTTTGATTCCAAAGAAGCCGTTGAATCTGTTGAAAACAGCTTTACCAAACGACGAGACACCGGTGATTATCGATTACAATCGTTCTAATGTCTATTTCACTTTTGGCGAAACCCGTTTGATTTGTCGTTTGTTGGAAGATAAATACCCCGATTATGCAGCGGTAATTCCACAGGAGAATCCAAACATCATCACCATTTCTCGTATGGCTTTGTTGAGTTCGATCAATCGTATCAGCATTTTCGCGAGTAAGACTACTTATCAGGTTCGTTTTAAAGTGACGGGCAA
Organism: Bacteroidota bacterium; assembly: GCA_041178665.1. GTDB lineage: Bacteria > Bacteroidota > Bacteroidia > NS11-12g > UBA955 > UBA955. The sequence continues at coordinate 1,613 of JBEGUW010000107.1, forward strand.
CGAGTTGACCATCAGCGCGGAAGATATCGAAATGGCCAATGAGGCGGTGGAGAAGATTCCTTGTGAATTTGAAGGCAACGACATGGAGATTGGCTTTAACGCGAAATTCTTGAAAGAGATGTTGAGCACTTTGGATGGCGATCAAGTACAATTGCGTTTGTCGGCCCCTAACCGTGCAGGTTTGGTGATCCCCAACGAAAACGAGCGCGATGAAGACATTACGATGCTCATCATGCCGATGATGTTGAACAACTACTAAGCAAAAACTGCGCTTCCCACTCTAATTAGGGTAGATCCTTTTTCGATGGCGATGCCGTAATCGGAACTCATGCCGATGGAAAGTTCAGAAAATTGAGGCTGATCAGAATAATACTGCGATTTTATTTCTTGATAGGCTTGCGCTACTTGGCTGAATTCTGCCTCTATCTGCGTTTGGTCTTGCGTGAAGCTTGCCATCGCCATTATGCCGTTCACAGAAATGTTATTTAAATTCAGTTGTTTGATTTGCTGAAAAAACGGATGAATTTCTTCTTGCGATAGTCCAAATTTGGTCTCTTCTTGAGCCACATGCAATTGGATCAGGCAAGGGATAACTCGATGGTTCTTTTGGGCTTCTTTGTCGATTTCCTCCAACAATTTTACACTGTCCACCGAATGGATCATCGCAATAAAAGGCGCAATGAATTTGACTTTATTGCTCTGTAGATGACCGATTAGGTGCCATTGAATGTCGTTTGGTAACGCCGCAACCCTTTCTAACAAGGGCTGTACGCGGTTTTCTGCAAATTCGCGTTGACCGGCATCGTAGGCGAACTGAATATCGTCTATTTCGCGGTATTTGCTCACCACAATGAGTTTGCAATGGGCGGGAATTTTGGCCTTGATATTTGCGATATTTTCGGCAATTTGGCTTTTGCGATTCATAGGGTGTTTGCGATGCGAAATTACCGCAGGGATTGTTGTAATTTTGTATTCTCTCCCAATGAAGTCCAGAAATCTCCTTTTTTTATTCATGATTTTGTCGTTGCTGGCCGTGTCGTGCGGTCCTGAGCAGCCCAAACTCGAACAAAAGAAAATGGTTTCTGTGCTATGCGATGTGATGGTAATGGAGGCGGGGCATCAAGTGAAGTATAATTATGGCATTTTACCCGATTCAATTTGGGTTCGCGATTACAGTTTTATTTGCAAGAATCACGGGGTTAAATACGACGATTTCAAGGCGGAACTTTTGCGGTTAAAGGCTCATCCTGGGGATTTTAACGGAGTGATGGAACAGGTAATAACCCAACTGCAGTTGGCGGAAATGAATGCGAGAAAGGGGAATCGGTGAAGTATCCTGAAGATTTTGAGTCGGTTGTAGGGTTTGATCAAATTCGTTCGGCCATTGTGGGGCGGTTTAAATATGCCTCTACCCATGAATTGGCATCGAAATGGGAGATGCAAACGGATTTGGAATTGGTGATTCAGCAGTTGGATTTATTGGATCAAATTGCGCAATTGAATTTTGCAACCCCCAGTGCATTGAATTTGTTGGGTGGGGATATCTCGGGGGATTTAAAACATCTGGGCATCGAGAATTTCTATTTGGAGGAGCCTTCTTTAAGTGCCATTCTTCAAACGATTCAAACATACCAAAAACTATCTACGGCATTGCAGGCGAGATCAGCGGAACTGCCCTTGTTGTTTGCCTTATTTCCGGTTGAAGACGCATCAAAATTGATTGTCGCCGCCATCGGGAAAGTACTGGATGAGTTTGGCGAAATATCGGCCAGAGCTACACCCCAATACGCAAAAATATCGCAGGAAATCAATCGATTGGAAGGGGAGGCGCGTAATGTGATGCGGGGAATTTTTAGGGAGTGGAAATCGCAGGGATTTACGGCGGAAACGGATGTCACAGTGCGCGAAGAGCGATTGGTGATTCCAGTGCTAGCGGAGTTTAAGCGACGGGTTCAGGGATTTGTGAAGGATATTTCGGCCACAGGGAAAATCTTATATGTTGAGCCAACGCAGATGTTGGAGATGAATAATCGCCTCAAGGAATTGTTTGCTGAGAAACGGCGGGAGCGGGAGCGGATTTTACGACAGATAACGGCTGAATTGTCGCCACATCAAATCGTACTTGGAGAAATCATGGATCGACTGATTCAGTTGGATTTTGCCTTGGCGAAATGGGATTGGTGCATCGCAGAGAAGGCGGAACGTCCGAAAGTGAGCTCGGTACCGCAGGTTGTGTTGCGCAGGGCCTATCACCCCGTGTTGCGCAGGCAGTTAAAGCAATTGAAAAAGGAGGCGATACCGTTGTCGATGGTATTGAGCGATCAGCGCATCATGGTTGTCAGCGGTCCAAATGCAGGGGGTAAATCGGTGGTGTTAAAAACCGTTTTGCTTATGCAGTATATGGTTCAGTGCGGGTTATTTGTTACGGCCGATCCCGAAAGTCGTTTTGGCGTCTTTGATTATTTGGGGATTGATTGTGGCGACGGTCAGGACATTGAGCAGGGTTTGAGTACGTTTAGTGCGCATTTGCATCATCTAAAAAACTTACTTTCTCATTCCTCGGATCGTGCTTTGATTGGCATGGATGAAATTGGTGCGGGTACGGATCCTCGATTTGGGGCACCGATTGCGCAGGCGGTGTTGGAGCAGTTGTTGGATTCGGGGGCTTTTGTGATCGCAACGACTCACTTTTCGCAATTGCGAGAGTGGGGCATGGGGATTTCTGAGGTGGTTCAAGCGAGTATGGCCTATGATGCTGAGGCGTTGAAACCCTTATATCATTTGGTTGTTGGAAAGCCCGGTTCTTCGTTTGCGCTCGAGTTGATGCGTAAAACGGGTTTCGAAGCGGATTGGATCGATCGAATCAAAACGTTGGCGGGTAAGCAGATGGGTAAAACGGAGGATTTGATGCTTTCGTTGGAGAAACAGAATCAGCAGTTATTGCAGCAGGTGGGGTCGTATAATGAAAAGCTGAAGCATTTGGAGGAGCTAACGACATCGTATCAGCAGTTGAAGGATAAGTTGCAGGCGAAACGACAAGAATATTTATTGTCGGCCCGCGACGAGGCAAAGAAATTGTTGGCCGAAACGAATCAGCAAATCGAAAATACGATACGTGCGATACGCGAACATGGGGCGGAGAAAGGGGCGACATTGAAGGCGAGAAAGGCCTTAAGCGACTTTAAGGGTGATATGGAATCGGGCGAAAACTTGGGTTCGGCAGTGAAGGGTAAAGGCGCTGGAATGCGGGGTGGGGTTGATTTGAAGTCGAAAGTGAATGGGTCAACGATTGAGGCTGTCAAAGGCGGTTTGGGCGATGCAAATCCCACTTCGGTGTCGGCGAATTCTAAGAGTTTGCAGGCTGCAAATAACGATGTGCCGGTTACGAATGCAAAGCAATTGGTGCCTGGGGCTTTGGTGAAAAGTACAGCTACGGAGGCTCAGGGAGAGGTGTTGGAAGTGAAGAAGGACAAGGCGTGGGTTGCATTTGGTGTGATCAAAATGTGGGTGCCGATTGGTGAGTTGTTGCTGACGAAAAAGCCTATGGGTGGCAAGTCGGAAAAGACGGGTAAAACGGGCGGTTATCAGTGGGTGGAGCGACAATCATTATACAATACCACGATTGATGTGCGGGGAAAGCGCATGGAGGAAGCAACGCAGGAGGTATTGACGTGGTTAGAGGAAGGGTATTCTTTGGGTCATCAACAGTTAAAAATTGTGCATGGCAGAGGCGATGGAATTTTGCGCAAAGGATTGAAATCACTGCTTAAGACGGTGAATTTTGTGCGTAGTTATAATCATGAAACGGAAGCCGAAGGGGGTGATGGTGCTTTGATGGTGCAATTATTGTAAAACATTTTTTCTCTGTTGGATTTATTGTCAAGGGTTGAGTGACTTTGGAGGATAGCGAGTATTTTTGTAAAATATGGCCATTATTCTCGATGGTAGCCTTGCTGCCGCCTCAATTAGAACAGAAATCGCCGAAGCGGTGAAATCAAGTGTTGCTAAAGGCAATCGTCCTCCGGGTTTGGTTGCGATTTTGGTGGGGGAAGACGGTGCAAGTCAGACCTACGTGGGTGCGAAGAAAACAGCATGCGATGAGGTGGGTTTTGCCGGTGATGTTCGTCGTTTTGCTGCAGATATTTCAGAAGAGGATTTGTTGGCAGAAATCGAAAAGATCAATTGCGATGAGACCATTGATGGATTAATTGTTCAGTTGCCATTGCCAAAGCATATTTCAGAAGAAAAAGTAACCCAAGCCATTTTGCCAGGCAAGGATGTGGATGGGTTTCATGATATCAATATGGGTAAGTTGGCCAAAGGCGATGAAACTGGGGTGAAGCCTGCGACGCCTTACGGAATTACCTTGTTGATGAAACATTACGGAATCGAGGCTTCGGGCAAGCATGTGGTAGTGGTTGGAAGAAGTAATATTGTGGGTCGTCCGATGAGTATGTTACTCTCAGCGGCTGCTCCTTATGGAAATGCCACGGTAACGCTTTGTCATAGTCGCACCAAGGATTTGGCATCGTTCACCCGCATGGCAGATATTTTGGTTGTCGCTTTGGGTAAGCCGGGATTCGTTACCGCTGATATGGTGAAAGACGGTGCTGTAATTATTGATGTGGGTACCACGCGCGTTGATGATGCAGCACGTAAAAGTGGTTGGAGATTGCGGGGTGACGTAGATTATGATGCGGTATTGGATAAGGTGAGCGCCATTACGCCAGTGCCTAAGGGTGTGGGTCCAATGACAATTACCGGTCTGATGATGAATACTTTAGAGGTATACAAAGCTAAGTTTGCATGATACAATTTCCTGTGATGGAGCATTTTTACACCATCCAGGGTGAAGGTGTTCATGCGGGGAAGCCAGCCTATTTTGTCCGTTTGGCGGGCTGCGATGTGGGTTGTGTTTGGTGTGATGTGAAAGAGAGCTGGCCTACAGATGGTTTTCCGATGCATTCGGCTTCTGAAATTTGTGATTGGGTGAAAGCTACGGCGGCTGAAATTGTCGTGATTACTGGCGGAGAACCCGCGATGTATGATTGCAATTCCTTGGTTGATACGCTGCATGAGGCAGGTTATCGCGTCCATGTTGAAACTTCGGCGGCCTATCCACTGCAAGGGAATTACGATTGGGTTTGTATTTCGCCAAAGAAATTCAAACAGCCCCAATCAAATGAAATGGGAAAGGCCCATGAGTTAAAGGTCATCGTTTTTAATGATTCAGATTTTGAATGGGCAGAAAAGTGGGCTGAGACCTGTTCCGCAGATTGTGCCTTGTTGCTACAGCCGGAATGGGAAAAGCGCGATAAAATGATGCCAAAAATCATCGATTATGTGAAGGAGAATCCTCGTTGGAGAATTTGTATTCAGACCCACAAGGTCATCAACGTGCCTTAATTTTACTCGAAAGGACACTCGATTTTTGGGTGTGTAACTTGCTTTTGTTGGGATTGGTACGTGGATTGCATGGTACCTATTTTTGTAAATATGCGATATTTCGTGAAAGGACTGGTTTTGCTATTGACGCTGTTGGCAATGACATCCTTCCGAAGTATGCCCGAACCACCCAAAAAGCCTAGAATCAATCCCTATGATTTGTCGGGGTATTCCCGTTTTAGTGATACTGCCGAGTTTCAGATCGACAGTTTTTTTCGTAGGATGTATCGCTATGGGATATTTAATGGGACGTATTTGTTTCACAAGAATGATAGTCTGTGTTTTGGTGCGATGGGTTATGCCACATTCTCGCAGTTGGATTCATTGAAGCCGGCGGATTTATTTCAGTTGGCCAGTGTGTCAAAAACCTTTACGGGGACGGCGATGATGATGTTGGTGCAGGATGGGTATTTGAAATTGTCGGACAGTGTCCATTGGTATATTCCAGAACTCACGCGTAGGAATTTAAGTCTGCAGAATCTAATCAGTCATAGCAGTGGGCTGCCAGATTATTTCTACTTCAATATGAAAGCGTGGGAGGATCCCAAAGCACATTTGACGAATGAGGATGTAGTTCAATTGTTGAATGCGCAACCGATCAATCATTTTGCAAAACCGGGTAGATACGATTATTGCAATAGCAATTATGCGTTGCTGGCGTTGATAGTGGAACGACAGACGGGCGTTGAGTTTAGAGAGTTTGTGAAGGATCGAATCATGAATCCCAGCGGCATGAAATATTCCCATTTATGCAATTTTGATAGTTTGGGATTGGTGAATTATACGGTGCAGGGATATGATAAAAAGCATGTGTTTGCCGATAATATTTATAATGGCGCGATGGGTGATAAAGGGGTGTATTCCAATGTTTTTGAGATGTTGTCATTAGACCAAATGTTGAGGACGGATTATTTGTTGCATTCGGACATCAAAAATCAGATGGTAACGCCTCAAACTGCGGTAAGTGCGGATGCGTTTTATGCAAATGGATGGAGGGTGAAATGGATCAACGGTCAGAAATGGAGTTTTCACAACGGTTGGTGGAAGGGTTTCAGGACTTATTATTGGCGATGTTTGGACGAGGATAAGTGTTTTGTTGTTCTGACGAATAATGTTCAGGGTCCATTTTTGAGAACCATTGACATGGTGGGGTTGCTCAAGTAAGTCTGATATCAGCGATTGTCGGTCAAGATAATTTTGATCGAGTAATTTTTGTATTGAGCGATGTAGGTCCCGGCGCTTAGACTAGCGGGGATTTGAATGCTGTGATCGATCGTGTTGGTCGCGGGAATCAACGTTTTGAAACACAACTGCCCGGCCAAATTATAGACGTTTAAGTCGTTGTTTTGCGGATGATTCGTTGTATTTGCGTTTGCCACAACATGAATTGTATTGGACGTGGTATTGAAATAGAGTGGACGGTTGATTTGATGGGAATACGTTTCACTGCTCGTTGATGCCGCTTGGTTGATTACGCCCACCGCGTCCAAATCGAAGCCGGAGCTAGCAAACGGAGTAGGCCAGGGGTCGTTGATGATTCTGTTTTTGCTATCGCGCTGGGCATATAGGGTGTCGATGCTTCCCACCACGTCTAAAATTCTGACATATCTGATTTCATTGGTCCTAATATTGCTCATCATGGCCAAATCCTTTAGATCGAAAGGCGTTCCATAAGGATGTCGGTATTTTCCGGCAAGATTGTGAATATTTGTCGGCTGGGTAAATCCAAATGCCGCCGTTTGGACTTTGGTTTGAGTAAGGCTTTCGTTGGGGAAGCGGGCCCAGGATTGACTATCGGTGCTGACTTCTACGAAGGCCAATTCGAGGAAGGAATCAAGGAATGTATTTTCGAAAATGGCAAAATCGAATCCGTTTCCATCTGCAATTGGTGGATTAAAAGTTAGCGTTGCAATGCCACCATCTCCGAGCGATACCACGCCGTTGGTGGATGCTTGACCGATGGCTGATTGGGCGGTGCCGACGGAGGCGTAGCCGGAGTCGGGTAGGTTGATTTGTTTCAGTCCGCGCTGAACATGGCATTGTGTGGCCCAATTAATGAAACAGGAACTGTCGGCC
>JBEGUW010000108.1:0-3180 GCA_041178665.1 Bacteroidota bacterium
GGACTGAATGGAATAAGAGCCATAGCTGCGCTTGCGGTAGTTTTTTCCCACACCACACAAGGCTTAGGACAATTTGGTCTTGACCGATTTGTTTTAGGAAGATTTGCGAATGGAAATGCAAAAGCAACCTTATTAGCCGACTTTGGGGTTTCTATATTTTTTGCCCTAAGCGGTTTTCTGATCACATACTTGCTTTTAGAAGAAAAAAAGACAGGGCAAATTAATGTCAGAAACTTCTACATACGAAGGATTCTCAGAATATGGCCGCTCTATTATTTGTTCTTAGGATTGACACTCTTAACGGTATTCTTTTTCGACGCTTCGTATGAAAACACGTCCATTCTCTTTTACATTTTCCTGTTAGCGAACATTCCATTCATATTTGGCGGACAAATCCCGTTTTTGTCGCATTTCTGGTCGTTGGGTGTAGAGGAACAGTTTTACTCTTTTTGGCCCTGGGTCGTTAAAAAGTCAAAGTCCATATTAAAGATCACGGTAATCATTTGTCTGGCATTAATTGCTTTAAAAACAGCGGTACGGCTATTTGACATTAACTCGCTGAACGGAAAAACAAGTTTGCTTTATGACGCAATCCATACCACAAGGTTCCAATGCATGTTAATCGGAGCAATAGGGGCCATCCTTTATCATCAAAAGAACGCATTGTTTCTGCAAGTTACAGACAACAAAATCGCGCAGTTTGCATCGTGGTTAATTATCCTATTGGTTGCTATCAATATGTTTCACGTGGCATCCTTCATCGATAACGAAATCATATCACTTGTAACCGTATTTATAATCATCGGGCAGATTGAAAAGAAAAACAGAATCGTGAATTTGAATGGTTCAATTTTCGACTTCTTGGGGAAAATATCATATGGAATTTATGTCATTCACCCGTTAATCACTTTTTACTTGTCAAAAATCATAGTCGTCACCGATCGAAATGATGTATTGAATTATATAGTGGTTTATTTTTCAGTTTTTGCTGCAACCATTATAGTATCTTATGTTTCGTATCATTACTTCGAAAAGCGTTTTTTAGAATTGAAAGACAAGTACAGCACAGTCAAAAGTTCGGGATAATTACACACCCCCAATCGCCATGGTCCAATTGCAAATTGATTTAAGCGATGTCTATTTTAACCCCTTAACAACCGTACTCGTCCGATTTTTATCGGACTGAAGCGTCGGGCAAACTACAAAGATGTGCCGATGATTGATTTTATTCGGACCAACAAATAAAACCTAACTAACCAACTCCTTCGCCTGATATAATTCGGTTCAAACCGCACAGGCAGCACCTTACACCGGGAAGGGATTGGACATTTCCCAAATGAATGAATTGCATGTATGCATCTGATTAAATTTAAAATCAATATGAAATTTAGATTTTCAATAGGAGGGTATTTCAGCGGCCGGTTTGAAGTTATTTTGAAAAATGATTCACTTCTTTTTTTTGTTTCCAGCCGTCCCATGCCCATAGATATCTCGAAACCCGATTATGTGATTCCCATTGAAGGCGAAACCGAATTCCTGAACCTGATTTCATTGATTGAAGGACTAAAATGGGAACGGAGCTACAATGCCCCGATTATGGACGGAACCCAATGGGTGCTGGAGTTTGCATCTGAAAACAAAAAATCGAGTTGCTACGGCAGTAATGCTTACCCTGCCGATTTTGACGCGTTTTTGGATCAACTGAAAGCGCTAACATCCAAATACAATATACCCGACGATTTATTGGCAATGTAATCTTGAGAGCTAAGGCTTCGTTATCAATGTGTCATTATCGATATCAAATACCATTCGAATTCACTTCCCTGAAAATCGTCCTCGTCCGATAGCTATCGAATGAGGACGGGAGAGGTCATTTACGCAGTCGGCTAATCAAAATTTGAGTAGAGTAATACCTGATGGAATTGCGCCTATCAATTCATAAGAGGCTTCAAAAGCCTCTTATTTTACCTCTTTGTTGGTGTGGGCTGTTTCGGTGTTGGAATGGGATTTTTCACCATCGTAAAAGCCGCAAACCAAATCCGCTCCTTGTCGAATTTGCTAACGCCCCAGATTTTCTCTTGTAGCTTGTTGGTGGCGTAGTCGAGTTGCACGGGTTCGCTTTTAGGCACGCTGCTGTTATACTCTTGCAAAGTGCCCTTTTTGAAATCCTCAAACATCAATACCAAAGCGCGGTTGTAATACACGATCTGCTCTCGCTCCAAATCAATCAACAGCATCTTGCACTTGTTGCTTAACCGGTCGCTGAACCACAAGTCATCTTTTTTCAAAGCCAGGTAGGTTTTACGGTTACCTACCTTGCGAATGAAGTTGTAGGCGTATTGATATATATAGCCGTTGTTGTAGTTCAAGAACAAGTTGTAGCTGTAATCGAAGCGGGTGTAGTAGAAGTCCTGTAGGTATTCGCGGTTGTTGTAAAAAGTGGGAATGGAACCGATTTCGAAAAACTGGTACCAATGGTTCTGTGCTCGGTACCAATCTTCGGGTTTTTTATACGGCAGCTTCTCCTGCGCCTTGGTGCGGTTGTGGAAACGGTAAATGGTCGTCTCTTCGTTGTCCATGATCAACAAGTTGTCGTGCTCATCGAATTCTATGTTACGCACACAACCCTTGTATTCCAACTTCAGGGAGTCTAACACTTTGCCGTTCTTGATGAAGTACACCATAGGGCGGTTACAGGAGTTAAAGGCAATCACTTCCTCCGAATTTACCGCCATCTTGAAATTGAACTGTCCTTCGCCCATGATCTGGTTGCGCGGGATTGAATACAACTCCTCCCGTTCCAACTGTGCATGGGCTACAAACGACAGCTGCATCAATACCGCCACCAACAAGGTTCTCACCACTATCATGCAGACAGGCTTTTCTTGAATTTGTTAAAACGGATTTTAGATTTCTCCGATAACAGATACATCACCGGCACCAAAATCAAAGTTAGGAAGGTGGCAAAGCTCAAGCCGAAGATCATGGTCCACGATAATGGGCCCCAGAAGGCCACGCTATCACCACCGAAATAGATGTGCGGATTGAATTCCGTGAATAGCTTGGCAAAGTCGATGTTCAAACCTACTGCAAGCGGAACCAGGCCGAGGATGGTGGCGGTAGCCGTCAGCAATACGGGTGTCATACGTGTTTTGCCACCTTCAATAATGGCTTCCTTAA
>JBEGUW010000109.1:0-4113 GCA_041178665.1 Bacteroidota bacterium
GTTCACGGCGGACCTTTCGCGAATATCGCACACGGTTGTAACAGCATCATGGCGACATGGGCTGCATTGCAGTATGGCGAATACGCAGTCACCGAAGCGGGTTTTGGATCCGACTTGGGTGCTGAGAAATTCTTGAATATCAAGTGCAGAGCTGCCGGAATTACACCCGCCGCAACTGTTTTGGTAACCACAACCCAGAGCTTGAAACTTCACGGTGGCTGCCCAGAAAAGGAAATCAAGTTGCCAAACAAAGAGGCCTTGGAAAAGGGATTGTTGAACTTGGAACGACATGTGAATAACCTTCAGCAATTCGGTCAGACCGTTGTTGTGGCGTTGAATCGCTTCCATTTTGATACCGAAGATGAATTGCAAATGATTTCGGGCTGGTGTTCAGCACAAAATGCGCATTATGCCGAAAACCAAGGCTTTGCCAAAGGTGGCGAAGGCGCTGCTGATTTGGCTCGCAAAGTGGTTGAAATCGTTGAGAAATATCCAAGTAAACCCATCAATCATACCTACGAATTGACAGATTCTGTAGCCGACAAATTGACTAAAATCGTTCAGAAGGTATATGGCGGAAATGCTGCGATTATGTCTGAAGCGGCGAAGAAGAGCTTGAAGGAAATTGACGCGTTAGGTGCAAACAATTGGCCGGTATGTATTGCCAAAACACAGTTTTCATTCACAGACAATGCCAAGCAAGTAGGTAGTGCAACCAACTTCAATATCACCATTCAAAAATTGATCGTGAATGCAGGTGCCAGATTTGTTGTCGCCGTAGCCGGAGATATCATGCGCATGCCAGGTCTTCCAAAGGAGCCAGCTGCGATGGGAATGGATGTGAAAGACGGAATTATTACTGGATTGAGTTAATTTCTCTCCCGAAGCCAAAAAGCTACCCTCACCAACAAAATCAAGGCGGGGACTTCTATCAACGGACCAATGACCCCAACAAACGCTTGGGGGCTATTCAATCCAAAAACACCAATGGCAACCGCAATTGCCAACTCAAAATTGTTCCCTGCTGCAGTAAATGCGATGGCTGTGGCCTTGTCGTAGCTTCCGCCCATCCTCTTACTCAACCCAAATCCCAACAAAAACATCACCGCAAAATAGATCATCATAGGTATCGCGACCAGCAGAACATCGCCAGGCAATTGAACAATTTGATCGCCCTTTAACGCAAACATCAAAACGATCGTAGCCAGCAAAGCAATCAACGTCATTTTGGAAACCCGAGGAATAAATACCTCGTTATACCAAGTGGCACCCTTCCATTTCACGCCCAAAACCCGAGAGAGAAATCCTGCTACAAAAGGAATGCCCAAATAAATCAGAACACTTTGCGCAATTTCACCCATCGACACATCCACGATAGCCCCTTGATATCCCAACATTGGAGGTAAAACGGCGATAAAAAGCCAAGCATAAAAACTGTAGGCAAATACTTGAAATAGGGAATTCAAAGCCACCAAACCCGCACCATATTCCTTGTTGCCTTCGGCCAAATCGTTCCACACCAAAACCATCGCAATGCAACGCGCCAATCCAATCAGAATCAAACCCACCATATAATCGGGGTGATTGGGCAGGAAAATCAAAGCCAAAGCAAACATCAAAACGGGACCAATTATCCAATTCAAAACCAGACTTACGCCCAAAGTTTTCTTATCACGAAACACCATCGGGAGCAGCGAATAATCCACTTTCGCCAACGGAGGATACATCATCAAAATCAATCCAATCGCCAAGGGGATATTGGTTGTGCCCACACTCATCGACTCAATTCCATCGGCAAATGCGGGCTGGAAATAACCCAATGCAACGCCCAAACCCATGGCCAAAAAAATCCATAACGTGAGATATCGATCCAGAAACGACAGCTTTTTCATTGTTCGATGCGCTTTATTTACTCGATGACTTTTTCGCTTCCTTCATCACCCACAACATCTCCGCTGCAATTTGCAAACATCGTGCGTCGTATGTCGCGGCCTCCTCTGGCTTACCATCCGAAACCTTAGGATCGATGTAAGGAATAGACACCCTAAAATTGGCACCTGTAACCACAGGACAAGCCGCATCGGCACTGGAACATGTCATAATCGCACCAAACCCAGCAGAGGGATTATAAGGATGGGAAATGACTTTGGAAAAACAAAAAACGGGCTTAGCCTTACGAGCAAACGTCACCATCATCACCTTATTATTCAAGTTGATCGCATCGATGCTTCTCAGTTTCGCATCCGAAGGATCCAAGCGCTGCAAATTAATGGGATCCGCAATATGCTCCAACACACAACCAGTCCTTTCCAACGCAGCAACGGCACGAGGATTAAACGCCGTGGCTTCAGTTCCAGCAGAATAGGTTCTAACGCCTTCGATTCCCACGTGGTTACCAGCGGCGGCGGCCCAAATCTGACCTAAGTGTGAACGACGACTATTGTGGGTGCAGATAAACATCAAATCGCAATGCTGACTGTCTTTAAGCGACTTAACGATGTACTTACTAAGGGCTGTCAATTCATCTTTGCGATCTTCGGGGATGTTGACGAGGTTGGAATCCACTTTTGCCCAATAAGCATCCGTCACTCCCGTTTGAGCCGACCCTGAATTTGTTGTCAAAATATTCATAATTATCAATTGTAAGATGATTGCGATTTTTTTCATGTCTTTGACTTTAAAATGATATCAATTGGATTTATTCAGTTCTGAAATGGATTACACGGCGCAAGAACTATCGTCGGGTGGTGTTTGATAAAAAAAGTCGACAAGCAACGTGCGAAATTCTTTCCATCGGGCCTCATCGATGCAATAGTTGACTTGTTTACCCATAACACGGCCTTTGATCAAGCCAATATTTTTAAGCTCTTTGAGGTGTTGCGTTACGGTAGGCTGCGCAAGTCCCCAATCTTTAACAAGTTCACTGTTTACACATTTCCCAACATCTATGATGTGCTGCAAAATGGCGATGCGAGCCGGGTGCGCAAGCACGCGAGCGATCTCGGCCAAGGTATTTTCTCTGTCTTCAAACAACTCATTCTTACTAAGTCCCATATTGCAATATTACTATAATCACTTGATTTTATCAAGTCCGGCAATACGTTATACATAAAAGCGAAAGGGAAGGCCATGGCCCTCCCTTTCGCTAGAAATATGAAAATAATATGAAATTAACTCTTAGTGAGCCACTGTAAAGCGGTAAGCACTTTTCGCACCGTTCGATACAACTGTTAAGATATACAAGCCGTTGTTCAAATCAGCAACAGGAACAACAATTGCATTGCCACCAGCAACCAACGACTGCAATCCCATTGAAGCAACTACTTTGCCTGAGATATCGCAAACGCTAACCATCACATCCTTTGCTGTTAAAGTAAACAACTCAACATTTACAACATCAACCGCAGGTACTGGATAAGCATTGGTCATAACCACATCACCCAACGTATTTACTGAGCTAAACTTGCCCAACTTGGTGAAAATCGCAGCATCATAATTAGCTAAAGTATTGATTTTGGAAGACGCTACAGGACGGAAATCAGGAGTTGTCGCATTCTTAGGATCAACCAAAATCGCACCGGTTGCATAATTTGCATCGTCGATTTTGTTGCCATTTTTCACATCACGCAACCAACCATCCATAGCAGCAGGAGTATTCTTGCTATCTACTTCAGCCAAGCCAGTATTAGTTACACCCGCAGCAGATGCAGCAGAAGTATTTGCAATAAAGTTGTTCCTCAAAACATTTGAGGTTTCGCTGAACGCACCAGATTTCACACCTGAAGCAACCAACACACTGTCACCATCAAACATGATAAAGTTTCTGTAACCCATGAACACAGAGTTCACAATGCTCAAACGACTGTTCCTGCGGATACGAGCACCTCTACGGAAAGCACCTTTTTGTGTTGCAGTTAAATCATTGTAAGTTTTATCCAAAGGAATTGGACCCACACATGTAATGTTAGAAAACAAAGCTGATGTCAAAGGCAATTTACCTGAACCTGCAGCGTCGTTATCGCTTTCGAATGTCTCAGAAGTTGAAGCACCAGAAGTCGCGTTCCAACTCAAATCAAAATACGCTGTATCCCTAACAGCGATACCAAACTGAAC
>JBEGUW010000110.1:0-9370 GCA_041178665.1 Bacteroidota bacterium
ATCCCACAAACGCAACTCATGATTCAATTCACGAAGCAAAAACACCTCAATCTGTGCGCCGGTCTTTTCTTTCTGACCGTACATGCGCGCTGTAAACACCTTTGTATTGTTCACCACAAACACATCGTTCTCGTCGAATATTTCAAGAATATCCTTAAAACTGCGGTGCTCGATGCGACGTTCTTTGCGATGGATTACCAATAAACGGGCATCATGGCGCGTTGCCAATGGCTCCTGAGCAATAAACTCCTCAGGTAAATCGAACTTAAATTGAGATAATTTCATGTTTGCAGTGTATACCCAAATTGGGGCTGCAAATATAATCAGTTTTTAGTAAAACCCGGCGCTACAATCAAGTCCTTTGTTCCGTGACTATAATCGTAGAAGCCACGACCGCTTTTTACACCCAAATCTCCCGAGGTTACCATGTTCACCAACAACGGCGATGGCGCGTATTTTGGATTGCCAAATCCGTCGTGCAACACCTTTAAAATCGCCAAACAAACATCCAAACCGATAAAATCTGCCAACTGCAATGGACCCATTGGATGAGCCATACCCAACTTCATAATCGTATCAATTTCCTCAACCCCAGCAACGCCCTCATGCAACGAACAAATCGCCTCGTTAATCATCGGCATCAATACACGATTGGCAATAAATCCGGGATAATCCTGCGTTAAAGCCGGCACTTTCCCCAAACTCTTACTCAATTCGATGATGTTCGATGTCACCGTCTTGTCCGTCTTGAACCCCTCAATCACCTCAACCAGTTTCATCACCGGCACCGGATTCATGAAGTGCATGCCAATCACCTTTTCTGGGCGGGATGTCACCGACCCAATTTTGGTGATAGAAATGCTCGATGTATTGCTCGCCAAAACGCAGTGCGCAGGTGCCAAAGCATCCAACTGCCTAAAAATATTCAATTTGATTTCGATGTTTTCCGTAGCCGCCTCAACCACCAAATCCGCATTACCCACGCCATCGGCCATCTGGGTAAACGTTTTGATTCTTCCCAAACTACTTGCCTTTTGCTCTTCAGTAAGTGTGCCTTTTCCAACCTGACGGTCCATGTTTTTGGTAATGGTAGCCATTGCCTTTTCAAGCATCTCTTGCTTTACATCAATCAAATTCACGGCATATCCGCATTGGGCAAAAACGTGGGCAATTCCATTTCCCATGGTGCCACCACCTATCACTGCAATTTGTTTCATCGTAAGCGCAAAGTTAGGCAATCCCGCCCATTTTGCACAAAAACACCGCATTCCCCTTCATTCCGTCCCAAGTTTTTACGTAATCAAAACGGGTTTTTAGCGATCCTAAAAAGGATGTCGCCTCAGCACTGTTTAGCATCGTGTTGATAATAACGCCGCCGCTGCTACCCAACAATTTCGCAACGCTACCCAAAAATTCGCCCTCCAAAACCGCCGATGCCACCTTCGTCTCGGTAAACAAATCGCAAACAATCAAATCGTATTCCCAAGACTGCTTCGCCGCCTTAAAAACATACTCCACCGCGTCCTCATTTAACAATCGAACCCCTTGGGTATAAAAATACTTCTTGGCCAAATCAATCACCGCTTCGTCCCATTCCACGCCAATGATCTCAGCCTCCCTATTGAAATCCTGATGCAAAATCTCCGCAGCACTACCACCGCCATAACCCAACATCAATACGCGATCCGCGGAAACCCCCAAAGCGACCATCTCTTTGATGCTTCCCGCCATCACCTCGTGCAAACTTCCAAAGGAATAATTCACCTTACCCGTATCGAGCACAAACTTACCTTGCCAGGCAAGCACCTTTAAATCAACTCCTTGCAAAGATTTTTGCTTGACCTCAGGGATCGGTAAAATCCAACTCAATACACGTTTCCAAAAAGGCGGACGCTTTCTTACTTTGATCGGCTCAACCGACATG
Source organism: Bacteroidota bacterium (assembly GCA_041178665.1). GTDB lineage: Bacteria > Bacteroidota > Bacteroidia > NS11-12g > UBA955 > UBA955. The sequence goes on from JBEGUW010000110.1 coordinate 1,925, forward strand.
CGCATCATGGATTCTATATCAAACACAATACAAATTTCGCGATTTCTCGGGCCAATTCTTCATGCCACTTTAGAATTGATAACTCCACAATACCTTTGCCAACGAAATGACATCAAATCCACTTTCAAATCCAGCAAGTAACGCAAATCAATCCCCCCAGCCAAACGAAACGTTGTTGGCAAACCCATCCACCAACACAATGACCTCATTTCCTAAACTATTATTGGCATCAAAGTCGCCTCGCCGACATCAACTGTTGCGCGATGCAGGTTTTACATTTGAATATGTGGAAATCGATGCGGATGAAAGCTACCCAGAACATTTAGCGCCCGAGGAAATTTGTACTTTTCTTGCAAAACACAAATCCCAACACCACTTAACACCCATCCAAGAAAAAATCCTCGTCACCGCCGATACCATCGTCTTCATCAACCACCGCGTGCTCAATAAACCGGCAAACGCCCAAGAAGCCGCCGAAATGCTCACCGCCCTCAGCAATCAAACCCATACTGTTTATACGGGCGTTTGCCTCCGAAACGACAACCATTTACATACCTTCTACGACAAAACCGAGGTTACATTTCACCCCCTCAGCGCAGCGGAAATCCAACATTATATAGAAAACTTTGCCCCGTTCGACAAAGCCGGTTCTTACGGAGTACAAGACTGGATGGGATACATCGGTGTAAAGGGAATCCAAGGATGCTTTTACAACGTCATGGGATTCCCTGTCGCTAAATTCTATCGAGAACTATCCGCGTTTTGCCAACACAAATAAAATCGGAACACAAAATCACCTTCCTCGCAAGGGTCTTAATACTTAGTCCCAATCCAATTGGGTCAGCCGCAATTACTTCACCAATAAGATAGTAGCCATATTCAACGCCTTCTCCGCATTGATTAAACCACCCGTGGTGCTCAGAGTTGGAAACCCAACCTTTGTCTTTTTTGATCCAGGTAAAATCACCTTGCTGGTAACCGAGGTAACGCTCGCTTCAATCACCATCTTCACATCCTTAGCCGTCATCGAAGGATTCCTGCTCCAAATAAATGCCGCCATACCCGCACAAACCGGCGATGCCATACTTGTGCCATCAAAATACGCATATTCATTGTTTGGAATGGTACTGTAAATGCTCTGACCTGGCGCAAATACATCCACGTTATGAGAACCGTAATTGCTAAAATCAGTAGCCAATTTTTTCTTTGGCTGACGACTCGCACCCACCTCAATCCAGTTTTCCGCAAACAATCCGCCACCCAAAGAATCATTGGGGTAGTTAGTAACAACATCATTGTCCTGAGCGCTATTTCCCGCTGCATGTACTAACAACACGCCATGATCCCTTGCATAGACAACCGCTTCATTCACCACATCCTTATCCCAATTGTATCCCTTGCCAAAACTCATATTGACAATCTTCGCACCGTTGTCAACCGCATAACGAATCCCATTGGCCACGTCTTTATCGCGCTCATCGCCATTAGGAACCACACGAATTGCCATGATTTTCACGTTATCAGCGACACCATCCAAACCAATTCCATTGCCACGAACCGCACCAATGATGCCCGAAACGTGGGTACCATGCGATGCATCAGGCCCTGACACATTGTTGTTACCATAACCAATTTCATGCGCATCATCGTAGTTGTCGCCCACAATATCCCTAGGCTTGTAATCCAAATTGTATTGGTACTTCACCGATGCTTCCATGCCTTGCATTCCCTGCGTAATGGCTTCATCCAATTGATTATAACCCATCAAACTAACTACGGTCGCAATGCGATCTCTAGTTTTTGCCTCACTCGCATCAACCTTTAACTCTTTGATTTCCTTGCCAGTAGGTGCCGACTTGCCCAAACGAGTTGCGTAACTATGCAACGACGTCTGAAATCTTTCCATACCCTCATACTGCGTTTTTTGCTTTTCGATGGTTCCTTCAATCTCCGTTTTCATCGACATATATTGAGCATACCCAGGCTGCTGGGTGTCCACCGCCATCACTGGTTCTCCATGCATGAACCCCTTCAGCACCGTAGGATTCTTAAACTGCTCACGCAAACGCAAATACACGCGGATTTTTTCCAAATGATCGTATTCTACCATGCGACCATCCTTGCCACCAATAAAATTCCAACCCACAGTATCATCCACATATCCATTCCTATCATCATCAATGTTGTTGAATGGAATTTCGTTGGGATTATGCCAAATTACATCCTTCAAATCTGGATGCTGGATATCAACTCCACCATCAATTACCGCTACAATGATAGTTTTTGATGGCAATTTTGCCGCCGGACTCGCATACGCTGCATCCAATGAAATGCCCATGTTTTTCTTCGATGGCTTTGCATGATACCAATGTTTGTCTGGCTTCGATTCTCCTTTTTGTGCCTGTAACACAGTGCCCATCCCTAAGATAAGCCCCAATAATATTGTCTTTTTCATAAAATTGTTTTCAAGTATAATGTTTGATATCAACGTAATCGTTTGCAAGTTACCAAAATGCTGACAGCCTTAAATGGAATTTTCGTTGTGTCTGATGAAAAAACCCACCGACGTAAAAAATTCTGTAAAGGCGCCCATTTGATAACATCCATGGGTGCAGTAATGTATTCAACCGAAAGAATCTCAAACCCATGATGCTCCAACAATTTGCAAATCCTGCGTTTTGTATAGGTTCTGGCGTGCGACCAACGTTCATGCAATGGCCTCGGCAACCAACCAAAAAATGGCACCCGATTCCAAGGCAACAAGGGCAATTTGGCTCCGTGCGTTTCAAAAATCCACCACTTATTGGGCACCGATATCGCTGCAATACCGCCCATTTTTAAGCTCTTTGCATAATTGGCAACACCCTCCTCGCCCGGCAAATGCTCTATCACCTCAAAGCTAATCAGTCGGTCCGCCACCGGCTCAAAAGCCTTTCCCATAATGTCCCAAACATGAAATTCCGCATTCTCCACGCCCAACTCCTGCTGCAAAGCATCAAACGAAGCCCTATGTACATCCGCATATTCCAAACCCTTCACCGAAGCAAAATCCGCAGCCAGTGGCAAACAAGTATTGCCGTTTCCACAGCCGATTTCCACCAATGTTTTGTCCTTGCCCAAAAAGTCAAGACCCTTTACACCTGTTAAGTCCGACATCCCTCGAACGAGTCTTATCCTGCGCCTTACCAACAAATCGTTCGCATCCGCTGGCTTGCCCAAATAATGCCCCCCTTCTATCAATGCCTTATCTACCCTATCCGTGTTTCCCATTCAATTTCATTTTTCTACCCTAACAACTACGCAAAAATCCAGATTACTTACCCAACAATTTCAAATTAAACAACAATCTGCGAAACAGTATCCAACCGTGAGCAAATAAATTCGGGAGCCATCCATAATGCCTTTGCAGAACCAAATATCTCTCCTTCCAAGCTTTCTGCGTATGCTGAGCACTGCTGCCCCCCAATTCAAAATTGCTAATTACCAAAGAACTACGGAACGATTGACCCCGCATCCTCTTTAAAATCTGAATGATCCAATCCACATCCGCCGCCTGTCTGTATTGCAAATCAAATTTGGGCGACAAACTCCGCTTTGCCAAAAAACTCTGATGACAAATATTCATCCCATACCGAAAACTCCCTCCATGCAATCGACTCGGAAACGGCTGTGGTTTCAACTTCGATATCAATCCCACTGGACTTCCCGCCTCATCCATAAATTCTGTATCCCCAAAAATCACATCAGGTAACTCGGCTGGCAATTCTCCCACCAATCTCTCCACCACATCCGCCGCATGAATCGTGTCCCCAGCATTCATAAACCAAACATAAACACCCTTACACCGCTCCAAACCCTTGTTCATTGCATCGTAAATGCCGCCATCTTTCTCAGATACCAACACATCGATCTGATCACCCAACGATTCCAAATAAGCTACGCTGCCATCCGTACTGCCCCCATCTATCACAATCCATTCAAAAGCCTTACGCTCGGTCTGACCCATTATGGAATCCGCGGTTCGTCGCAATCCCTCCAAGTCATTGAAATGAATGGTGACAATCGAAAATAACAAGGGATGCGCCACAGGGTTTGTCATTCGCCCCCGGTTTATGCCGCTTCCTCTTCCTTCTTCATTCCCAACTGAAGCAAACTTCCCGCCACCAATAATAAAATCAATGCTGAAGAAGCAACTTCAATAGTTAACATAGTACTGCGATCCGAAGGCTGATAAACCCATACAATCTCATGATTTCCAGCAGGTACTTCCACACCTCTCAAAATATAATTCACACGCAAAGCCTGAGCCTCTTTTCCATCCAAAAATGCCTTCCATGCTCCGTTTTTCTCGTTGTAGTAAATTTCGCTAAATACCGCCAAGCCCGCATTAGCATTGTTGCTCTTATAGGCAATACTGTCGTTGCTGTAATACGTTTGAGAAATGCCCGCCGCCGAATCAAGGCTAAACACCCTTGACTGCAATGTCAATCCTTTTGAACCACCCTCAGCCTTACCCGAATAATCCGCCTTCTCAATCACAGCGTTCTTTTTCAAATCCATAAAATTGATATCACTCAAAGCATCTTTCGCCGTGGCCGCTTCCTTCACCGAATCCACAAACCAAGCATGACCCAACGCAGTATTCCTAGGAGCAACAATCTCAGATTTCTGATCCTGCGACAAACCAATGATGTAACCACAATTCAACATGTCTAAGGCGTGATTATTCATGATATCGCCAGTTCCTGTTGGTCCTGCAGCACTAATGCAATACGACATTACATCTTGGTATCTGCTCATTTTAGCAGGATGATAACCACCCACATTCTTGTGGAAAGCACCCGCCGTATTGTCGTTAAAAGTACGGTTGATACCACCCCTATAATCAATTACACGCTTACCATCCTTGTTATTCGCAATGATCTGATTGTCAACCGCCGATGGCATAATCGCCTCTTCCGTTTCCTTGTCTTCCCAATTATCGTCGGTTAAATAACGCTTAGAAACACCCATCATATCAAACGATACCATTCCAATCACCAGCAAGCCAGTAACCAAAGCGCTGATCTGCTTCTTCAAAATCATATAAATCACGAACAACAAAGCACCCATGAACATGATGCTCCTTACAATATCGTTCCAAACCATCGTGCTACGCAACGACTTGATCTTGGTAACCGTTTCCATTCCGCCTTGTTCCGCAATCCGCTTGTCGGTCTCAGCAGCACTGAAGTCCGTACCCATCGTAATCACAACCATCAAAGCAACCAACACAATCGAAACAACTGCTGTTAACTTCATCACACGCTGCTTTCCAGCCTCACTCAAGCCATCTTCCGCCATCAATGTGATAAAACGATGCAATCCCAACAAACCAATCATCGGCACCACAACTTGCGCAATCACCAATGCCATCATCGGCGTTCTAAATTTGTTATAATAAGGAAGGTTGTTGAATAAGAATTCATTCAATGGGAAATAACGACCCATGCCAAGTAGCAGGGCGACAACAAACGTGACCAATCCGAAAATGGCCCAACGATAATTTAAAACGGCTCCCTCACTCTGAGGCTTATCCTTCCGCCAAACGAACGCCAAAATCAAACCAAACACAAACAAGAACATCATCGTAGCACCCAAATAAACCGGGCCGCTCGTAAATTGTAAATCACCAAAATATAATGGCAAACGCGTATCGCCAAAATCCGCATCGCTGACCATTTCATTTGAGCTTCCACCCTTGAAACCAGGAACCATCAAAGTGAAAGATTCATCCACACCGTAACTCCAGGAGAATGCATATTCCATATCCAAACCCTTCTTGCCCACTTGCTTACCTTTGCTGCCATTGTCCGTCTCCACCGCAGATCCACCGCGCATAGTAGCTTTTGCGTAATCGTTGGTATCCGACAGCTTTCCGATGCACGTTAAAACGGCTAAGCCCATTGCAACCGCTGCAATTCCCGTTGACATCAATACATGTTTGAACTCCTTATTTTTTACAGCAAACGCCCATTCAACCAAGAAGTAAACAGCCACCATAATTCCCGCGTAATAGGCAATTTGATAGTGGAAATAGTTCACTACCATCCCGAAGAATAGAGCAGTGACAGCGGCACCCAATAAATATTTACGCTGACTTAACAATGCAAGTCCACCAATCACGCCAGGCATCACACCCATCGCCAAAACTTTGGTAATATGACCCGCTTCATAACTCGATATGCTAAAGGTCATAAAGGCATAACCCACAGCACCTGCCGCAGCCAACCAACGATCCACCTTCACCGAAAGCAGCAATACGAACATGCTCAACATAGATACAAACAAGAAGTTGAACGGCGATTTTACCAACCCAAACAACTCAGTAACCTTATACTTTAACAACAAACTGCTCTGCTCAACACCCGTAATCAAACTACCAGGCATACCCGAAAACAAACGATCATTCCATTGGGGCAACTGACCTGTGCTCTCTTTTACCTGTTCCGCAGCATATCGCATCAACCGAACCTGCTGCATATCGCCCTGTTTTAGTACCATACCGTCGGACGGTGGCTTTAAATAGAGAACGGTGATAAACCAAAAACTGATAATAAAAAGCAAGAATATCCCTGCTTGCTTGAAAAAATGCTTGTTCAAATTCATGAGATTATTTAGCGAATTTCAGCAATTTACTCGGAAAGACAGATAACTCATTGTAAAAAAAGCATAACTACGAATTAATATGGCATTTTTCCCAAAAATTTACGCCCTCAATTTGTTTGAATGTACCTTTGCCAAACAATGCAAAACGATTCCCTAGTCTTTGATTTAATTGCTCTAGAACGCCATCGTCAGATCGATGGCATCGAACTGATTGCCAGTGAAAACTTTGTAAGCGAGTCGGTGATGAAGGCCATGGGATCTGTCCTTACAAATAAATACGCAGAAGGCCTTCCCGGCAAGCGTTATTATGGGGGTTGCCACGTTGTAGATCAAGTTGAACAGCTTGCCATCGATCGCTTAAAACAACTATTCGGCTGCGCCTGGGCCAATGTCCAACCGCATTCCGGAGCACAAGCAAATGCCGCAGTTATGTTGGGTGTATTGAAACCCGGCGATGCGATTTTAGGATTTGATTTAAGCCATGGCGGACATTTAACCCACGGAAGCCCAGTGAATTTTTCGGGAAAATTGTATTCGCCCAACTTTTATGGCGTTGAAAAAGAAACCGGATTGATCAATTACGATACAGTAGAAGAAATTGCGAATTCCTGTCAGCCCAAACTCATGATTTGCGGTGCGAGCAGCTATAGCCGCGACTGGGACTACAAACGACTTAGAGAAATTTCAGATTCTGTTGGAGCGCTTTTACTTGCCGATATTTCCCACCCCGCCGGCCTCATCGCCAAAGGAAAACTGAATAACCCCAGTCCCCATTGTCATATTATTACCACAACCACC
>JBEGUW010000111.1:0-17245 GCA_041178665.1 Bacteroidota bacterium
GCAGGAACTATCACCAACCCTATTGATTATTTAACATAAACATGGACGTAACCATCGACAAAAAACTTAAAGATCTGTGGAAATTGCAGCAGATTGATTCAAGGCTTGACAACCTTCGTGCGGTATTGGGCGAATTGCCAATGGAAGTAGCTGATTTGGAGGATGATATCGCCGGATTGCAGACGCGTGTGTCGCACATTGCTACTGAAATCGGGGAGTTAAACCAAGAGATTAGCAATAAGAGAAACGCGATCAAAGATTTCGAGCGTTTGATTGAAAAGTACGACGATCAGTTGAACAACATCAAGAACAGCCGTGAGTACGATGCGATCAACAAAGAAAAGGAAATCGCTGGATTGGAAATCATGTCGGCCGAAAAGCGCATGCGCGAATATGGCAAGCAGATCGAATTGAAGGAAGAGACTTTGACAAATACTCAGAATGCTTTGGATTCTCGTAACAAGGATTTGGAATTCAAGAAGGCTGAATTGACTGAGATTGAGAAGGAAAACGCGGAGGAGATTGATAAAATCATGTTGGAGCGCAATACTGCAGATGGGAAGATTGATCCTCGTTTGCACCGTGCTTACCACAGGATTCGTGGCAACGTACGCAACGGGATTGCAGTTGCTTCGATTATGCGTGGTTCTTGCGGAGGTTGCTTTAGTAAGATTCCACCACAACGTCATAGCGACATTCGTGCACACTATCGTATTATCGATTGTGAAAGTTGCGGTCGTATTTTGGTTGACCAAACCATTACTGGTATTGCAGCGGTAGACGAGGAGAAGGTTGAAAAGACCACCCGTCGTAAGATGCGTTTGACTACAAAATAAATTATTGTAAGGATATTAAAAAAGGCGCCCAATGGGCGCTTTTTTTGTTTGAAGGGGTTCGTTGAATGCTATTTCATCAATACCACCTTTAAATCGGGCATGATTTGCATGATGTTCTCTGGTGGTACATTGGTGATATCAATAAAATAGACAGTTTTGCCTTCGTCCAGCGTTTGACCGCCCATCCATTTGATGTCTTCCATGACTTTTCCTGCTTCACGACGAAACATTTTTACTGGCATCAAGCAATACCAACCTTGCAGATAGCCTTGGTCGTCTAGGCTTGCTTTGGTTCGTTGAATAGGTCCGGAAAGAATTTTATAGTATTGGGTTGCTTTTTTATCTGCAAAAATCGATTGCAACTTGGCTCGGTAACCGGCAGGTCCACCTGCCATTTTTTCGATGGCGGGTAAGCAGAATTTGGCGTATCCATTCACGTCTTTATTTAAATAGGCGGTACCCAATTCATTGGCGGCACGCTGAAATGCAATTGACAATTTTACGCTGTCTTTTGCCAGTGGATCGCTGAATTTTAAGGTGTCAGTGTATTTTGGTGGTGCAATCCCCGCTGGAGTTTCACTGCCTGGTGCCGCATTGAGGTAGGGGTCGGCGCTTGCGTTTGCTGAATCCGAATGATCATCGTTCGATTCTTGGCCGCAGCCAAACATTCCCAATCCAAGGATACACAGTAATGCCAGGCCAAGGGTGCTAAGGGTTTTATTTATCATCGTATGGTTTGGGTTCTTTGAGTGATGAAATTCAAAAATAACACAAAGGGTGCCCAATTGGGCACCCTTTGTGAACTAAACTAACTATGAACAATGATTCTTTGGTGCGTAACACACCCCAAAGAATTATTTTACTTCTTCGAAATCTACGTCCTGCACTTGGTCGCCAGTAGAGCCGTTTCCAGCACCATTGCCACCGCCATTGCCTGCGCCAGCACCTGGATCTCCGCCTTCTGGGTTTCCGCCCGTAGCGTTGTACATATCCTGACTTGCAGCCTGCCAAGCAGCATTCAAAGCAGCACTCGCAGTTTCCATCGCAGCGAAATCTTTCTCGCCAATGGCTTTTTTCAATTCACCCAATGCTGATTCAATGGTTGATTTCTTTTCCGCTGGAATTTTATCGCCGTACTCCGTAATCTGCTTCTCAGTGCTAAATACCAATGCATCCGCAGCATTTACTTTGTCAGCCTCATCTTTGCGTTTTGCATCAGATTCAGCATTCATTTCGGCATCCTTCTTCATCTTTTCGATGTCTTCCTTGCTCAAACCGCTAGAAGCTTCAATACGAATCTTTTGCTCTTTTCCTGTCGCCTTGTCTTTCGCATGAACGCTCAAAATCCCGTTGGCATCAATGTCAAACGTTACTTCGATCTGCGGAACACCTCTTGGCGAAGGTGGAATGCTATCCAAAATGAATTTACCAATGGTTTTGTTGTCGTTAGCCATCGGACGCTCTCCCTGAAGGATATGAATCTCAACCGAAGGCTGATTGTCCATCGCTGTAGAGAAAGTTTCTGTCTTTTTGGTTGGGATCGTCGTGTTTGATTCAATCATGCGGGTCATTACACCACCCATGGTTTCAATGCCCATGCTCAAAGGTGTAACATCCAACAGAACCACATCTTTCACTTCACCTGTCAATACACCACCCTGAACTGCAGCACCTACGGCAACCGCTTCGTCTGGGTTAACCCCTTTGCTAGGCGCCTTGCCAAAGAAATCTTCAACCAACTTCTGAATCGCTGGGATACGTGTTGATCCGCCTACCAAAATTACCTCGTCGATGTCGCTTGGATTCATGTTTGCATCTTTCAAAGCTTGCTTACAAGGCTCCAACGTGCGTTGAATCAAAGAGGCAGCCAATTGCTCGAATTTGCTACGACTCATTTTCATCACCAAGTGTTTTGGAACACCGTCTACTGCTGTGATATAGGGTAAGTTGATGTCGGTTTCGGTACTGGCCGACAATTCAATTTTGGTTTTTTCAGCCGCTTCTTTCAACCTTTGCAATGCCATAGGGTCTTTGCGCAAGTCGATGTTTTCTTGACTCTTAAACTCATCGGCCAAGAAATCGATGATTACTTGGTCAAAATCGTCACCACCCAAGTGCGTGTCGCCATTTGTGCTCTTTACTTCAAAAATACCATCGCCCAATTCAAGGACAGAAACGTCGAACGTTCCACCACCCAAATCGTAAACGGCAATTTTGATATCGCGATCCAATTTGTCCAAACCATAAGCCAAGGCGGCAGCGGTAGGCTCGTTGATGATACGCTCAACCACCAAACCTGCGATTTCACCGGCTTCTTTGGTAGCTTGACGTTGTGCATCGTTAAAGTATGCGGGTACGGTGATTACGGCGCGGGTTACTTCCTGACCCAAATAATCTTCGGCGGTTTTCTTCATTTTCTGAAGTACCATGGCGCTGATTTCTTGGGGGGTGTAATTGCGATCACCAATCTTTACACGAGGTGTATCGTTGTCGCCCTTTACCACTTCGTAAGGTACGCGTCCAATTTCCACAGTCATGTTTGAGAATTTCTCACCCATGAAACGCTTGATGGATTGTACGGTGTGTTGAGGGTTTGTGATGGCTTGACGTTTGGCGGAGTCTCCAACCTTGCGTTCGCCATTTCCATTGTCCATAAATGCTACAATAGAGGGGGTAGTTCTGCGTCCTTCACTGTTCGCAATGACTACGGGTTCGTTGCCTTCCAATACGGATACGCAACTGTTTGTAGTTCCTAAATCAATTCCAATTATTTTGCTCATTATCTTGGTATTCTTTGCCACTTGTTAGCAATCTGTGTACCAAGCAAACTTTACTGGACTTGGTATGTCGTTCTGTCAGAAATCGTGACAAAATGTATATTGTTGATGATTCTATTCGATGAAAACTGTCGTTTTTGCTTTTCGCTCGATGGTATTTCCTATCAAACAACGCATGACCTGGTCTACTGGTTTCCAAAGAAGTTAACATTTGATTGATGTTTATTCAATACTAACAACACAAGAATTGTGATTCTTTGGAGTATGTATATTCCGGTTAAAAAGATTTTCAATTTCGCTTGTTTTATGATGCTTGCCAGCGGGATTTCGGCCCAAGTAGAATATGAAGTTCCAGGTAGGTTGGATTACTGTAAGATCAACGAAAATGGGATTTCCGTTTTACCAAGTGGAAGATTTGTATCGCCGGTGGGTGAGAAAATTAGAGTGCATCGTGCACCTTATGGATTGGCGGTAAGCAATGACGGTACGTTTGCAGTGGTTTTGCATAGCGGTGCAGTAACGTTGGTTGAGATGTCGGCATCGACTAGTAACGTAAGTCGTTTTCCAGAATTTGATGGTAAAGGCATTGATATCATCAAAGGGGCATCATTTGTTGGTGCGAGTTTTTCAAATAATAATCGGGTAGTTTATTTGAGCGGGGGCGACAAAGGGAAAATTTGGATGTTCGATGTGATTTTAAAGAGAGTGATTGATAGTGTTGATGTAAATCAGTTTCATCCAGAGGCTCCCAAAGAGGCATTTGTGACGGATATTTTGGTAGACGATGTGAACGATGATTTGTGGGTTTTGGATCGCGCATGGTTTCAGCTGTATCGCATCGGATTAAAGGACAAAAAGTTGAAGGCGATGATTCCTACTGGACGCATTCCTTTTGGACTTTCGCTTTCGGCCAAGAATCATAAATTACTTGTGGCCAACGTCGGGATGTATGCTTACCCTGTTGTTCCTGGGGTCAATGAAGTCACTAAGGATTCATTTTTATTGCATTTCCCTGCCTACGGCGCACATTCCAAAGAATCCATCGAAGGGGTTGAAAGGGAGGGTCGTTTTATTCCAGGGTTGGGTGATCCCAATGCGGATGAGTCTATGTCGGTTTGGATTGTCAATACCGAAACAGTTCTGATTTAGCGCACCAAGTTCAACGCCTTCGTTAGTTCGTGCTTTTGTAAATAGACAATCGACGCGGGATCCATTGGAATTCCCCATACTGTTTGTTTGCAACGAGAAGCGAATAGTCCGTAACCACCAGTGATGTTGGTGTAGTCGGCTTGTTTCTGGACGATGCCTATGCTCGGCTCATTCACAGAAATATAGTCGATGAGTGTCTGATTGGCGCCATACATCGTGATCCCAACCCATTTGATACGATGTTTTAGGGTAGGCGATGCGGTGATAGAATTTTGTAAGAACTGTATGAAACTTAGGCGTGGGATTTGACGCCTCACGTCGTTATTGTTCGCCACTAGAAGATTGGTTATCATTTTCCAGTTGGCCATTTTTGTTGTTTTTTGTGCAGTATCGAAGGTGCTGAATTCCTCGTAAAAAACATGAAATTGAACATCATAAGAGAATGCATTTGTTGCAGCCACATAAGCTACGTTGATATAATCTGGTCCTACGCTAAAGATATTTGTTTGGTCGATAAAGGGCGCTCTGATTTTGGCCGGTCCCACTGTTTTTGTCACCGATACCGCTTTGATTTTGGTTACGGGGTTGCTTACGGTAATCTCATATTCTTCGTTGGGGTAGATTTTTTCTCGCGTTGCCCAAAGAATATTTTTATCGTTTGCGAAAATCCCAGAATCTTTTTTGGGTCCTTCTTCCGCGTTGCAGACGATGATTTGGCCGGTGTTCAGTCGCTTGAGTTGAACGTGGGTGCTATCGAGGTATAAACTGTCGGATATTTTTGCCGCTTCCAATGCGCCGATGCCTTGGTTCAAATAGGCTTTGTTGACTTTGATATACTGAATGGTGTCTTCGGGATCCAAAAGTGCATAGATTACAATCGTTTCTTTATAATCTGCATTGATGTTGACTTCGTTTTCACATGCACTAAAGAACATCGACGAAATGAACATCAAAAAAATCGCTATACCCCAAACCCGAATCGAAGAATGTTTCATTGAAAATAATCCTACTTTTGCTTAAAATTTACATACAAAGATGCTTCATTTGGGGCGAATTTTGTGAACTTAGGCAGAATTTCCATCGAATAGAATCTAAAACTCAAAGGCAATGAGCATACACAAGAAAGAAGAAAAAAAGGTGACAACCCACGTTTTGCATGAGATGAAGGCGCGCGGTGAGAAGATTTCCATGCTAACTGCTTATGATTTTTCCATGGCTCGGGTTGTGGATCAAGCGGGAATCGATGTGATTTTGGTTGGCGATAGTGCATCAAACGTTATGGCTGGACATGAAACCACGCTGCCAATTACGCTGGATCAGATGATTTATCATGCCAGTTCTGTGGTTAGGGGTGTGAGTCGCGCTCTGGTGGTGGTGGATTTGCCATTTGGAAGTTACCAGGGCAATAGTAAGGAGGCCTTGGCATCAACCATTCGGATCATGAAGGAAAGCGGCGCCCATGCTATCAAAATGGAAGGTGGGGAAGAGATTTTGGAAAGTATCAAAAGGATTTTAACGGCGGGTGTTCCGGTGATGGGGCATTTGGGTTTAACGCCTCAGAGTATTTATAAATTTGGGACGTATACGGTTCGTGCTACAGACGATGTAGAGGCCGATAAGCTTATTCGCGACAGTAAAATGTTGGAGGAAGCGGGTTGCTTTGCCATCGTCTTGGAAAAAATTCCAGCGAAATTGGCCAAAAAAGTCGCCGAGAATTTAACCATTCCTGTCATTGGGATTGGCGCCGGTGCCGGGGTTGACGGGCAGGTCTTGGTGGTACATGATTTATTGGGTATTACCAATGAGTTTTCGCCCCGCTTTTTACGTCGTTACGCCAATTTGTACGATTTGATGAAAGGCGCAGTGGAGCATTACATTACCGATGTCAAGTCCAAGGATTTTCCCAATAAAAAAGAACAATATTAATTTGCTATGGGTGTGCCTGATGCAAGTGGAGTTCTAGATTTTGCGTTGTTGCCGATGCTCCCTACTGATTATACTTCGGTGGCAAGGATTTTTACCCAGGGGATTGAAACGGGTAACGCAACTTATGATGTCGCCGCGGCGGATTGGGTAGATTGGGATGCGAAACATTTGAATCACTCGCGCTGGGTTTTGAAATCAAGAGAAGAGGAGTCGGTGTTGGGTTGGGCGGCTTTGAGTCCGGTGAGTTCAAGGCGTGTGTTCTCGGGCGTAGCAGAATTGAGTATTTACATCGATACTGATTTCCTGGGTCAGGGATTTGGGAATGTTTTGATGAATGCGGTAATTGCCTCATCGGAAGAGAATGGGATTTGGATGCTACAATCGGGAATATTTCCTGAGAATCTAGCGAGCATCGCACTTCACGAGAAATTTGGATTTAGAATGGTGGGTAAACGAGAAAGAATTGGGAAAATGGCCAATGGCGATTGGCGGGATATTGTGCTTTTGGAGAGAAGAAGCTCCGTAGTGGGTTGAAAAAGTTTTTAGATTAACCGCTTTTTCTTGAAAGGGGCGATCATTTCATCCACTTGATTGACAATCTTTTCACATCGTTCAACTATTTCCTTACCGGCTGGGGTTACAGTGATTGGAATTGATGTACGATCGAAAATTTCCACATTCATGCGGTCTTCAAATGTTTTAATTTGTTGACTAACAGTAGATTGGTCGGCTGCACATTCGTCTGCTGCCTTAGAGAAACTCCCTAATTTCGCTACCGAAATCACGTATTGCATCTGTCGAAGTGTTACTACCATAAATTTTAAACAAAATAAGGACAATAAAGTTTTAAATAAAAATTATTTAAGTGGGGTTATTAATTATTAGTGTTTCAAAATCAAAGAGCCTGCAATTGCTGGCTCTTTGATTTTGAAAATGGTATGATTTCGAATGAAATTATTTGCTTCCTTTGGCGTGATCGGCAAGGAACTGAGCCAAGCCTAAATCAGTTAAGGGGTGTTTTAATAATCCTAAAATTGCACTGAGTGGACACGTAACGACATCGGCGCCGTGGGTAGCACATTGCACGATGTGTAAAGAAGTACGAACGCTAGCGGCAAGGATTTGGGTATCGTAGCCTTGAACTGCGTAGATTTCAGCGATTTGTTTGATCAAGTCGATGCCTTCCCAATTTTGATCATCGATACGTCCGATGAAAGGAGAAAGATAGGTAGCGCCAGCTTTTGCTGCCAAAATCGCTTGACCTGCACTAAAAATCAATGTGCAGTTGGTACGAATTCCGCGATCAGAAAAATATTTGATGGCTTTCACACCTTCTTTGATCATTGGAACTTTTACCACGATGTTTGGGTGCAAAGCAGCCAATTTTTCACCTTCGGCAATCATGCCTTCGAAATCGGTACTAATGACTTCCGCGCTCACATCGCCGTCTACCATTTCGCAGATGGTTTTGTAGTGGTTCAATACGGCTTCTTCCGTGAAGATGCCCTCTTTTGCCATTAAGCTTGGGTTTGTTGTTACGCCATCAAGAATTCCGAGGTCGTTTGCTTCTTTGATTTGGGCCAAATTGGCGGTATCGATGAAAAATTTCATGGTCGCGAAGTTAGGCCTTCTTTAAATAGTGTTTTGGGGTTTTGATGCACATTTTTTGCACGATTTGGTCCCTGGTATAATTGATTTTTGGGTAAAAAATGGATAATAATACATTGTGATTCAAACAATTAAATGTTTGTAGGGGTTTAATTTGCAGATTACTGTCATTGAAAAAGAGGTACGATTATATCATTCAAGGTGCGGGCGCTTCCGGTTTGTGGTTGGCCTATTGGTTACATAAAGAGGGTTTGTTGGATGATAAAACGTTGCTGATTGTGGAGTGCGATAAATTCAAGCACAACGATAGAACTTGGTGTTTTTGGGGCGATGCTTTCGTTCAAGACCTGGGTTTTGTCGATTTTTCATGGAGTCAAGTTCAAGTGTTTGGTGAATCTCAGCGCATCGATCCTTATACCTATTATCACTGTCGGAGCGAGGCGTTTTACGCTTTTGTAAAAAACGCAATTGCGTCATCTGTCCATATCGATTGGTGTTTTGGTCGCGTCGCTGCAACTCGTCAAATCGGGAATCAGGTTTCGGTGGACATCCAAATTGATAATGAGGAAGGCGTTGAGAGCCTCAACGTAGCTGCCGAATGGTTGTTTTGCAGTGGCGGTGCATCAGTCAAGACATCGGAAATTGCGTTGTGGCAATCGTTTGTGGGTTGGCGGGTGAATAGCAATACCGCTGAATCCATTTTTGATTCCGATGCTTGTACGTTGATGGATTTTGGAATTGAGCAGAGAGGGAAAACCCAGTTTCTCTATGTTTTGCCATTTAGCGGGCAAGAAGCGCTGATTGAAGTGACGCAATTTGATAAAGAAATTTTAGGTTTGGAGGAAGGTCAGCGATTGCTTCAAGAAATTTGTGATTTGCGGGGTTGGGATGTTTCAACGATAGAATTGGAGCATAACGCAATCCCGATGAGCTCTGTTTTTGATGCGTCGGAGCGATTTCATGCGCCAGATACGCGCATTGTGCCTTTGGGCGTTGTAGCCGGGGCCCTGAAACCCACCACGGGTTATGGTTTTTTGCGAATGATGCAACATGGTAAGTCGATTGCATCGGCACTAAAAAGTAATGCATTGATACCAACACTGTATCGAAAAAGGCGATTCCGTTTTTACGACGATCTGCTGTTGCGAATTTTGCAAAAACACCCCAATCGAGGGAAGCAGATTTTTGATCAATTGTTTCAACACCAAAGGGCATCCACCGTGCTGCGGTTTTTGAATGAAAAAACAAATCTTTTGCAGGAGGTAATGATATTTTTATGGTTGCCGAAGCGACTTTTTTTAAGGACTTTGTTTGCCAAATGGAAGGGTTGATATGGAAGGGCTAAAATCGAATTATACTGGGTCGCCGCTGTTTCGATGGCAGTTGGTATTGCAGATATTTTTTATTCTGATGGTGCCGTTCCTTCTCCAATTTGCGATGCTTCAAGGCGCGCTCTGCTTGGTGGGTTTGGTGTTTTTAGGGATTCCGCACGGTGGCAACGACTTTTTTTATCGAAAAGAAAAAAACACCGCAGGCAGTATTCGTTTTTTGTCGATGTACTTGGGTGTGATGCTGCTTTATCTCGCTTTGTGGTTCGTTTGGCCGATGCTTTCGCTGGGATTATTCTTGTTGATTTCGATCCATCATTTTGGTCAATCAAATTTTAATACCAACCGAATTTGGTCGTTGGATTCTGTCTTGTGGGGCAGTTGGTTGGTTGGGTTTCCGGTGTTAAAACACAGCGACGAGGTGTTTGGTGTTTTTGCGACGATGTTGGGTCAGTCGGGGTCTGCAGTTTCTGGTTTCGGACATCTCAATGAGAGCAGTTTGCTTGTCGTTTCGATAGTTTTTATTCTGATGTATGGCGCGGTATTGTATCGTTCGCATCGCAGCAACTGGCTTTCGTATTTACTGCAGTGGTTTTTGGTGACAGTTTGGTATTGGTTTACGCCACTATTGTTAGGTTTTGTCGTTGTTTTTTGCTTCTGGCACGCCTTACAATCGATGCAATATCAATTGGATTATGTGAGTGTAAACTACAAACAAAACAGGAAGAAAACGCTCATGGGATTTGTCCCATTTGGATTAATGGCCTTGGTTGGAATGGGTTTTTTGCTGCGATTTGATTTGGAATCGAACCTGGGCTTTGCCTTTGTATTGTTATCGTTGGTCACCTTACCCCATGTGGTGGTGATGGACGGTCTTTACAGAAGTCACAAACACGATTAGCGCTTGCCTAGATGCTTTTTGTAGAGCGGTTTACGCATCCAAAACATCAAAATAAACGGCAGGCAAAGCATCGCGGTGTAGAAGGGGTTTAGGCCTTCGAATTTTAGGCGGTCGATGATAATTGTATGTTCTCCCGCGGCCTTCAGCGCATGGGTATGTTTCCAAGTTTTGAGCGGATGCGGAAGTTTGAGTCCTTCATCGCGGAAAAGCCAATCTCTTTGGGTGTAGCGGTGAGCGGTAATGATGCCATCCCATTGTTGCTTCATGGGTCCGATACCAATTTGGAAAGAGAGTTGGTTGCCGGTGATTTGCCCATCGTATCGAAGTAAATTCATCTTGATAAGTGGCGGATTGAGTTTTAGGAGCAATTCGCGGTTGAAATTTCGACTAACCTCATTGATATTGGCATCAACGTGGGTGATAAATGTGAATTGCATCATAGTTTTGTATAGAAACAAACCATTTCCGATTTGTTTGGTTTTACTATCACTATTTGTATCAATCGAAATGTCACACAGAGTCGCAGTTTATCGCACAGCCCATTTTAACGCAGCCCATCGTTTGCATGTTCCCTCGTGGTCGGATGCAGAAAATCAGGCATTTTTTGGATTGTGCAATAACGCACATTACCACGGTCACAACTATGATTTGGAGGTGAAAGTGGAGGGTCAGGTGGATCCGGTGACGGGATATTTGATTGATATGAAATTGATTAAGGAGTACATCGAAGAAGAAGTGATTGAGCGATTTGATCACAAAAACTTAAATTTGGATACTGAGGAATTTCGTGATTTGAATCCAACGGCCGAGAATATTGTTTGGGTGATTTGGCAGAAATTGCGTGCTCGCGTTCCCCAGGAAATGAATTTGAGTGTAAGATTGTACGAAACACCCCGTAATTTTGTAGAGTTTAATGGATAAAAAGATAGCAAACGAACTGCTGAAGCAGTGGGAAGAGATGGGCGATTCGCACATTTCGATTAAGCCGGAGACGCCGTTGAGGGATGATGCCTTTGCGATGGACGATGCGTTAAAGATTGAGTTGATTGCCAAGCATTTCAAGGAAATCATGCATGTGTTGGGATTGGATTTGACCGACGAGAGCTTGCAGGGGACGCCACTGCGCGTTGCCAAGATGTATGTCAACGAGCATTTCAAGGGCCTAGACCCAAAAAACAAGCCGGAACCAACGCTTTTCGAAAACAGTTATAAGTATGCGGAGATGTTGGTGGAGAAGAATATTCAGTTTCACAGCACTTGCGAGCATCATTTTGTGCCGATTTATGGATTTGCACACGTGGCATATTTTAGCAGCGGCAAGGTGATTGGACTGAGTAAGTTGAATCGCATTGTGGATTATTATGCATGCCGTCCTCAGGTTCAGGAGCGCATGACGGTTCAAATTGCCCAAGAATTGAAGCAGGTTTTGGGAACGGACGATGTGGCTGTGGTGATTGATGCCAAGCATATGTGTGTTGCCAGCAGAGGCATTAAGGACACGTCGAGCAGTACCGTAACCAGCAGTTTCCACGGCAAGTTTTTAGATTCGGCCACGCGCGCTGAGTTGTTGAGGTATATTGGTTAATTAAGGCGGCGGATTGGTGTTTTTTAATGCCTATCTGTTGTTTGATAGCCAGTTATCGGAGTTGTGAATTGATCATTCCGAAATATGGTAAAAAGAAAAAAGCAGCGAATTCGCTGCTTTTTTCTTTTGGAGGGCGACTAACCGGACTCGAACCGGCGACCCCTAGCGCCACAAGCTAGTGCTCTAACCACCTGAGCTATAACCGCCATTTACTGAGGTGCAAAGATAGATTTTTTTTGAGAATTTTTCAAGTCGGATTGTAACGTTTGTAAAAATTGCCAATAATTTGATGGGCTCCTTATCGGTGCTTACTTTTGTTACGTGGGCGGTTCCAAATCAATATGGTGGTTAGCGGGTTGGTATCCAAGTAGTTTGGATGTTGATGCGGGCAATTTTATTGGTCGACATGCAACGGCATTTTCGCAATATCAAAAGGGGCGGAAGGATTCATTTGGTTTGGTATTGTTTCATTTTCCGGTGTACCGATTGGGGAAGGATGCGAGGCCTTTGCCGGTAATGGGGGTTGATGGGGTTGAGATGGTATGGAAGGCGGTGGTTCAGTTGCCTTGGGGCGGGGTGGTGTGTAGGGTTTTAAATTATTGGATTTATAAGATTGTTGCGGGGCATTCGCTGCGGCGGTACGCCGCAGCGAATGGGATTCCCGAGGGCGTTCATGTCCACGCCGGTGATAAGGTGGCTAGATTAATTCCTGATGTGTATAAGAATTTCAGGCAAGGAGGGAAGGGCGCGGTGCCGCTATGGTATACGGAGCATTGGGCGATATTTAATGAGGTTGTGTTTGATGGGTTTGGCAAACGCGGATGGGTATTTAAGCGGGATTTTTTTAGGCTTTGGGAAAGGGTGACGGTTGCCGCGCCGGTGAGTTTGTCGGTTCAATCCAGCATGCATAAATATTTGGGTGGCGCAAAACCCTTTGTCCTTTTCCGAAATGTGGTAGATACATCGGTCTTTCATTTCAAGGAACATGAGAAAGATCCGGCATTGCCATTTGCATTTTTACATGTTTCGTCGTTAGAACCCCGAAAAAACATCTTTGGAATGTTGCGGGCCTTTGCCGCACTAAAACAGAAACATCCTTCATGGCACATGCAGTTCCGATTGGTGGGCGGTGCCAATGAAATATACTTGAGTCAGGCCAGAACTTATGCTTTTGGACTAGGGCTGCTGCATATTTTTCAGCCCAGCGTTGCATTTTTTGGACCTAGAAAGTCGGACGATGTCGCTTTTCAAATGCAAGAAGCCGATGCTTTTGTTTTGTTTTCGGAAATGGAGAATGCCCCTTGCGTCATTTCTGAGGCTTTGTGTTGTGGATTGCCAGTGATTTCATCTTCTGTTGCTGGAATTCCTGAGATGGTGACTATTGAAAATGGTTTGTTGGTTGAATCTATGGATGAAGCGGCGCTCACATTGGCGATGGAAAAGGCGTATTTAGATCATAAGCACTGGGGTCGAGCCGAAATTGCCAACCGCGCAACAGAGAAATACTCCCAAAATGCCGTTGCTAAGGTTTTGGATTCATCGTATCGAAATTTGATTGATCTATGTGCGGAATAGGCGGATGGGTTGATTTCGGCGGTCATTCCGAAGCCCAAATGAAAGCCGTTGGGCAGTGCTTGGTAGAGGGATTAAAGCATCGCGGACCAGACGGTTTTGGAGTTGAGGTCTTTGGTGGTCAGGAAGAAAGCATCGCTATGTTTATGCATCGACGTTTGTCGATTCTGGGATTGGGCGACCAAGGAAAACAGCCCATGTGCAGTTTGGACGGTCGGTATTGGATATCCTTTAACGGAGAGATTTATAATTATTTGGAGTTGGCATCGGAATTCGGATTGACAACAAATACGGGTACCGATACTGAGGTTCTTTTGCAGTTGTGGAGTTTGAAAGGGGTTGATTGCATTGCTTTGTTGGATGGGTTTTTTGCTTTCGCCATTTGGGATACGGAATTGAAGGAGTTAACCTTGGCCAGGGATAAAACGGGGGTAAAGCCTTTGTATTATTATTTGGATCAGGATGTCGACAACTCTGAAAATATCATCAAATCCCTCTCGTTTGGCAGCGAAGATTTTGCGTTGAAGCAAGCACTCGAGTTGCAGGGAATTGAGGTTTCGCTGAGTGAAAAGGCATTGATATCGCATTTGGAAGAGGGGGCGTCGGACCGAAATATGCTTTTCAACGGAATTCAGGAGTTGGGCATGGGCTGTTATCTTACCTATTCATGTTTGAGTTTGGATTCGAAGTTGAATCCCATTTCAGATTGGGGACATGTGATTATCAAGTCATGGCAAAATGGCGAGTATTTGAGGTTGGACGACGGTGCGGGTTGGCAGCAGCAGTTGGGATTGAATGAGGAGCCCAAGAATCATATCGAATTGTTGCGGTTCCAGTTGATGGCGGGCATGCAGAAACGACTTCGCAGCGATGTGCCGATTGGATTTGCGGTAAGTGGCGGGATCGACAGTGCGGCTTTGGTGGGGATGGCAAGGGAAATCATGGGGAAAGAAGCGCATTTGCATGTGTTTTCGGTGGTTGCACCTGGCATGGACGGCGATGAAAGCGAATATCAGAAATCGGTGCTGGAGCATGTGGGTGGAATTTGGCATACGGTGGATGTTCGCGAGTTGGATGGCAAATATTTAGAAAGGTATATAAAGGCTACGCATCGTATCCCGGTGGCGTGGAATAATTTGGCCCATTTTGCCTTGTGTGAGGCGGTGAAGGCAGCCGGGGTGACGGTTTTATTTAATGGTCAGGGTGCGGATGAATTGTTTGGCGGCTATCCTCATTACTACAAGGCGGCATTTTGGAACGAGAAAAATACGCTTTGGCCTTTGAGGCGGAAATGGCCTGTGGGTTTTGTGGCGGCGGGAAAGCAATGGCTTAAAGCGGTTTTGGGTAGTTGGGTTGGACGTCCGTTTGAGACGTGTGTGGATGTGTTGATGCGCGAGGATTATTATGGTGAAAGGTTAACGCAATTGTTGCGTTTTGAAGATAGGAATGGAATGGCAGCGGGGATTGAGTCTAGGAATCCATTTGCCGATGACTATCGCATGGCGGATGCTTGGTTGAATGCCTGGGGCGATGATACGTGGAGTTTGGAGGGTTCGCTAACATCGAAATTGGTGGATGGTTATTCCAAGGGATATTTGCGCAAGGCGATGGATGTGGGGTTGGTGCCGACCAAGGTTTTATGGCGGGTTGATAAAAAAGGGTTCTCGGTTCCAAAGTGTGAGATGACATTGCAGGGGCTTAAAGACTGGGAAGTGTGGGTAATGAGTGCGAAATTGGATGGATTGTTGACACGCGCTAAGCGACAAAATGCGCTGAATCACGTATTGGGAAATTGGGGAATAAATGTATTGGGGAAGGGGTCAAAGCCGTTGGTTTTCAGTGGTGGTGACGTGAAATTGTTGGATGAGATATTTCGATGGGCGGCAATGGGCTGTTTTTTGGAAACTTTTCCATGTAAAATAGAAGGAGGCGGTGATGGGTGAACAGGATATAAATATCGGACGAAATGCTCTCGGGAAAATAGACCCAGCGAATAAGAAGTCTGTTTTTAGCGATGGCGGTCCGGTGCGGACATTTGGCTGGCAGCTCGCCAAAGCGGTCATTGCGGCGTTGGTGGTTGTGATTTATTCACGAGGCATGGGCGCCTACGGTAGGGGTGCGCTGTCGGTTTTATTACTGTATTTACAACTGACATTGATGGTAAGCGAGGTGGTGGCTGGTGGGGCATTGGCGAATTTGCTCACGAAGTACTCGGTACGACGCATATTGCCAACGGCATGGGTGTTTTTATTATTGGTTCTTTGTATCGCGTATTTGATTGGTTGGTTTGTTTGGGTTATTCCGAATGCGGGTGATTACCCCATTTGTTTGGATCATCCCAAAGTGATTACACTCAATTTGCTCTTTTTCCAGGGATTGTTTCTTGGCGGATTGAATATTCAGTACAATCTTTATCAGGCACAGGGATGGGTGAATCAACGCAATCGCTTGCAGGTTTCAATGGAAGTTCTGAAGTTGCTAGGACTCTTATTGTGCTTTGAGGCGATGTACGGTTTCATAATCCCGAAAAATGCGGCCATAGAACTCAGTGTAAGTAGGCATATAGCCGAGCGTTTGATGGATGGACAAACCTTGCACTATCTCCATGGGTTTAATGAAATGGCCATTCTGTGGATTCTTGTGTACGCATCCGGCTTGGTTTGGGTGTATTCTTTGTGGCAGTCTCGGTCGTTGTTTAAAGGCGGGGTGATGCAATCGATTCAGTCAAGTCCACAAGAAATGGGTCAATCCCGTCGTGGATCAAATAATGATTCGTTTTGGAGTTCCATACAGCCACCCAGAGAAATGTTCAACAGTGGATTCTTATCGCAGCTCGGACATATTTTACTGTTTCTTTTATATCGATTGCCGTTGTGGTGGATGGCCGCACAATTTGGAAATTCAGAGGCGGGGTTATTGGCAAATGCGCTGTTGATTGCCGATACCATATGGATTTTTGGCAATTCTTACGGTACGATTCTACATTCAAGGATGTTGGTTTCCTCGGGATCATTATTGGGGGATCGAAATAATGGCGACGTGTCAGCACCTGCATCGCAGCAAAGAAAATTCCACAAGTTGCTTTCGAGATATGTCGTGATTTCCGCAACGGGAACCCTGCTCGCCGTCCTAGCTGCGATTTTAGTGCCGAATGCGCTCTATATTTTCGTTTTCGGGGAGACATTTTCGGGGCTTAAAGAAACCTTGTTTATGATATCGCCCGCCATGATCTTCTTAGGGATATCGGCGCCGATTGGACATTATTTGCATGCACAAAATCGTTTCAAGGGATTGATTGTGAGTTATGGTTCAGCTGTTGTGGTCTTAGTGGTTTTATGGTTCGGGGTGGATGAATTAATATCAATGACAGACTTTCATGATACGGGTGCAATTCCTCGAGGTCTCTTTTTGAGAATGATCTCGATTTTCGGGAAATTCATAGCGGTCAATTTGGCCTTTTTTGTACTTCTGTTTTTGAATTATCGACAGGTTAAGCACATTTTGAGATTAAGGGCTAACGTATTTATAGTGTTGAGGTTCCTACGGAGATATTTCGCCAAATA
>JBEGUW010000112.1:0-20117 GCA_041178665.1 Bacteroidota bacterium
TGGTGCAAGCCGTTACCCGAGGCGATGGATTTCAGGGCGATGACGTCACCGAAAACGTAAAAACCATCCGCAGCGTAAAACAGCAACTGCATGGAAATTTCCCTCAATCATTCGAAATCCGGGGAGAAATCTTTATGCATCGCAAAGGCTTTGAAAAACTAAATACCCTTCGCGTTAGCCAAGGCGAAGCCGAATACGCAAACCCGAGAAACGTCGCCTCCGGATCGCTCAAAATCAAAGACCCGAACGAAGTCGCCAAGAGACCGCTCGACATTACCCTATATCATTTCCTTTCCGATACAAATCATTTCCAAACCCACAGCGAATCGCTAGAAAATGCGCATCAATGGGGCTTGAAAACGGCAGAAAACAGCAAAAACTGCCGAAATATAGAAGAGGTTTTTAGCTATTTAACGCATTGGAATGAGGCCCGACATGAGCTGGGTTACGATACTGACGGCGTGGTGATCAAAGTAAATTCTTTTCGATACCAAGAAGAATTGGGCTTCACCGCCAAAGTGCCTCGCTGGGCCATCGCTTATAAATTCCAGACCGAAACTGCGAGTTCAACCCTGCTGGGAATCACCTACCAAGTAGGACGAACAGGCGCAATCACTCCCGTGGCCGAACTCCAACCTGTTCAACTTCTTGGAACCACAGTAAAAAGAGCTAGTCTGCACAATGCCAATGAAATCGAACGACTTGATGTGCGTGTGGGCGATGCGATTTTTGTAGAAAAAGGGGGCGAAATCATACCCAAAATTGTAGGGGTCGATTTTTCTCGCAGACCAGAGCAATCACAACCCCATATTTATATCACCCATTGCCCGGAATGCAATACCGAGCTGGTTCGTAAAGAAGGAGAAGCACACCATTACTGTCCAAACATCGACGAATGTCCGCCCCAAGCCATCGGAAAAATCGAACATTTCGTAGGCCGAAAAGCCATGGACATTCAAAGCATTGGCAGTGAGATGGCCGAGACCTTGTATACCGCGGGTTTGGTGAGAGATCTGGCGGATTTATACGATTTAACTTTTGAACAAGTATTGGCTTTGGATCGCGTAGGCGAAAAAACCGCCACGAACTTGATCCAAGGCATCGAAGAGAGCAAAAAACAACCGTTTGAACGCCTGCTATTTGGTTTGGGCATTCGCTATGTGGGAGAAACTGTGGCCAAGAAACTGGCATCGGCGATGGGCAACATCGATAATTTAATGTCGGCCCCGGAAGAAACACTCATCACAGTAGATGAAATCGGGGAACGCATCGCAGAATCCGTGGTTCAGTATTTCGCAGAGCCCAAACACCGGGATGGCATCGAACGCATGAAAGCCGCGGGATTGCAGTTCACCGCCGCCGAAAAGGTTAGCTTGGGCGATCACCTAACAGGCAAAACGATGGTCATTTCTGGGGTCTTTGCAAAACACAGTCGCGATGAAATCAAATTAATGATCGAAGCCCACGGCGGAAAAGTTAGCAGCGGCGTGACCGGAAAAACGGATTATTTGGTCGCTGGAGACGGCATCGGACCTTCAAAACTGGAAAAGGCAACGCAACTCGGGGTTCAAATCATCGATGAAGACACTTTCCTAGATTTATTATCAAACCAATAAAAAAAGACATGAGCAACAACGAAGGATTGGTTTCAAGGGTTATCGCGAAATTGCATCAGCACAAGGCCAAGGAATTTGGCAAATTGAAATATGCGCCCAATTTCAACAAAGCCACCCGTTTTATTTTGGTATGGGACAGCAGTTGTTCGCCCTCGGAGACGAAAGCCATCAAAGAATACATCGAATATTTAAAAAATGTAGGAAAACAGGTCATTCGCATTGTGTATTTCAATGTAAAAACCAAAGAAGAAACCCCATTGGTGCCGGAAGTCAATACGTATCACGTGGGAAAATGGGACTTTGATCGCACTGGATTCCCTAAAGCAGAAGACCTCAAAAATGTGCTACTGCAGGAAACGGATTTTTTCATCTCGCTTGACCTAAACGGAAATTGGCAATTTTTGGGCATGGCATCGGTTTGTAAAGCAGCCTGCAAAGTCGGACCTTATAATTTAAAGCACCTAGGAAACTACGACGTATTAATCAAACCTACGGAGAAGAACAGCATGAATCAGTACCTTTGTGATTTAAAGGAACACTTGAATAAATTGGCATGAAAGAACTCATTGGAACAGGCACGGCATTGATCACGCCATTCAACAACGATCACAGCATTGATTTTGATGCTTTAAGCAGAATCATTGAGCAACAGATTGCTGGCGGAACCAACTACTTTGTAATGTTGGGCACGACCGGAGAAAGTGCGACATTATCAAGTCAAGAGAAGAGCGCAGTTGTATCGCACATCAAAAAAGCAAACGCGGGTCGATTGCCATTGGTTTTGGGCGTGGGTGGCAACAACACTTCTGATGTGGTAGAGCAACTTAAGTCGTTGGATACCGATGGTTTAACCGCTATTTTAAGCGTATCGCCTTATTATAACAAACCCAATCAGCAGGGGATTATTTATCACTACAACGAGGTGGCAAACGCATCGCCCTTGCCGATAATCCTATACAATGTTCCAGGAAGAACTGGGAGCAACATGACCGCCTCAACCCAATTGGAGTTGGCGAGACACCCGAATATCGTGGCGACAAAAGAGGCCAGCGGAAATATGGAGCAGGTTATGTCGATTTTGAAAGACAAACCAGCGGATTTTTTGGTTATCAGTGGAGACGATGCGCTTACTTTCCCAATCCTAGCTTGCGGTGGCAGTGGCGTGATCTCTGTGATCAACCACATTTTCCCTCGGACGTTCTCAGGCATGGTGAAATCTGCAATCCAAGGTGATTTTATCGCGGCAAAAGCAGCGCACGAAAGGGTATTGGAATCATCTATTGCGATATTCGCCGATGGAAGTCCAGGCGGAATCAAAACCATGTTAAACGAAAAGCAACTCTGCGGAACGGCCGTAAGACCCCCATTGTGGCAAGTCAATGCGCAAGTAGATGAGAATTTAAGAAAATTGGCCCATATTGCCGATTAAACAAAGCACATATCCTTTTAGAACACCCAATTCCATAAAAATGAATCCCAATTTAGATGCAAACGCAAATAACATGAGCAATTCCGACAAGGACATTGAAAAGGTTTTGCGTCCAGCCGATTTTGGCGATTTCACGGGGCAGCCTAAAATCATTGAGAACCTCAAAATTTTTGTTGAGGCGGCGAAAATGCGTGGCGAAGCTTTGGATCACATCCTACTTCATGGCCCTCCAGGTTTGGGAAAAACTACCTTGAGTTTTATCGTTGCCAACGAGATGGGCAGCAGCATGAAGATTACCTCAGGTCCTGTACTTGAAAAGCCCGGCGACTTGGCAGGATTGCTTACCAACTTGAATGAAGGCGATGTCCTGTTCATTGATGAAATACATCGTTTGAGTCCAGTGGTGGAAGAATATTTGTATTCTGCGATGGAAGATTATCGGATCGACATCATGATCGATACCGGCCCAAATGCCCGCAGTGTACAAATTGCTCTGCAGCCATTTACTTTGGTTGGGGCCACCACTAGAAGCGGTTTATTGACCTCCCCCTTGCGCGCTCGTTTTGGGATTAATTGTCGTTTAGAATACTACGATGCCGCTACGCTGACCAACATCGTAGGCCGAAGCGCTCATATTCTTCAAACCCCCATCGTTGAAGAAGCTGCATTTGAAATTGCTCGAAGGAGTCGTGGAACACCACGTATCGCCAATGCTTTATTGCGCAGAACCCGCGATTTCGCACAAATCAAAGGCGATGGCACCATCACTTTGGATATCGCAAAATTTGCCTTGAAAGCCTTGAATGTAGATGCCAATGGCTTGGATGAGATGGATAACAAGATTTTAAGCACCATCATTGAAAAATTCAAAGGCGGTCCGGTTGGATTAAATACCATTGCCACCGCTGTGGGAGAAGACGCCGGTACGATTGAAGAAGTATACGAACCATTCTTGATCCAAGAAGGCTATTTGCAGCGCACCGCGCGAGGTAGAGAAGCCACCGCACTAGCTTTCCGTCATTTGGGGAAATTGGACCCACGATATCCTGGCGGAAATACCCTTTTGTAATGCCCGTGGCAGTGCACGACCCAACAAATCAAAAAGAATTCATTTCGGCGTTGGCTGAGAAGCACGGTTTTTTAGCTTGTGGATTTGCGCGTGCCGAGAAACTAAACGAAACTGAGTCACAACTTATAGATTGGCTAGAAAAAGGATTTCATGGAAAGATGGCTTACATGGAAAATCATTTCCAGAAGCGACTCAACCCATCATTGCTCGTAGAGGGGGCAAAAACGGTCATTTGCTTTGCGTACAATTACTTCCCCTTAAAAACTTCAACCCAAATCGAATCAACAACAATTGACTTCCGAAAGTCTTCGGATACATCAACTGCTGTTGAAACAAGCACACCCAAAATCGCAAAATATGCTTGGGGCGATGACTATCACCACGTCATCAAAGAGAAGTTGTTTACCTTAATGGGGGAAATTCAATCCCAGATCCCAGATTTTGAAGGCAGGGCATTTGTAGATAGTGCGCCGGTAATGGAACGACAGTGGGCTGAGCGAGCGGGACTGGGTTGGATTGGCAAAAACAGTTTGTTGCTTCGCAAAGGTGTTGGCAGTTTTTTCTTTCTGGCGGAGATTATTTGTAACCTGGAACTCGAGCCCGACCAACCCCAAACGGATCACTGCGGAGAATGTACAGCGTGCATCGATGCTTGTCCCACCCAAGCCATTGTACAACCACAAGTAATTGATTCAAATCGATGTATTTCATACCTCACCATCGAAGACAAAACATGGCCCAACGACAACGATTCAATCCAAAACACCAATGCGACTAGGGTTGTAGACCCCGCAATCAATACAGGCCAGTGGGCTTATGGCTGCGATGTTTGTCAGGATGTTTGCCCTTGGAACAGATTTTCCCAACCCAACCAAGAACCTCGATTTGCACCGCTAGAAATGATCAGCTGGAACAATTCACAATGGAAAGAAGCCTTATCTGAGCCGGCGCGAATCAAACCCCAACTCAAAAAATCAGCCATGCAACGCGCCGGCCTCAAAAAACTCATCGCACAAATAGAATTGGCCCTGAAATATCGGCCAGAATAAGACAACCCTAGTCGCCCTGAACCACAGGCAACTCTATCGTAAATGTAGTACCCTCTCCCACCTTGGTCTTATATGCAATCCGACCGCCCAATTGTTCCACAATCTTCTTAGAAATTGCCAACCCCAGACCCATTCCAGAATTTTTCGTAGAAAAATTCGGCGAGAATATCTTCTCCCGCAGTGTCTCGGGAATCCCCTTCCCGTTGTCCTTGAACTCAACCACAACCAGATTACCCGCCAATTTCAAATTTGCAGCAATTTCACCCGTCCGCCCCTCGGGAATTGACTGAATGGCATTTTTCAGAATATTGGTAAACACCCTACCCAATTGCAATGGATCCGCTTGCACATAAACCAAATCCTTTGCAAACTTCCATTCAATAGGCATATCACTCTCCTTGCCCAACAACAACACCGCATCCGAAACCACCTGCACCAAATTCACCCGCTCCAACTTGGGCTCAGGCATCTTAGCAAACGAACTAAATTCCTCTGCCATCTGACTCAAAGAATCAATCTGACGTATCAATAATTCACTCGTTTTCTGAATCTTATCCTTCAAATTCTCATCGTTGCGCTGCAAAGAAAACTGCAAATGCTGCAACGACAATCGCATCGGCGTTAATGGATTTTTAATCTCATGCGCCACCTGTTTTGCCATTTCCCTCCATGCACCCTGTCGTTCACTCTCAGCCAACAAATTCAAACTGTTCTCCAACTCCACAATCATCTTGTTATACTCCTTCACCAACAACCCAATCTCATCATTCTTGTCCCAATCCAAAGGCTGATTCCGCTCCCCAATCTTAATCGATGCCAACTGCTTACGAATCAAATTCAATGGCAAGGCAATGCGCTGAGCAACCAAATACGCAATCACAATCATGATTGCAAAAACCAAAGCAAACAAATTGATAATCGTAACCGCATACTCAGAAATATCGCGATACAAATCCTTACGATTCGAGAAATACGGCAAATTCAAATACCCCTTCACCTTCAAATCCTTATTCAGCAAAGCAGTATATGACGATATATAATCCAAATCACCCAAACTCTCATTGATTAGCGAGGTAGACGACCCCAAATTGGCCATTTTACGATACACAGAAGGATTCATTAATCTACCGCGAACACTTTCTTCAATCAAACGATCATTCGTCGACACCAACAAAGTCCCATCCGCGCGATACAAATTAATATCCGTGTTGTAATACTCCGCCAAATCATAAACCAAACCCGTTTGATACTTATCGTACACCGCATCAATATTCACTTTACTGCTCAACTTCGATGCGATTTCGTTCGCCTTCTGCCTCAAACCGTCTTTCTGTGTCTCAGAATAATTCCTTACGAAATAGTTCACCGTCACAAACAACACCACCAAAAACGTCGCAAACACCATCCATGTCACATAGAGCTGCAAACGATTCGCAATGAACAACTCCCCCTGATGACCCAATGGCATCCTACTGCGCAAGTTCTTTAGCAACTTCAATTTCTTGCCCGTAATCTCACCCATTACGATGATGCGTTGCCTCAGCCAAAGCACAAAATAGTAAAGCATCACCAGCAAAATCCCTCCGAGCCCAAGCACCGTAAAACCCGTAATTGAGCCAATAAAGTCGATCTGACTTCGAGACAAAACCACCGTATTGTTTAAGCCATCCGTTAACACGAAATGACTTACACCTTCGGCCAGCAAGAAACCCTTACCACCGCCATCATTGGCCGCCATCGAATCATTGAATTTTCCATGCCAACGGTTGTCCAGCGGATAATCCACCGACCCATAGGAATAATTCAATCGATTGTTGTTGTAAATAGCAAAACTGTATTGATTATCGGCATACAAAGGCTCCAATACATTACGATTAAACAAATCACTCAATCGGCCTTCCATGGACGACAATCGAGGGGTTAAGATCACAAAGAAAACTCCATGGTATCCAATGGCGGAACTCACATCAAATCGACCAATAAAACTACCCTTTAGCTTATAGTTGTTAACCTTTACAAAATTGGTGGTGACCGGAACACAATCTACGCCCTTAAACAACTGACTTATAGCAGGATAGTCGTACGAATTCTCTTGTCGATACGATTTACCCAACGAATTAAAATCCAAAAAATTGACCTCAAAATCAGCCAAATAGGGACCAAAATATAGCTCTCTCAACCGCTTTTCAAACTCAGCTTTGGTTTCATCGGTACAGGTATAATAATCTACGATGCCCTTATCCACCAACAACATCGACTCTGTCTTTTTCAAGCGTTCCGCGGTTTCAATATCGGTGCCCTGTAATAGATTTTCCGCCAAATAGCGCCTTGTTCTTTTCTCTTTGATGGCTGATTCCTTAGCAAACAAACTGCTGATTAAAATCCCCGCAAAAACCACACGAAGCACCACACGCATCCAATCTTTACGGTCCTTCATCCACCACTCAAATCCAATCCATGCGGCAATAAATCCCATCCAATAAGGGAAAATATCGGTCAGTTCTGGGGTGATATAAACAAATACCAACGGAGGAAGCGTTTGAGCAACAGAGATCAATCGGACAATCCACTTCGGCTGCAACTGCAAAACACTCCAAGCAAAACCATTTAATCGGTAAAACGCAACCCATTGAACGGCCAACGTAGCAACGGCAATGAATGTAAACAATGTGAGTCGGTGAAACTGCTGGAAATCTAGATTGATCCGACCCAAATGCACCAGATTGACACCATTCAGCAGCAGCCAAACCAACATCCACAAACTTGCCTGCATCGCTAAATTACTTAAAACAAAACCAGCCAAGGGTTGCTCCGATTTCTGAATCCATTGCTCAAGCCATCGCACCAAACTACTTACGACAAACAAGCCCAAGACAGTAATAAATATAAATTCGCCAAGCGATCCACCACTCTGGGAAGCAAAGAACAAATCATGAGAAAACAAGGGGGTTGAGCGCAGTGTTTCGAGTGTATATCCATGCGAAAACAAGGAATAAACACCCAACCAACTGCCAAAAATAGCACCCACCGCCAGCAAATGAAACTTACTAGATTTGGTCATGCCGAACACCGCCGAACTAATCATCAAGGCACCCAATAAAAACAGAATATCAAACCAATAAGGGTGCTGATAATTGGAAACCACCAAATAGAAAAGCTCCATATCTGGAACAATCACTGGCGTAGAATTTTCAACCGGATTTCTGCTGATTGAATATTCCACCACATTGTTGTCCCGAAAAACACTACTCTGGGTATACGAAATCTTTTTGGCCTCTATCAACGGAAGCACATAGGCAAAGGATTTCCCGTCTCGTTGCTTGTGATAAACTGCCACAAACATATTTCCCTGCTTTTGTAATTCGATGGGCTTCTCAAAATTTGGAGAGATCTGGTAATTCTGGGTCGACCAAAAGACTGGTTGCCCAAACTCATACACAAAAAAATCAACGCCTTGCGTCTGCAAAGTCTGAGAAAGTCGCTCATAACCTGCCCAGTCCAAATGCGTGGAATGCACAAGCATCTGTTCCTTCTTGTCGATAGAATCATCAACTTGTGAAATCAACGCCTGCGCATTGATCATTGACTCTTCGATGCGACTCGACAAATTCATCAACCCCTTTTCCGCGCCCAAATTCTGCTCGCGAATCATAAACACCTGTCCAACAGCAACCAACATGGCGCCTAAAATCAGAAGCAGCGTATTTCTTTGAAAGCGATTCATTATCAAATATATAGATTCAAATTAAACCTACAATTGTTATAAATATTGTCCAGAAATCAAATAATTCTTCACGTAATCGTCCACCGCGATCTCCAACGGGGTAAAGGGCAATTTATAACCTGCCGCCACCAAACGATCCATATGGGCTTGGGTGTGATATTGATATTTATCGCGAATATCCAATGGCATATCAACAAAAGTGATTTCCGGCGCCAATTCCATCGCAGCAAAAACCGCATTCGCCAAATCTTCAAACGTCCTGCAAGTACCTGTCCCCAAATTATACAATCCACTGTTCTCGCGATGAACCAAAAAATGCATCATCACGGAGAGAACATCTTTTACATAGATAAAATCGCGTTCCTGAGCGCCATTGGCGAAATCCTTGTTATGACTTCTAAAGAGCGATACCTGTCCGGTTTCTTTGATCTGATTATAGGCATGGAATACTACTGAAGCCATTCTACCTTTATGATATTCATTGGGACCAAAGACATTGAAAAACTTGAAACCAGCCCAAAACGGTGGGGTCTTTTTCTGCTCCATCACCCATAAATCAAAGCGATGTTTACTATTTCCGTAGGGATTTAAAGGCCTTAAAGAATCCAACGACGCAGGCTCGTCGGAAAACCCTTGGGTACCATCGCCATAGGTTGCGGCAGAGGAGGCGTAGATCAAAGGAATGTTATTATCCACACAGGCTTGCCACACTTTTTGCGAATATTCCACATTCAAATGTTGCAAAACGGCTTCATCAAATTCATCGGTGCGGGTACGAGCCCCGATGTGAAAAATGAATTGTATGCGTTTGGAATTGTCTGATAACCAGCCAAAAAACTCACTGCGTTCCACGAACTGGGTAATCCGCTTGTTTTGGTAATTGGCCGACTTCGCCTGAACGGAAAAATCATCCACAGCAATCAAATCGCCATAGCCCATTCTCTCTAGTTCTCCCAATAAGGCAGACCCTATAAATCCTGCGGCTCCGGTTACAACAATCATTAACACAAACCTACAACGATTTTTTGACCTTTGAAACCCCAAAACCCGTTTCCTTTCTACCCTTCCCTGATGTATACTTGCAGTAACCATGAGTCAACAAAAGCAAAACCTAACTTGGTACATCATTGCAGCCATGATTTTGGGTGCCATCACAGGCCAAATCATCCATATTTACTTCCCCGAA
The DNA here is from genome assembly GCA_041178665.1 of Bacteroidota bacterium. Taxonomy (GTDB): domain Bacteria; phylum Bacteroidota; class Bacteroidia; order NS11-12g; family UBA955; genus UBA955. The sequence continues at coordinate 10,074 of JBEGUW010000112.1, forward strand.
ACCATTCAAATCAAAGACGCTTCGGGTGTATTGAAAGACATCGTCCGCTCAGAACATATCGGTCAGTATTTCAAAATCCTTACCGGCGTTTTCTTGCGATTGGTGCAAATGATCATTGCGCCGTTAGTAATTACAACACTCATCGTAGGCATCGCCAAAATGGGAAATCTAAAGGCAGTAGGTCGCGTTGGCGGTCGCTCAATGATTTGGTTTTTTAGCGCGTCCCTAGCCTCCTTGCTATTGGGATTGATGCTTGTCAATTATTTCAAACCCGGGGAAGAACTTCACCTAAATATCAACGCTTTAGACACTTCCGCCGCCGCCGATGTGATTGGCAAAACCCAGAGTTTTTCGGTTCAACATTTTATTGAACACCTTTTCCCAAAAAGTCTATTTGAAGCCTTGGCTAACAACGAAATACTTCAAATTGTTGTCTTTTCGATTTTCTTTGGAATTGCACTTACCCAATACGGCGAAAAAGGCGAAAGCATCGTTAAGTTCCTCGACAACTTGAGCAAAGTAATCCTAATCCTGGTGGGCTATGTGATGTGGTTTGCACCGCTTGGCGTTTTTGGTGGAATTACCGCCATTATCGCTACAAAAGGACTCGGGATACTCAAGGTTTACGGCTATTATATGGCATCGTTCTATGTCGGCCTCACCCTGCTCTGGATCCTATTGCTCGCCGTGGGATACTTCATCCTCCGCAAGCGATTGGGCACCCTCCTAAACCACCTCAAAAACCCATTAATGGTAGCGTTCAGTACCACATCAAGCGAAGCGGTTTTCCCAAAACTCACCGAAGAATTGGAAAAATTTGGTTGTCGTAAAAAGATCGTCAGCTTCATCCTTCCGCTAGGTTATTCGTTTAACCTCGATGGCTCGATGATGTACATGACCTTCGCCTCCATTTTCATTGCGCAAGCCTATGGCATCCCCCTCGATCTAGGAACACAATTAACGATGTTGCTGGTATTGATGCTCACATCCAAAGGCATTGCCGGTGTTCCGCGCGCTTCCCTGGTTGTGGTAGCCGCCACTTGTGCGATGTTCGATATTCCAGCGGAAGGCATCGCCTTGATATTACCCATCGACCATTTTTGTGATATGGGAAGATCGATGACAAACGTCTTGGGAAATGGCCTCGCCACGGCGGCCGTTGACAAGTGGGAAAAGGACTAATTAGCACCATGGAGGAAATTACCAACAGTTGGACCGCCGATTTACCATCATCTGAAAGCCAGGAGATATTGATGGCTGTTAAAGATCAAATCGAAAAAGATTTTGGACTGATGGGATTTACCTACTGTCAAGATTTTTACCCCACATTGGAATCCATGATTCCCGAACTGCTCAACTGCATCGAAATACTTCAAACCCAACACAACAGCACCTGGATGAAGGTTGTTTACCGAGTAGACCTCACCGAAAAGCAATTTCGATTTGTGAAAAATATGGGCGGAAACACCCCCGAAAACATGTCCAAAGCCGTGCTGTTGAGAGAATTCCAAAAAGTATATACCCGCAAGCACATCGCTTAGTTTGGTTATTCAACCGCATTTGGCGAAATTTGTATTCTTATGGAATTGAAAGACGTTGTATCGGTAACGGGAATGCCCGGATTGCACAAAATTTTAGGTAGAAATAAAAATGGTTTGATCCTTGAATCTCTCACAGACGGAAAGCGCTTCGGCACCAACCCTAGACAGAGAATCAGCATCCTTAGCGATATCGCGATGTTTACCGAAGAGGCCGAAGTTAAATTGGCAAATGTCCTAATGACCATCAAATCTTTGGAAGAATCTGGAAAAGTCGTTCCTGATGCAAAAGCCGACAACGACGAAGTAAAAGCGTTCATGTCGTTGGCACTCCCCAACTACGATCGCGAACGTGTCTACACTTCAGACATGAAAAAATTGTTCGTTTGGTACGGAATGTTGAAAGCAACCGATTTGGATTGGGCAAACCTCGACAAAGAAGAGTTAGCCGAAGAAGGTACTGATTCAGATGCGCCAAAAGCCACTGACGCAAAAGCAAAAAAAGCCTTAGCTACTAAGAAAATCGTTCCTTCTAAAACAGCAACCGGCGCAAAATCAAAGACTACCACCCCACGTAAAATGGGTAGCTAAGTCCCTTATGTCTTCTTCTTTTATCCCCAACCCCTTCGTCGTTCAATCGAAAGACGATGTGATTCCTCTATTTGAATCCCTACTAGATCGCAATATTGCCAATGCCCATGATTTTGAGCAATTCCTGCAAGATGTCAGCGACCTAGAAAGTGCCCTGTCCGAAGATATGGCTTGGCGCTATATCAAAATGACATGCGATACGCAAAACAAGGACCACGAAACATCGTATCTCACTTTTGTTCAGGAAATACAGCCCCATCTATCGCCGATGGAAGATTTGTTGAATCGCAAAATCGTAGATTCCCCTTTTGCCGAATCCTTGCGCCAACTCAATGAAGGCAACGAGATTTACCTCAGAGGTTTAAAAGGTGCTGTTGAAATTTTCCGCGAAGAAAATATACCACTACAAAGCGAATTGGCCACCCTCGCCCAAGAATACTCTTCCGTTCAAGGCAACATGTCGATTGAATGGGATGGCCAAACAATAACCCTTCAGCAAGCAAGTAACATTCTGATGCAAACCGACCGTCAAAAACGGGAGCAGGTTTGGCATTTGATGCAAAAACGACGTGCGGAGGACACTGACAAGCTGAATGAGTTGTTCAATAAGATGGTTCAACTTCGACATCAATTGGCGGTAAATGCGGGATTCAACAATTTCCGTGATTACATGTTCAAGGCGATGGGCCGTTATGATTACGACGTAGACGCTTGCAAAGATTTCCATCGCAGCGTAGAAACAGCCGTTGTGCCGATGCTCAAATCGTTGATGCTAGATCGCAAAGAAAAAATGGGTCTAGAATCTCTGAAACCTTGGGATACCGCAGTGGATCCATTAGGCAGAGAACCATTGAAACCTTTCACCGGGGGCGACCAATTGCTGGACAAAGGAATAGATTGCTTGGAGCGCGTTGACCCTTATTTTGGAGAATGTATCAAAACGATGAAGTTTCACAATTTATTGGATTTAGATTCTCGCTTGGGAAAAGCACCAGGTGGATACAATTACCCCCTTGCAAAAACCAACATGCCCTTTATTTTCATGAATGCCAGCGGAAACCTGCGCGATGTTGAGACCTTGGTCCACGAAGCAGGTCATGCGATTCATAGCTTCCAAATGGCTCCGTTGACATTAAACGCTTATAAAAACACTCCGAGCGAAGTCGCTGAGCTAGCCAGCATGAGCATGGAATTGCTAACGATGAATACTTGGGATGCCTATTTTGATGATTCTCAATTGTTAAACCGTGCAAAAAGTGAGCAGCTTGAAGGAATTCTTGGTACTTTGCCATGGATTGCCCAAGTGGACGCGTTTCAGCACTGGATATACGAGAACCCAACCCACAGCACCGCAGAAAGAACAGCCAAATGGTTGGAACTGTGTACGCGTTTTGGCAGTGGCGAAGTGGATTATTCAAACTTGGAATCGGCATTAGAAAATTCTTGGCATAAGCAACTCCACATTTTTGAAGTTCCTTTCTATTACATTGAATACGGCTTCGCACAATTGGGTGCTGTGGGTGTTTGGAAAAACTATATCACCAATGGACAAGCTTCCATCGACGATTACAAGGCATTTTTGAAATTGGGAAATACGAAGAGTATCCCTAATATTTACGAAACGGCCGGTGTGAAATTCGAATTCTCAGAAAGTTACATTAGCGATTTGATGCAATTCGTACAAGTTGAATTGGCCGCCATCCATAACTAATCGAAGAAATACCAATTTTGAACTATTTCAGAAACAATCATCAAAGCATTACTAAAAAAAAATAAAAGACAATAATTAATTTTACCACCCAATGAAAAAACTATTTATCATTTCCCTTTCGGCTTTATTATCAGGCTTGGGAACAGCCCAAAAAATCGACTTAGATCGCGTATTCGTGCCACACCAATATCGTGACTTGCCTTCAACTCCTTTGGATAGCACCTGGAGAACTTACAATGTTCGTGTTGAGGTTCCTTCTACTATTTCAAATGCGATGTCGGCTTCTTCTATTGAAGAGCGAGTAAACTTGCAGGGTTGGAAAAAAGTGTACGGCGGCGGTCATGCCCAATTCACAGTAAACTTTGACGATTTGATGTTTGATGGTCAGAAAATCGACCAGCGCAAAGAAGAAACCAAAAATAAAGAAGGTGTTGTTACCGCAACTCGTTACTACTATTGGTCGACAGTAAAATACAGCCTCGGCGCAACCTACTCTGCCAAAGATTGGCAAAGCAACGTGTTGATCAATCGTAGCACAATCAGCAATAGCACAAACAAGATGGAATGGAAAAGTCCTGAATTTAGCAGCTATTCTGAGGCCGAAAGATACTTCAGCAATAACCGTCAGGCCATTTCTAACAAATTGGTAAAAGAGCATATGGAATCTTGGTTGAACAGTTTGAATTACTCTATCAACGATCTATATGGCTTCCCAGTAAGCACAGACCAAGCGAGTTTGTGGACTACAGACTCAAAGAAGCACCCAGAAAACGAAGCTTGGGTTGCGAACATGGCAAAAATGAAGGCTAGCGTTGCCAAGGTAACCGCCAATGGCATTGATGCTGCGACTCGTGCAGAGTTGATGAGTAGCATTGAATACATGACTGGCGTTCGTGCGAAGTATGCCGCCGATGAGAAATCAGACCGTAAATTGAGATATGCTAGTGATTACAACAATGCTGTTTTGTATACAATCTTGGATATGCCCGACAAAGCCATCGAATCTTGCAATGCATTAATTGCTAATGATTACGATACCAAAGACGGAGAAAAGATGATTGAAAAGTTGAATAAAATCAAAGAATTGATGGCCAAAAACAACAAAGTAGGTCGCCATTATTCTATTGACACCAGCAAGTTCAATACACCTAACTAATTCTAGACTGGGTTTAGATTTCCGGGAATCGATTTCTGGAAGTCACAAAAACCATATTTAATAACGAGAAAGGCCCCAAATGGGGCCTTTCTCGTTATTTTGAAATTTACATTAAGTAAATTTCAAAATAAATTGCTTAGTGGATTAAGCAACTCAAGTAATAATTACAAATTGCCGCGGCTGGCTTGCTCACGCTCGATGCTTTCAAACAAGGCCTTAAAGTTTCCTTTTCCGAAGCTCTTGGCCCCTTTACGCTGAATGATTTCGTAGAACAAGGTAGGTCGGTCTTCAACCGGCTTTGTGAAAATCTGCAACAAATACCCACTATCATCACGATCGATAAGGATATTCATTTTTTTCAACGCTTCTAAATCTTCATCAACATGACCTACGCGATCCAAAACATCATCGTAGTAAGTTTCTGGTACGTATAAAAACTCTACGCCTCTACGACGTAAATCGGCGACAGTTTCAAGGATATCATCGGTTTCAACGGCGATATGTTGCACACCAGGACCGCGATAAAAATCCAAATACTCTTCAATTTGAGACTTCTTCTTTCCATCGGCTGGCTCATTGATTGGGAATTTAACATACCCGTTTCCGTTGCTCACCACTTTACTCATCAAAGCGCTGTATTCTGTGCTGATGTCCTTATCGTCGAAGGTCAACAACAACTTAAAGCCCATTACATTCTCATAGAATTCAACCCACTCATCCATTTTACCCAACTCAACGTTACCCACGCAATGATCCACGTATTTTAGTCCCACAGGGGTTACATCCATCGCGTTGGTAACCGCTTTGAATCCTGGCAAAAAGGCACCTTTATAATTTTTACGCTCAACAAACTTGTGGACGGTTTCTCCGTAGGTATAAATTCCACTCACCACAACAGTTCCAAACTCATCTTCCATGGTAGTAGGCTCCATGTAAGGCCTTGCACCGCGCTTCACTGTTTCATTGAAACTCGCAGTCGCATCATCCACCCAAAGGCTCAAAAACTTCACCCCATCGCCATGCTGCGCGTGATGCTTTGTCACTTCGCTATTTGGATCCATTGAAGTTGTTAAAACCAAGCGGATTTTGTCCTGCTGCAACACATAGCTGGCGCGATCTCTCACTCCTGTTTCCGGTCCAGCATACGCAACTAACTTATAACCCCAAGCGGTTTGATAATAGTAAGCGCTCTGTTTGGCATTGCCCACATAAAATTCCAAGTGATCCGTACCGTTTAGAGGTAAAAAATCCACATCGGTGGCTACAGTTTCTAAGGTTGATGTTTCCATGGTATTGTGATAATATTTTACAAATTTACGATATCCGATTGGGAAAAAATGATGAGGGATGTCATTAATTGGGATCGATGATAATGTCGATGCGAACCGACCGCCAACTGTTGTGAGCCAAGGCGGCTTCCCTCACCTGCTGCAAGAGGAATTTGGCAGCACTGATTTGGGCATTTTCACGGGGGACTTTGATGACAATTTGCTGGATGAATCGGTTTTTTATACGGGCGACCGACGGAACCTGGGGCCCCAGCACCAGGTTCCCCAATTGCTTCCGCAATTGGTCGGCCAGCCATCGGCTGGCCTCGGTCGCCACTTGTGCATCAATGTGCTTCACATCCACCTTAATCAACTTTGTGTAAGGAGGATATCCAAACGCTTCCCGTTGCTCCATTTCCACCTGCATCAACCCTTGGTAATCATCGGCTTTCAGGGATTTCAATACTGCATGTTCCGGTTGATATGTCTGCAACATCATCACGCCGCGCTCCGCGCGGCGCCCTATCCTACCACTCAATTGTTGCAGTTGCTGAAATGCCCGTTCATGACTCCTAAAATCAGGAATGTGCAACAACATATCCGCATCCGGCACAACAACCAATCCGATATTCTCAATATCAATCCCCTTCGACAATAACTGCGTCCCCACCAAAATATCAATATCCCCCCGCTCAAACGCCGTCAAAATCTTCTGAAAATCATCCCGCTTCCGCATGCTCTGCTGGTCAAACCGCGCCACCCTAGCCTTGGGAAACAGCTGACCCAATTCCTCCGCCAACTTCTCCGTACCCGTCCCCTTCAACTTCAAATCCTGAGAACCACAGGCCACACATTTCGATGGCACCGGCTGCTGAAACCCGCAATAACTGCATCGCTGATTGTCCGAACTCTTATAGTAGGTCATCGAAATATCACAATGCTTGCACTGCGTCGTTAACCCACAATCCCCACACTCAATATAAGGCACGTACCCTTTTCGATTGTGATACACCACCACCTTCTGCTTCACCTCCATCGCCTTCTGAATGGCCATTCTTACCGGCTCGGAAAACAACGAATTCATCTGACCCGTTTTCTTCAACTCGCCGATATTCAAATACATCAACTCAGCCGGTTTCCCGCCATCGTATTTCTCCGTTATTTCGGCAATTACCATTCGATGCTGCTGCACCGCAAACTGCATTTCATAACTCGGCGTAGCAGACCCCAATAGGACATCAGCACCATGATATTTGGCTAACTGAAATGCGGCATCCCGACCGTGATAAAATGGCTTTTTATCAAACTGCTTGTACGTTGATTCATGCTCCTCATCCACCACAATCAGCCCCAAATTAGAAAACGGAGCAAAAACCGCCCCCTTGGTACCCACCACAAACTGAATTTGGTCCTTTAATATCCGATCGTACAATTCCGTCCGCTCGTGAGAACTATAAAAGTGATGCCAAACGCCGATTTCCACCGGTAAAAACGCCCCCATCCTTGCAACCATGTGTTCTGTTAACGCAACCTCAGGCAACAAATAAAGCACTTGTTTCCCCGCCGCCAACGCCTCCTTCACCAATTCCATATACACATGGGTTTTGCCCGATCCCGTAACCCCATAAAGCAAAGCCGGCTGTTTTTCTTGAAAAGCATCACGGATGATACCAAGGGCCCGCGACTGCGATTCGGTGAGGTGGTATTCTTGCGCGCCGCCGCGTATCACCTGAAGGTGATCGGGGCGGCGCTTCACGATCATTATCAACGACTTCTTCTCCAACTGCTTCACCCCCGTCCTATCGACCTCAAACCCCTTCACAATCGACTCCACCGTTAACTCCCGCTTTCCCGTCCCCAAAATATGCATGATCGCCTCATACTGCTTCGGTGCACGTCGTTCCAACGCATTCAAACTCAAATTCGCCAACTCCGAATCCTCCCAAATACTGCACAACTCTATAAACTCCTCAAATTTAGGTCGATAATTCTCCTTCAACTCCTCCTCCATCACCACCAAACCCCTCAAATACAACGACTTAACATGCTTTAATACGTTTTTGACAGCCAGTTTTTGATGGATATCATCCAACGACATCCCATCTTTCTTTCCCAATAGCTCCAAAATCTGCCACTCCAAATCCTCAACATCTGGCCTACTTATGGCTTCCAAATCCGCATCGGGATGCAATACGATCTTCGTCTCGCTCTGAAGTCGATACCCCGCAGGCAAAGCCGTTGCCATCACCTCCCCCAAATAACACATGTAGTATTTGGCCACCCAACGCCAAAACTGCAATTGCTTGTGATTCACTATGGGCGCATCGTCCAGCACATCCAAAATATACGATGCCTGATAACCCTCCGGTGGAGAATCACTCAACTCCAGAATAATACCCGCATAAATCTTCTTGGGACCAAACTGTACCGCCACCCGCAATCCCTGATGTATCCAATCGTTCCAATCGTGAGGAACCCTATACGTATAAGTCTTTGGCACCGGCACTGGAACCAACACATGCGCAAAAAGGGTCTGAATCTCCGTCACTATCGCAAGTTACAAATTAATTCCGTAGCCTTCCCTCCAAAACTACTGAGTAACGATACTAAGCAAATGAATCACCACACCCAACTTTAAAAAAGTATCCATCACCAAAATCTTTGAATCGTCTCGAATAAAGAAAATCGACCAAGAAACCCAAAACGCCGTAAACAAGGAAACCCCCGAGATAACCAAATAATAATCCGGATGCCAATTGGGTAAAACAGGATCTACCATTTGAATCCAATTCAATGCCCAATACATCACAAAAAAACCTGTATTCATTGCCACTAGCCCCCATCTCGCAGTTTTCACGCCGGCAACGACAACTACAGTTTGGTATCCAAAAATCAAATTGCCCTTATGTCCGGCCATGTCCTTCACCACTTCCCTCGTGAATAACAATATCCCCAAACTACCCATGTAGTAAAACATCCCCCAATGCCAATGCCCAAAATGAAACCAAATCGCAAGCAGGGGAATCATTGTTAATAGGCTGGCCGAAATCTCGCGGATTACTGGCATTTTCTGCAATTTGTGGCTGTGAAACCAACAAAACACTGTGTAACACACAAAAAATACCATCACTTGAATGGATGCCATCATGGCAAAACCCACGGCGAAAAAATTCAACACTACATATAAATTCAGCAGGCTCGCCTCACCCAAGAGCTTCCCAATCACCACTTGCTTTGGCTTATTTACCAAATCCTTATCTACATCGTAAAAAGCATTTATAATGAACGCCGCAGCCACTGAAAATAGACTTGCCGCAACGATGCAATGCAACTTGACATCGTAAAAAACCCTGCTCAATTGATGATCCGAGAACGTCAACCAAAACAGCAAATACTGCGAAGCCGCAATCAAGGCCAAATTATACCATCGTACAATCCCCAACAACAGCAAAAATCTGGTAATGTGTTTTTTTCGAATTCCTAGCATCGAGTGATTACATTTTGTAAATCACCTGCAATTTATGCGCTTTCAACAAGGATTTCGCTTTTTCAAAGTCCTGGGTAAAGCCCAAAATAAATCCACCTCCACCACTGCCACACAACTTCAAGTAATAATCACCGCTATCAATGCCTTCGCGCCAAACCTTTTCAAAATGATCAGGAATCATAGGTCTGAAATTATCCAACAATAACTGCGACAAGCCCTTCAAATGGCCAAACAATTGAGAAATATCACCTTTCAAGAACGATGTCACGCAGTCGTCGTTCTGCTTCTTCAAC
>JBEGUW010000113.1:0-2724 GCA_041178665.1 Bacteroidota bacterium
AAGAAATTTTTACCACCTTTGGAGGCGCTGTAAACAACACAGGTAGCACCGAGGCCCAGATTGCAATGTTCACTGAGAGAATCAATTTCATCAGTGCGCACTTGAAGGAATTCCGCAAAGATAAGAGCGCGGAATTGTCTTTGATTAAGTTGGTAGGTAAGCGTAGAAGCTTATTGAACTACTTGATGAAGAAAGACATCTTCAAATACAGAGCGTTGATTAAAGAATTGGGCTTACGTAAGTAAGAACCAACCTTTACACCTTTTACGATTAAGAAAAGCCCCGTTCGCATAGCGAAGCGGGGCTTTTTGTTTAAGAAATTATATAACAATGTTTAAAATACACAAAAAACAATTCGACACTGGTGATGGTAAAATCATCGAGATCGAAACCGGAAAATTGGCCCGTCAAGCCCACGGTAGCTGCGTAGTAAAAGTTGGTAAAACCATGATTTTGGCGTCTGTAGTTTCTAACTATGATGCAAAAGAAGGTGTAGACTTCTTGCCTTTGAGCGTTGACTACCAAGAGAAATTTGCTGCAGTTGGTCGCATCCCCGGTAGCTTCTTGCGCCGTGAAGCGCGTTTGTCTGATTATGAAATCTTGATTTCTCGTTTGGTAGACCGCTGCTTACGTCCTTTGTTCCCCGAAGATTACCACGCCGACACTCAAGTGATGTTGACGTTGATTTCTTCAGATGAGAACATCCTTCCAGATAGTTATGTTGGATTGGCTGCTTCAGCTGCTTTGATGTTAACAGATATTCCTTTCTTGGGACCTATTTCTGAGGTTCGTGTGGGTAGAATCGACGGCAAGTTCATCGTGAACCCTACTAGAGAAGAATTGGCATTGTCTGATATCGACATGTTGGTTGGTGGAACTGCCAATGACTTGAACATGGTTGAAGGTGAATTGAAAGAATTGTCTGAAGAAGAGTTCTTGGAAGCATTGAAATTTGGTCATGAAGCTGTGAAATTACAGTGTGCTGCCCAGATGGAATTGTTGGCTGAAATGGGTGGTCGCAAGCCAGTTCGCGAATACAATCATGAAGACAACGATGCTGAATTGCGCGAGCGCGTGATTGCAGAAACCTCTGCAGATATCCGTAAAGTAGCCGAAAGCGGCGCACCTAAAAATGAGCGTACCGCTGCATTTAAGGCCATCATTTCTGAATATTGCAAGCAATTCGAAGGTCATGAACAAGAATCTAGAATGGTTCGTTTGGCCAAGAAATACTTCCATGAAGCAGAATACAATCAAATGCGTGAAATGATCTTGGACAGTGGCCGTCGTTTGGATGGTCGTACAACAACCCAAGTTCGCCCTATCTATACTGAAGTGGATTATTTGCCAGCTGCACACGGTTCTGCTGTGTTTACACGTGGTGAAACTCAATCATTGACTACTGTAACTTTGGGTGGTAAAATGGATGAGCAATTGTTGGATGCACCAATGTTGCACGGACATAGCCGTTTGATGTTGCACTACAACTTCCCTGGTTTTTCTACGGGTGAAGTAAGACCTAACCGCGGTCCTGGTCGTCGCGAAATCGGTCACGGAAACTTGGCGTTGCGTGGTTTGAAGGCCATGTTGCCTGTTGATGTTCCTTATGTAATTCGTATTGTAAGCGATATCCTAGAATCTAACGGATCTTCTTCTATGGCAACAGTTTGTGCCGGTTCTATGGCGTTGATGGATTCTGGTATTCCAATGCAGAAGCCAGTTGGTGGTATTGCGATGGGTTTGATTACTGATGAAACAGGACGTTACACAGTGTTAACCGACATTTTGGGTGATGAAGATCACTTGGGTGATATGGATTTCAAAGTAGTTGGAACTACCGAAGGTATCACTGCTTGTCAGATGGATATCAAAATCAACGGTTTGAAGTGGGAAATGGTTGCTCAGGCTTTGAAACAAGCCAAAGAAGGTCGTTTACACATCTTGGGCGAAATGGCGAAAACCATCACTGCAGGTAAGCCAGAATTGAAGCCACATACCCCACGTGTAGAAATGATTGTGATTGATAAAGAATTCATCGGTGCGGTAATCGGACCAGGAGGAAAAATCATCCAAGACATTCAAGCTCGCACTGGAACTACCATCTCTATCGAAGAGCGTGATGGCAAAGGTTATGTAGAAATTTTGAGTAACGATGGCGATAGCATGGCAGCAGCAGTTGCTATTGTAAATGGCATCGTTGCAATTCCTGAAGTAGGTGGAACATATACCGGAAAAGTTAAAACCATCACTGAATTTGGCGCATTTGTTGAATTTATGCCTGGTAAAGACGGATTGTTGCACATCAGCGAAATCTCTTACGACCGCGTTTCAACCATGGAAGGTGTGTTTACGGAAGGACAAGAAGTGACTGTTCAATTGGTAGAAGTGGATCAGCGTTCAGGCAAGTTCCGTTTGAGCATGAAATCATTGACACCGAAGCCAGAAGGATATGTTGAGCGCGAGCGTGCTCCACGTCCTGAAGGTGGAAGAGGTGGTCGCGATGGTGGTCGTGGTGGCCGCGACGGAGGTCGTGACAATCGCAACCGTCGTTAATTGATTGATTGAAATTTCTTTATAACGATTAAACAAAAAAGGGAGGCTTTGCCTCCCTTTTTTGTTTGGTAATTGATCATTCTCAACGAAAGCCGAATGAAAACAGTTGATGTAAAAACAACTTCTATTATTGATTTTAAAACCACTAATGATTCGCTTTTTTTTCAAAGA
>JBEGUW010000114.1:0-16528 GCA_041178665.1 Bacteroidota bacterium
TGGTTTTGAAAGAAATCAACGGCAAAATTCATGAGCCAATTGAAATTTTAACCGTGGATGTGCCTGAAATGCACAGCGGAAAAGTGATTGAATATGCAAGTCAGCGCAAAGGCGAAATGATAAGCATGATGCCGAAAGGCGATATGGTTCGCTTGGAGTTTGAAATTCCTTCTCGCGGATTGATTGGTTTGAGAAACAACTTGTTGACGGCCACTCAGGGGGAAGCGATTATGGCTCACCGTTTGAAAGATTTCGAACCTTGGAAGGGCGCAATGCCAATGCGTATCAATGGCGTATTGATCAGCAAGGAAAAAGGCGCTGCAACTCCATACAGTATGGATAAGTTGAAAGACCGCGGTACTTTCTTTATTCATCCAGGTGCTGAAGTGTACGCCGGTCAATTGATGGGTGAGCACATTAAGCCAGGCGATTTGGTTGTGAACTTGTGTACTGCCAAGCAGATGACGAATTTCCGTGCGGCGGGTAAGGACGATAATACTGTGTTGGCTCCACCACGTGAATTTTCATTGGAAGAAGCAATGGAATACATTCAAGAGGATGAGTACGTAGAAGTTACACCTGATAACATCCGTTTACGTAAAGTGTTTTTGGACGAAAACGAACGCAAACGTTCATCGTCTAAAATGGGCTTGGAAGCTTAATAGATAGGCATTAAATTGCCTGTTCATTATGCGGATTATCAAAGAATTTAAAGAGTTTGTCAATCGCGGTAACGTGATGGATTTGGCGGTTGCTGTAATCATTGGTTCGGCTTTTCAGAACATCGTAAATAGCATCGTAAATGATCTCATCATGCCATTGATTGCCTTGGTTGGCGGATGGGCGAAGCTAGATGATCTGCGTTTTGGGCCTTTCAATTATGGGAAATTAATTGCCAATATTTTACATTTTCTGATTGTGGCTTTTGTTTTGTTTTTGGTTGTTAAGGCACTGAATAGGGCAAAAGAAATCATCGTGAAAGAGGAAGCGCCAGCGGAAAAGCCAAAGGATAGTTAAGATTATAGATATTTGCACTTAAGATGTTGTTGACGTGTTTGTTGGTGTTGTTGGGAAGGTCGGATGTGGATCCGGTGAAATTCCAGTATCATCGCGACAGTAACGAAAGGCGGATTATAACGTACGGGGCCGATTTTGGACTCACTTTGTCGTTCGCGGGGTCATCGCCCAATTGGTCGAGCGGAGGTTCTAGCAACATCAACGGAAACGGTTTTGTGAATGCTTTTGCACAGGTTAAACGCCCGAATACCAGCTTCGATAACGTGTTTCGTGTCAATTTGGGTGGCGTATCGACAAGACAGTTAGATAATTACAATATCAGATATCGAATATTAAAGAAAAACCTCGACAACGTATTTTTGGATTGTAAACTGGGTCATACAATTACAGCCGAACCGGGTATGTCGATCTTTGGCGGTTTAAACTTCCAAACGCAGCTGCTTCCGGGTTACAAATATTCCAGAAACACCATTGGTAGAGAGGTTGGGACAATCAATTCTAGCTTTTTAAGTCAAGGCCAGACGCAATTTGCCTTGGGGATGGAGTACAAGCCGCTGCCAACCTTGTTTATACGTATGGGATACATCACCCTGAAACAGACGTATGTCATCAATCAGTCACTTTACGATATCCGGAACGAGCCAATTATTGCGCGTGTGGAGAAGGGGAAGTTTTTGAACAATCAGATGGGTGTTCAGATCCAGATGGGGATTCAGCGAGAGTTTGGTGAGCAGAAGCGGTTGGGGATGAAATTGAATTATTTGGGGTTTGCGCCTTATGTGGCTGAGACTGCGAATTTGGATTCTCGGATTGATTTTGCTCTGGTGGCTAAGTTGACCAAGTATATCAATGTCAATTACACGTTGATTTCGATTTTTGATAAGGATTTGGTGCCGTCTGGAATGAGTGCGTGGCAGAACAGCTGGGTGTTTGGACTCGGTTATATTTACAAGATTTGATGCTTGGACGACGTTGTCTAATACGCTTACTAATTCAATTCTTGCCATTACTTCCTCATCCATATCCCGTTTATTATTTAACCATTGATTTAAACTATCTGCTGTTTCTTGATTCAACATATTATCTAATTTATCCCTTAACTCGTTTAGGTTTATCATCGTTGTCGAAGCGTTTATCAATATACTACTCCTTCATCACTTTGAAGCTTCGCCCCCCATTCTCCCCTATTTGAAATAAATACAAACCATTAGCGAAATGCCCCAAATCGACGCTAGTTTTTGGCGATAATATCCTACTGCTTAATTTTAATTCTCCTTTCATATCATAAACTCTAAGAAGTGAACCCAGTGATTGATTTTCAACTTCCAGGAATAATTGACTCGAAGTAGGATTGGGGTAAAATAATAAGTCACTCTTTAGATTACCTGCAACATTTGAATTCCCAATTTGAATCTTTTTTTCAAACGTATCGGAAAACTCACAATCCGATGAAATCAATTTCACAGTGTAATTACCATTTGAGGAATAAGTATGACTTGGGCTCGGCTGACTAGAGATTTTTCCATCTCCAAAATCCCAGTGGTACTTCAATGCCTTTGATATTGAATTCGACAAATTGGTAAAAGTGGCAGTGTAGCCCGAAATCGATGTACCGAAATTTGCTTTGGGATTATTGATGTAAAGATTCCAATCATTCGCATTATTAAATATCGTCTTATCACTTGCCGATTGATAATATTGCGCCAAGGGATCTGGCAACCCCGCAGTATAACTCAATCCGCCGACGCCACTTTTCCAGATGCAACTATAAATTGCACAGGCAGCCACATAGCTCCCATCTAAATTGGGATGGCTATTGTCACCGCTGTGCAAAACAACATTTGTATCATTTAAAATACTTTGCCACACCACTCCAACCGGTGCACATTGCACTTTTAATTTCCTACTTATTTCTAAATAAGCACTTGTAAGCGTATCCTGCATGTGATTAAAATCCACAAAGTTTGGACTACAATGAGTATTACTTGGATCACATTGCCTTCCGCCAAATCTTCTACCCCAGGTCATGTAAGTAATGATTCTGGCGCAAGGATTGTAGAACTCTATGGTATCTTTCAACGCTGTCAAGGCTGGATAAAAATTGTTAAATCGGTAGTATCCAATCGACGGCAGTTGACTCTGCTCTTGAATCACGATATAATCCCAAGTCCTTTGTTTGATTTTATCGACAGATGCAGCATTAGACAAATGGCCCGAAATGGTATAACCACCAGGCGTATTTGCATCCACAATTAGCGTTTTCCCTGCCGAATTGGTAAGGCTCGTAACCAATTGGGGTACATTATTTACCGCAGTATAGCTATTCCCTAAAAAAAGTACGGATAGTGTGTCCTGACAGAACAGATTGGCCACCGTAAATAAATTAAAAATCAACGGTAGCGCTTGAACTGGCTTAAATGATATTTTCATTTTTGATTGGAATGGTTTCATACTTTGTTTATTGTTGCTCATTCGGGTTACGGGTGCCTTATTTGCACTGGTTTATAAGCGATGTGTTGAGATTTAGGGGTGCAGTAATTGCAATAGTTTACCTGCGTTGATTTTGTTATTGAAGGTGGCTCCGAGAGTTTTGGTGCGGTGTTCAATGTCTTTTTCGGTAAAGGGTGTCAGGAAGCAATTTTTGATTTGATCGGCCATTAGTTTGGGCTCGTCTGAGACTTGACATAGGTTTTCAAGACCGGTTTCTTCCACCATTGGGGTATTGGCAACAATATGTCGGCCCCGGTAAAGCGCATTCAGCAGTTTGAGTTTAATTCCTGTGGATTGGAAGGTGACGAGCGCATTGACATGGGCGTTTCTTACCAAGGCAAAAATTTCATCGGCGGTGAGATTCGCTTTGATTTGGATATGAGCGTATTTGGCAACTGCTTTTTGCAACATTTGTGAGGGGTTGCTACCGGCGATTATACACGACTGCGACAGTAGCGGGAATACTTTTGATGCTAGGTAAATAGCGGCATTGTCGTTCTCGGGGATGGAAAGGTTCCCATGATAGAGCACATATTCACCTTTTCCGGTGAGGGAAGCGACATCGCTATTGGAGTGGAAGGCGGGGATATAATGGGTATGTCCGTAGGTGGATTGGAGGTAGGCGGTTTCCATCGGGGAGATTCCGGCGATGGCGGTGGCTTTATTGAGGATGGGTTCGTATTGTTGGAGTCGTTGGGCTTCGAGGAAGAAAAATTTTTGTTTGATCCAACGGCGCTCGGCCAAGCCGAGCGCCCGATAATAATTGTGCTCAACATTGTGCGCCCGAACAACCGTAATCCGCTTCTGGATTTCAGGGTGTTGCAAATATGCTGTGGTATGAAGCCCTTCAAATAGAATAGGGTCGTTGTCTTTTAATAGGTTTGCTAGCAAGGCTTTGCTATTTCTCGTGTTGACAACAAAAGGGGTGGTCCCCCAAAACGGGTTGACCCAAGTTCTGCGGTAATAGTAAAAAGTTTTATGCGTTAATGCTTCAAGTGCTGGGGCCGGCATTTTGCCTTTGTATAAAAAAACATGCAAGGTGATTTCAACGCCCAAATTATGTAAACTTCTGATTTTGTGAAAGATGTCGGTGGCTCCCCCGTAATCCGGAGGAAAAGGAAGGTCAAATGCGATGATATGAATGCGCGGGGCCGACATTGCAAAGGGTTTAAGCGTTTGTAAAGGTCTTTATTTTTGATGAAAGTTGTGCTGACAAGTTTGTTGAAAAATGTTGATGAGGGTTGGCGTTTCATTCTCCCAAGTCCATTTTTCGCTCGCTAGTTTACAGTTTGATTTTATTTCATCGTACAGTATTGGGTTCGTAAATAACTGATTTGCTTGCTTTACGATATCTTCTAGGGTGGGTTCGGTGGGTATACCTACTTCAAATTCCTTCATCAAAGCGAGGTATTCCGGGAATGGGTTGATGAGGGATGGTAAAAGGGCTTTGGTATAGTCGAAGAACTTGTTATTTAGCGATAAATAATAACTGAGTCCGGCGTTTTGACTCACATTGTAGCCGATGTATGCTTGTTTTGTGAGTTGTGGTAGCTCATTGGGTGGCACCATACCTAGGAATATTACTTTGTGCTCGAGATTCAGTGATTGGGTAAGATTTCTGAGAGTTTGAGAGAGATCGCCTTCGCCGGCAAGGACTAGGACTGCAGGGATTTCTGTCATTGCGTGAATCATGGTTTCAAGTCCGCGAGCTTCGTTAAGGGCTCCCTGATATAGGATAAAGCGCTGTCCGTCTAGCGCATCTATTGTTGATTGCCAAGCGGGCATTGGTGTATTATTGGGATTGGGGGCTCCACTTTTTATGGGCATATTTCTCACTACCGCAACCGGTTTGTTGTACTTTTCTTCAAAATATTCTGCGATGGCTGGGCCAACGGTGAATGCGGCGTTCGTGTGCTTAAAGGTGAATTTTTGAACGGATTCCCAGATTTTTTGGATGGATTCTCTTCGTTCCACTTCGGGGGTATGGGTGAAGAGTTCATGTGCATCGAAGAGATGGGGTTTACTTTTGATTTTAGATACCAAGATGCCTGGGATGGAGGTATCAAGGTCGATGCTACAAATGGCATCAAATCGCTGAAATAATAAAAAAAACAGCAATCGCAGATTGTATTCGATGTAGAATAATTTGCCAGCGGTAAAAAAAAGATGTTTGAGTCGGATTTGTTGGTAGGGCTGGGGCTGGAGTGGTATGGAGGAGGATAGGTGTCGGCCGACCAGTGCTACTTCATACCCCGCGGCCGACAGTGTAGTGCAAATGCGAAGCATTCGCTGGTCGTACCGCAAATCGTTGGTTACCGTGAAAATTATTCGCTTACCCATCGCAATTCCCCTTGATTATTTTCAATGATACAACCTTCATCCATTAATGTCCGCAATCCTTGGGTAAGAATATCTCTTTTTGCCAACGGAATTTTTGTCATTATGAGGCTGGTAGTCTGCGGCTGGCCCTGCAGGGTGGTGTTCCACCACCTGCGGGCCAGCCGCATTGGGTCTGATTCTGCTTTTTTACGACAGTTATCGCATTTGCCACAATCCTCGCACTTGCCACCAAAATATTGGGTCCAAAAGGCGGCTCTGCAATTATTACTATGTGCGTAATCGTAAAATTTTTGCAATGCTTCCACTCGCCTCTGATAGAGTTTCATTAGCCCATCAACGTTGATGCTTGGATAGAGGCTTCTGCCTTCGGGCAAAATGATTGTGGGCAGATCGGTGGCGGGAAAGTATCGCAGAACGCCTCTTTTTTCAAGGAACATGAGGTCTTTTTTGAGCTGCTCCACTTCGCTCCGCAGCCGCTGTGCCAGCCATTCCTCATGAATCACCACCGGATGGTCAAATACCCCGCCTTGACCGCGCAGCAGGATATCGAGTAGGGGCGACATCGCCTTGCTATTTTCCTTAAAGTCATAGACTTCATCGTAACTGCCAATCATCTGGATCTTAGCCGGCTGCCAATTTCCTTCAATAAAATGCCACTGTCCAGCCACTTCTAGGGCCTTCGCTGCAAAATAGAGGTCTCTCGGTGGTAGTTGTTTTTGCTTGGCAATCCCAAATAAATCGACGGGGAAAGGTTGTAAAGCCCCTTCGCCATCGCTGATTTGTAATCCATTTAATATGTTGTGGTAGGCGGCTCTTAAAACCGGTTCGGGAGGATGCTGTTGCGTTAAACCCTTTTGGATATTTCCCCAATCTTGGGCGCTATGTAGAAGGATACAATAGCTGGATTGACCATCCCGGCCTGCCCTGCCCGCCTCTTGGTAATAATCTTCGGGGTTTTTTGGCGGCGCCAAATGGACTACCAAGCGCACATCGGGCTTATCGACCCCCATCCCAAAAGCGTTGGTGCATACCATCACACGGATCTTGTTCTGAATCCAATCTTGCTGTCGTTTGCTCCGCTCATTGTGCGCCAAACCTGCGTGATAAAAGGTGGTGGAAATGCCTTCATTATGCAGCCACTGCGCGATGTCTTCCACGGCGTTGCGGGTATTTCCAAAAATCAAAGCACTTCCTTGCGACTTGGAAATCAATCGCAGTATGACTTGTTGTTTGGCGGTTGTGTTGAAAGAGTAGAAAGTTAGATTATTACGCCTAAAATCGCCCATAAAAACAAAGGGGGATCGCATTTGTAGGCCCTGCAGGATATCGTCTTGAATCCACTGTGGCGCACTAGCGGTAAAGGCGGCAATTTGAATCGAAGGCAATAGGGTTTTGATCTCCGCAATTCTTTGGTAGGAGGGTCTGAAATCGTGACCCCACATGCTGATGCAATGCGCTTCATCGATCACCAACAGGGAGATGTTTAAGTTAGGTAAATAGCCCTTGAAATTCTGGGTTGTAAAGCGTTCTGGCGATAGATAAAGGAGTTTGTATGCGCCGTTGAGTGCGTTGTTTAGGATGTGATTGGTTTCGTCTCTGCTGAGGCCAGAATGCAGGGCTACGGCCGGAATCCCCTTGCTTGTGAGGTTTTCAACTTGATCTTTCATCAAGGCGATGAGGGGCGAAATTACCAGTGTGAGTCCCTGTTTTAGCAATGCAGGCACCTGGAAACATATGCTTTTTCCGCCGCCGGTTGGGAGCAACGCAAGGACATCTTTGCCGTCGTGAATTTGGTCGACGATATCTTTTTGCCCAGGACGAAAATTGTCGTACCCCCAGTATTTTAGCAATATAGATTCGGCTGATTCAACCATTCACTTTAAGCGGGTCAATCGTTTAGGACTTGCTGACGTAGTTTGTCGATGCTGGCATAAATCGCTCTAAAAAATTGGTTTCTTGATTTTTCAGCCACCAAACTCAAAGGTGTACTTTTAGAAATCATATTTCTTAGCCAACCTTCATTGGTTTCATTGAAATATCGGTTGTTGCTACGCATGAAATTGAATGAATTGTAACTGATATAACTGGCTTGATGCGTATCGGACGTTAGGAAAACCGCATTGTTTCCAATCATCAATTCACAACCATACATAGAATATTCAACATCGTAGTATTGATCTTTGATAGGGTTGTATTTTTTACCCATTGCAGCTTGTTTTGTTGCCATCGCAAGGATTTCATCTAGATCTTCGAGGATGGCGAGAATGGTTTCTTTCTTTTGAAAAAATCCAGCTTCCCAATAGAATTTGATTTGTTGTATGCTACTTTTAAGCGTATCGTCGTTCCAGATTTCGGTAGTTGGTATTTTCAAGAAAACCTCTCTCACTTTAGGGACTTCTTCTAGCCAAGTGGGGGGCAATTGAATTTCTTCTATCGTTTTGCCTTGCAATGATTCGGCGTTAAGGATACTTTTATTCCAATACACCATTTTAAAAAGTGCGAGATTGGGGAAGAAGAAATGGTAGAATACGGGCAGGTCTTCAGCGGCGTAGATCAATTGATGATTGGGGTATTTCATCATCCAGTTTAGATCGCCATGGAGGACTTGTAAATATTGACTAAAACTTTCGGCGCTATTTGAAAGTTTGTTGATTCTAAATGCGACCATATTGGAGTTGATTTCCGCTAGGGCCTCCAAAGGAATGTTGAAATGCTTGCAAATGGCGAATGTTTCCGACAAAGTGATGTCGGTTTCGCATCTCAATCTTCTGTAGACAGAATCGAGTGAAATCTTCAGTAGTTCGCTCAATTCCTCCGCTAGGCTAATGTGGGTGGCGGTTGAGCGCTTTAGAAGTTCAATGAAATTTGATTGGATGGCTTCCATGTTTTTGCGATTTTCCGTAAAGGTATTGAAAAACTGTTGCAAAAAATGCAACTTTTTTATCAATCGCTCAATTTCCTATAACATCCAACTGACCGTCTTTCATTTGAAGGGTTCGGTTGGCGATGTTGGCCAGGGCCATGTTGTGGGTGACGATAACCAGGGTTTGGTTGAAATCGTCGCGCATTTTTTGAAAATAATCATGGATTAGAGCGGCGTTTTGGGTGTCGAGATTCCCGGTGGGCTCATCGGCCAGAATTACTTTGGGCTGATTGAATTGGGCTCTAGCGATGGCTACGCGTTGCTGTTCTCCGCCCGATAGTTGGCCGGGTTTATGGTCTATGCGATGGGAAAGTCCAAAATAGTCGAGGAGTTCTTTGCCTCGTTTTTCAGCGGCGCTCATGGAGATTCCTGCAATCAAGCCTGGCATTATTGCATTTTCTAGGGCGGTAAATTCTGGCAAAAGTTGGTGGAATTGAAATACAAATCCCAGCGAAGTGTTTCTGAAATGGGCGAGTTGTTTTCCTTTCAGCGTTGAAAGGTTTACCCCATCGATGCTTACATCTCCCTCATCGGCCTTGTCGAGCGTGCCTAGGATTTGCAATAAAGTGCTTTTGCCTGCGCCACTTTCGCCAATGATGGAAAGGATTTCACCGGCTTCAATGGAAAGGTTGACGCCTTTAACTACATGTAGTGGGCCGTAGTGCTTATGTAAGTTGTTACAGAAAACCATGTTAAAATTGCATGAAAATGCCTTTAATTGGGTCAAAGTTAGTTATTTTCGCAGCGCAATAATCTAGCATTCTCGCAACAACATGAATATCCACGAGTATCAAGCCAAAGAAATTCTTAAAAAGTACGGTGTTGCCGTTCAAGAAGGATTCGTAGCGGAAACAGCCGAACAAGCATCGGAAGCCGCCCAAAAAGTTAAAGAACAGTTTCAGTCTGATTGGTGTGTGGTGAAAGCCCAAATTCATGCCGGCGGAAGAGGAAAAGGTAAAATCCAAGGCAGCGAACAGCGCGGGGTTCAAGTGGCAAAAAATGCGGGTCAGGCCGGAGAAATTGCCGCCAACATGTTGGGAGGTACTTTGGTTACCATTCAAACAGGTGCTGCAGGTAAATTGGTTAGTAAGGTATTGGTGGCACAGGATGTATTTTATCCTGGAGCAAACGAGCCTAAGGAGTATTATATGAGTGTGTTGTTGGATCGTGCTACCAAGCAAAATGTGATCATTTACACCACAGAAGGTGGAATGGACATCGAAGAGGTGGCTGAGCAACATCCAGAGAAAATCCACAGAGAGTGGGTTAATCCAGCAGTAGGTTTGCAGCCTTTCCAAGCGCGCAAAATTGCGTTTAACTTGGGTTTAGAAGGTAAGGCATTCAAAGAAATGGTAACGTTTGTAACGTCTTTGTACAAGGCTTACGATGAAACCGACAGTGCGATGTTCGAAATCAACCCAGTGTTGAAGACTTCCGATGATTGTATCATTGCGGTAGATGCCAAAGTTGATTTGGACGATAACGCATTGTATCGCCATAAAGACTATTTGGAATTGCGCGATTTGGCCGAAGAAGATCCAACCGAAGTTGAAGCGGGTAAATACAATTTGAACTACGTGAAATTGGACGGTAACGTGGGTTGCATGGTTAATGGAGCGGGTTTGGCGATGGCTACCATGGATATCATCAAGTTAAGCGGTGGTGAGCCAGCGAATTTCTTGGATGTAGGTGGTACTGCCAATGCGGAGACGGTTGAGTCTGGATTCAGAATCATCATGAGTGATCCTAACGTAAAAGCGATTTTGATTAATATTTTCGGTGGTATCGTTCGTTGCGATCGTGTTGCCAACGGTGTTGTTGAGGCGTATCGTAAAATTGGAGATGTTCAAATCCCAATCATTGTTCGTTTGCAAGGTACCAACGCGGTGGAAGCAAAACGCATCATCGATGAGAGCGGTTTAAAGGTGTTTAGTGCTATCACTCTTGCCGAAGCAGCCGCTTTGGTTGAGCAGGTGTTAAAGGCTTAATTTTATAAGAGTTTGATGTTAAAAAGGGAGCCCAAGGGCTCCCTTTTTTTTGTACTGTACAATCTAATCGTCAGTGGGTCTGAAAGTGAATAAGGTGGACCATCCATAGGATTTTGATCCCATAACTTTGAGTTTATGAGATTGGCATTCTATGTCGTGTTAATGACTCTCCTTGGTCCATTGTTTGGGCAGGAAGGCAAACAAAATCAATTCCCCGAAACCCATTATGATCGAGGGATGGAGTTGTACCGTGAAGGACGCTTTAATGCGGCTGTGGCGCAGTTTAGGAATTACCTGAATGTAGCGGGCAATAGTCCTCAGCGTTCCGAGGCGGAATACTACTACGCCATTTCAAAACTTAAGGCCCAACATACCGATGGTGTGGCGTCTTTACAGCAGTTTTTGGATCAAAACCCAGGATCTTTAAAGACCAACGAAGCCAATTTGGCCTTGGGGGATTACTATTATTCGAAGCCCCGATATTCAAATGCTTTGCGGTATTATAAGAATGTGGATGAGAAATCGATCGACAAAGAACTTCGCTCTCGTTTGAACTATCGAAAAGGGTTTTGCTTGGTTAATGCCAAGAAATTTAAGGACGCGGTTGAGGTGTTGAAGTCGGTTGCCGATGCCCCCGGAGAGTATCGCGATTTGGGAAGTTACTACTACGGATATGCCTGTTTGATGATGGGAGATTATCCACAAGCCATTGCTGCGTTTGAGCGAATCAAGGACAAAGGGTACGATAATGTGAGATTTTACTTGGCTCAGGTGCATTACCAAATGAGCAACTACGACTTTGCCATTGCCGAATTAGATAAGGTGGGTAAAAAAGTGCCTCAGAACCAGGTTTTATGGTTGAAAGGGAAGTGTTATTTCAGGAAGAATTCTTTTGATAAAGCTGCCGAAGCCTATCGTTTGGCGGAACTTTCTCCCGATACCTTGAAAGTGGAAGAGCGTTATGAAATTGGATATTCGTTTTATCGCACTGGAGATTATGCGGGTAGCTTGAAATGGTTGAGCAGCGTGGCCGCAGAAGGCGATAGTTTGTCGCAGATTGCCAGCTTCCAACTCGGAAATGCATTGATGAAACAAAAGAACAACCGCGAGGCGATGAATGCTTATGCGGAAGCTTTCCGAACGGGGTTTGATCCATCAATTGCAGAAATGGCGCTCTTTAACCAAGCAAAATTGGCCATTCAGTTGGGCGATAATGGCAGCATCGGACTGTTGGATAAATACGTGAAATTGTTTCCGAACAACCCCAATGCGAAAGAAGCCACCAAACTCAAAGCGAGGTTGTTGATTAATACCGATAGTTATCGTGAAGCGGTTTCGTTGTTGGATGGTCTGGGGGAGTTGGATGCGCAAACAGAAGAAGTGTATCAAAAAGTAACCCTAGCCCGTGGGATGGAGTTGTACAAGGCTCGCAATTTAAAAGGCGCGATAGAATTGTTCGATAAATGCGCATCGAAGCGTTCTAATATGGACCTTAACGCCCAAGCGAGATTTTGGAAAGCAGAAACATTGATGCTCATGGGCGATGAGGTTGCCGCCACCAAAGCCTATCAAGACTTTTTGGATCAACCATCAGCCACATCAACCGAAATGTATCCCTATGCCTATTACGGTTTGGGTTACATGAAGTTTCAACAGAAGAAATACGATGAAGCAGCTAGCAATTTTAGTCGTTTCACAACCCAAGCCGCACAAGGTCGTTACGATGAGCGAATGGTTCACGATGGGTATCTTCGATTGGGCGACTGTAACTTCATGACAAAACAGTTGACTGAATCGGTGAAGGCTTATGCTTATGTAACCGGTAAAAAGGGGACGGATGCGGATTATGCCTTGTATCAAAGTGGGTTGATTTATGGCTTGCTGACAAAAAGCGAGGAGAAGGTGACCACCATGAAGCGATTGATTACGGATTTCCCAAATTCTCGTTTTGTTGTGGATGCTTATTTTGAGTGTGCTGAGGAATACATGGTTATGGGCAGAAGTGCTGAAGCGGAGAAGTATTACAGCGATATTCTTCAGAAATTCCCTACCAACCCAAAAGCGAATCGCGCCTATGCTACGTTAGGTCGGATCTATTATAACAACAACAAGTTGAGCAATGCGGTGGAGGTTTACAGTAAACTGTACGATAATTATCCAGGTACTCCAGAAGCGCAAGCCGCCAACGATATGGTTCGTAAGATCTATTCAGAGCAGGGCGATGCAAAGTCGTATGTTCGATGGAAGAAGGATCGCGGTGGAATTTCCGACAATGATCAAGACAGTTTGATGTACGAAACAGGTTATAACGCCTACGAAAAAGGAGAATTTGCTGTCGCTAAGAAAGGTTTTGATGCCTATTTGATGGATTATCCCAAAGGGTCTTTCTATTTATCGGCTCATTATTATTTGGCTCAGACCAACGAAGAGTTGAAGAATTCGGCGGAAGCGATCAAACATTATTCTGTGGTTGCCTTGGCAAATAGCGGAGAATTAAAGGAAGATGCGGCCTTGGCGGTGTTGAAGTTGAGTGGCGAGAATCCAACCTGCGATCAGGTTTTGGTGTATGTTGAGGTGTTAGAGCCAATCACACAATCACGTCAGACCAAGCAAAACTGTTGGAAGACAATGATGTATTGCTATGCAAAGATTGGCAATACCGCGGGCTTAGAGACGATTTCTGCGAAGGTATTGGCAGATGAAGGCACACCCGTAGAGTTGCGCACCGAAGCCAAGTTGATTTTGGTGAAGGCGGATATCAAAGCGGGCAAGACAGACAATGCGATGGCGGATTTAAAGGCCATTTACAGCAAGGAGAACAATCGTTTTGCGGCAGAGGCCAAGTATTTGGAGGCGGAACTATTGTATTCACGTGATAGTATCGCTGCATGTCAGGCCTCTTGTTACATCATCTTAGACGAGTTTAACGGGTACGATATGTGGGTTGGTAAAGCACTGATATTATTGGGCGATGCGTTTAAAAAGGAAGGCGACTTCTTTAACGCGAAAGCCACTTGGAACGGAGTAATTGAGAACTTTGATGTCGCTGAGTTGGTCGCCATCGCCAAAGAGAAGTTGGCACAATTGGCTGCTGAGCAAGCAAAGAATCCCAAATAAGGAGTAGTTGTAGTTTTTATTTCATATGGTAGACTAGGGGGCGGCAACGCCCCTTTGTTTTTTTTGGTCTATATTCGACTAAGCAATTCCGATGATTTCAATGAGGCGAATTTTGATTCTAGGCCAATTATTCCTGTTGAATGCCGCGTTAATGGCGCAAAAACCCATTTGTACTTCTCAAATTAGAACGAAATACAATACGTATCGAATCACTGGCAACGGTTACAGTGCAATTAACCCCTATAGTGTTGCGTATGCCAAATCGGGCGGATATTGGGTTGGGGGTCTCGTTACTCAGACTTCGGGGAATGTTGATTTTTTTGTTTCAAAATTTGATGATACGGGTAAGCTAATCCTTTCAACGGCGGTTGGTTCTTCGAGTTCAGAAACTGGGTATCCAATTCCAATTTTCCCCACTAGAGATGGCGGTTGTTTGGTTGCTGGAAGAGTGAATTCTGCAAATGACCTTGGGGCGTTGTCCAAAATAGATAAAAATGGAAATTTGGCCTGGTCACGACAGTCTCCAGTCTATCAGACAGGTGTTTATGATGCATTTAGAGGGATTTACGTAGATGAGAATAGCGATATACTCGTCGTAGGTACTGGCATGCAGCTGACAGGCAAAGCGAATTTATTGGCCTCTTTGTTGGATTCATCAGGAAAGGTAAGGTGGGTAAAGAATTTTGATTTTGGAGGAACTCAGCACCATTTTAATGCCATTGATAAAACAGATTCGATATATACTTTGGTGGGGTGGTGCACCTTTAGTGGTGGTGGGATTTCTCCGATAATGGCGCAAATTTCTGAATCCGGGAGGTTTGTTCGAAGTAATTATTATCCTGCTTCTAGTACTACTACGTTTAGCGATGTATTGGTATCTGATTCTAAAGTCATTTATACTCTCGGTTATTCAAGTACGCCATCAGGCCAACATTGTTATATCACTAAAATGAAAATGGATGGTACAATTTTGTGGCAAAAGGCTATTGGTTATGGGGGTGATGTGGGAAATAAATTACTGTTTGATGAAGGCAAATTGTGGGTTTCTGGCCAGTCGTCTAAGTTAGGTGCCAACAAGAGAGAGTATTTTTTAAATCTCGATACATCAGGGAATTTGATAAAATATGGGGGGCTTTTTTGGGATGTCTACGGTTTTTCCTCCAAGCATCAAGGAAGCAGTATCAGTCAAAGTCATTCGGGTGGACTAGTCTCCGTGGGTATCGATGATCAGTCTATTTCGCCTCATTTTAATATTATTTTTGGTAACCCTTGTCAAGCCGAGAATTGCGGAATTAATTTGATAAAGGCGCCCACAATTCAATCGATGTCATTATCGAGGCAAACCCTGAATTGCACAACTAAAGACAACGGAAGTTTGACCAGTCAAACGCTAATTCAGCAACCAATTCCAATTTCATATTCATTAAATTGTTATAACAATTGTGTTTTTAACAGCAAAAAGTTATTGCCCACAACTTTAATTCTTTGTAAGGGTGGGAAAGACAAACTCGCGGTGGATGTTCTAAACGGGAATTACAAGTATTTGTGGAGTAACGGAGATACGTCGTCTAAATTTACATTTTCTTCGCCTGGTCAGTTTTGGGTAAAAACATATAATGAATGCGGCAGTAGAATTGATACGGTTGATATTGGTGGGGTGGATAGTTTACAATTTTCTAAACTGCCAGATTCTCTTTATTGTTACAGAAATTGGTCGTATCAGGTGAATCTTATGCCTATGTTTGAGACCTCAATAGCCTGGGAAAATGGGGATGTTAATTGGTCGCGTAAGATTGTAACGTCGGGTAAATATTGGTATACTGTAAAAAATCGATGTGGGGTTTGGCGAGACACGTTTTTGATTACCGAGGATTCAGCGCCCAAATCTATATTGCCCAAACAAATGAGCTTGTGCAATGGAAGTAACGCATTTCTAGATGGAACCCAAATGGGCAAGGGGAAATACCAATATCGTTGGGAAGATGGTACAAAAGTGCCTACCAGTTGGGTTTCTGGTTCGGCGATCAAAATGTTAAAAACTTGGAATCTCTGTGGGAGTATCAACGATACGGTTAATGTAGTGTCTGGAGAGTGCAACTGCACTTTCTGGGTGCCCAATGCATTTACACCAAGGGCAAGTAGCGGGAAGAATGATGGCTGGAAGCCTGAGTTTAATTGTGCTGCAGATGCCAAATTTAGCATCTATTCCCGTTGGGGAGAATGTCTGGTTCGCGATCAGCCTATCGATGTTCCTTGGAATGGGTATTATATGGGTGATTTGGTTCCAGATGGAGTTTACATTTACATCATTTTTGGCAATTATACTAGTAGTACGAAAGGGTGGCAGAGATTAGACAAGAGTGGTACTTTGTTGGTGCTGGATGGTGGGAAGTAGCTATAGTGATGGTCATTTGTAGTGACATATGAGGGGGGTAGTAGTGGTTTTTTGGGGTGTTTTCTATAATCGAAAAGGGGGCCATTGGCCCCCTTTTCGATGGATAATCTCTATTTTTAGAATACTCGGTTCCAGAAAATTCTGATTGGGTTGAATTATTTCAAATCCAAAACAGTTGATCCCATTTTGTATCCTTCTGAGTAAATCTCCACCGTGTATTTACCGGGCTTCAATTGCTCCGTAGGCTTCCATACTGTG
>JBEGUW010000115.1:0-13324 GCA_041178665.1 Bacteroidota bacterium
GAATATACAGGCTTTGCTTTTGGAATGGGCATCGACAGAATCACCATGTTAAAATATGGTATTAATGATATTAGGGACTTGTTTGTAAACGATAAACGTTTGTTATCTCAATTTTCAGGAGTGTAAACCACCATCGATTGACAATAGAAAAAAAAATATATTTTGCCAGCGATTTCCACCTTGGAATGCCAGACGTGGCGCGATCTTTAGAAAGGGAAAAATCAATAGTATCTTGGTTAAATGCTATTTCTAAGGATGCCTCTGCAGTTTATTTGTTGGGCGATGTCTTTGATTTTTGGTTCGAGTATAAAACAGTTGTTCCAAAAGGATTTGTAAGATTTTTGGGGGCGATTAGTCAGCTTACCGATGCTGGAATCCCAGTTTACTTATTTCCGGGCAACCATGATTTATGGGTCGGAAAATATCTAGAAACGGAATGTGGCGTAATTGTGGTTAAAGAGGCACTTACGATAGAACTCGGCAATGACATTTGCTATTTACACCATGGTGATGGGTTGGGTCCTGGTGATGCGGGATATAAATGGTTAAAGAAGGTTTTTTTATCAAAAATTGCTCAAAAAGCGTTTGCCATGATCCACCCTGGAATTGGGGTTGCATTTGCTCAAAGACTAAGTAAAAAAAGTCGTTTGGCACAGAATCCGAAAGAAGACAATTACCTCGGGGATTCAAAAGAGCATTTAACGCAATTTTGCAAACAGTATTTATTGAATTGTAAGATGCAAAAGCCGAAATATTTCATTTTTGGGCATCGACACCTGGTTTTGGATATAGACTTGGGTGATGGTATTCGATACATCAACCTAGGAGAGTGGTTACACGGGAGTCAATACGCGGAATACGATGGCGTTGAGTTGCGCCTCAAAGACTGGGTTTCATAATTCCGATTTTATTAAGGAGAGCACAAGTTGAAAGGATTGAATTAAAATGTTAGAAAAACTAGAGGCAGTATACGCGCATTTCAAAGAAATAGAATTGCTTTTGAGTAGTCCTGAAATTTCTAGTGATATTCAGCGATTTACTAAGCTCAACAAGGAATACAGAGACCTGGAGGAAATAGTAGAATCGTATTTTGAATATAAAAATCTTTTTCATCGCATCGTTGAGGCCAAAGACATATTAAAAAACGAAAAGGATAAGGAGTTGCGGGATATGGCCAAAGAAGAGCTCGATGAAATTGAGCCCAAGTTGGGACCACTGGAAGAGGTGATTAGAATTCAACTTTTGCCAAAAGACCCCGAAGACGCGAAGCCGGCGGTAGTAGAAATTCGTGCTGGAAGCGGTGGTGATGAGGCGGGTATTTTTGCTGGTGATCTCTTTAGGATGTATCAGCGATATTGTGAAAATCAGGGCTGGAAAATTAATGTTGTCGACGAAACAGAAGGCACTGCGGGTGGATATAGCAAGGTGATTTTTGAAGTACCTAACGTAGGCACGTATGGCATTTTAAAATACGAAAGTGGCGTACATCGCGTACAGCGTGTTCCGGCGACAGAAAGCCAAGGCAGGATTCACACATCAGCTGTGAGCGTGGTTGTAATGCCTGAGGCGGATGAGGTAGATGTTAAGTTAAATCCAGCCGACGTTAAAATGGAAACGAGCAGATCTGGTGGCGCTGGGGGACAGAATGTAAACAAGGTGGAAACCAAGGTTCAACTGACACACCTTCCCACGGGTTTGGTCGTTATTTGTCAGACCGAAAGAAATCAGCTGGGAAATAGGGAAAAGGCAATGAAAATGTTGGCGACGAAATTGTATGAGATTGAATACGCCAAGCACATCGAAGCAATATCGTCTAGAAGAAAAACATTGGTAAGTACGGGTGATAGAAGCGCAAAGGTGAGAACTTATAATTACCCGCAGGGTAGAGTGACTGACCACCGCATTGGGTTAACGTTGTATAATTTATCTGCGATAGTAAACGGGGATATTCAAGAAATTTTAAATGCTCTTCAGGTGGCGGAAAATGCAGAGCGGCTGAAAGAAACTCAAATTTAAACGCCGGCGGCACTTTGTGAAGCCCCACGGTCTGTGTGTTGTCTAGGAATAATCTTACGAATTGGTAATCCTTTGCCGTGGTGTTTAATTGCTGTCTTCATAATCTGCCGAGTGGATAATTGCTAATACACTCTAGACGCACAGAACCCCCAAAATGTTGTAATAAAAACGAAAACAAAGACCAAAAGGTCAGAAAATCCGATAAACAAATTGGGCGGAGAAAGACACAGGTACCAATTATTAGAACCGGTTTAAAAAAGGGCAGCCCCTTCCGGTAAGGCGTGTTTAAACTAGGCAATGACGCTAGCGCCCAAAATAAAGCTATCGAACACCAATTTGCCATCTGTGTTTAAGAGATAGCCTGTTGCACAGCGTTCGGGGTGGGGCATCATACCAAACACGTTCTTACCCGCGTTACAGATACCGGCGATATTGTTTATTGATCCATTGGGGTTGGATTCATTTGTCACGTTTCCTTGTTCGTCGCAATATCTAAAAAAGACCTGACCATTGTCCTCGATAGATTTAAGCGTCTCCGCATCGCAGTAAAAACGACCTTCGCCGTGTGCAATAGGAACACATAAAACTTGGTTGTCTTGGATGTTTTGGGTGGCGACCAAATCCGTATTTCCGGGTGTTAAAAAAACGTTTTTGCAATTGAACTTCATGTTGGTGTTTCGCAACAGAGCTCCGGGCAACAAACCACTTTCGCACAAAATTTGAAAGCCGTTACAAATCCCTAAAACAAAACCTCCGTTTGCGGCGTGTTGAGCAATGCTTTGCATCATAGGAGAAAGCTTAGCGATGGCGCCACTTCTGAGATAATCCCCATAAGAAAACCCACCAGGAATAAAAATATGTGTACAACCCTCGGTGTCGGTGTCTTTGTGCCAAAGCTTCAAAACGGGTTGGGCCGTGTATGTTTGTAAAACCTTAATTAGGTCGTTATCACAGTTTGATCCAGGAAAAATTACAACGCCAAATTTCATTGTTTGCAAAGGTATTAATTGTTTTGGTTGATTAAGTCTTTATGTAGAAGCCCAAGGGCTAAAAGTGCATAATAATTTACGGCACGAATGGGTGTGTATTGAAATCCATCCAAAAGGTCTTGGTTGATGCTTTGATAAACGCTCATCTTGGACGATGTAATGATATTATCGGAGGGAATAGGAAAAGGGATTTTAAAAAATTCGGCAGTACGTGCCAACCGATACGCTAGCCAAAGCACCCCGCCATCTAGGGCGATTCGAGGTGGTTTTTGTCCCATTGCTTCGCACAGTTGAAAGAATAATTTTTTGTATTCGATTGTTTCGGCAACGCAGAGAAACCGTTTGCCCCAATGGTTGTTTTCGAACAAAAACAGCATCATTTTGGCAACGTCTTCAACGCCCACGAAACCATTGCTTCCAACGGGATAGACCGGCTGGCCTTTTTGAATCATGTGATAGATTTCGTTTGACCCTGAATTACCATCGCCATAACCCAAAATAATGCCTGGATTTACCATTGTTATTTGAAGGCCTTCTTCCTGTCCTCGCCAAACTTCTTGCTCTGCCAAGTATTTGCTTACTGCATAGCGACTATTGTATTTGCTTTCCGTCCAAACCGAGTTTTCGGTAATTGGATCATCGTCGCCGGTGGCTCTTCCCAAAGCGGCAACAGAACTAGCATAAACGAACTGTTTCACACCCGTTTTTAAACAGGCGTTTACCATATTACGCGTGCCAATCACGTTGTTTTCCATGAGTCGCTGATTGTCTTTTTTGGCAAACGAAACCAACGCGGCGCAATGAAACACAACGGAAACACCATCGAGGGCGGGAATGATGTCATCCACATTTAAAATATCGCCCGTGATCCACGTGGGTTGGTAGCTTGATGGCAATTGATAAAATTCATGAACCCATTTAAAAAGACCTTCTGAATTGGGATTTCTTCTCAGGGCCACGACGCGATAGCCTTGTTTCAATAGCAGGCAACTGAGGTGTGAACCTAAAAAGCCGGTTGCCCCCGTAATTAAGACTAAAGGTTTATTCATTGTTTCTGTTGCAAAAATCTTGAATAAAAAGTGAAGTCGTTGAAAAACTTTTCCCGTGCTACCTTTGTGTTATGGTGCAAATAGAAATCATCAATGGGCCCAATCTAAATTTGTTGGGTACTCGTGAGCCGGCGGTATATGGAGATCAAACGTTTGAAGATTTTTTGGTTGGACTGCGCGCTCGTTATACTGGGGTTGAAATTGGCTATAATCAAAGCAACGTTGAGGGGGAGATTGTCAATATGATTCAGTCCGCGGGGCAATCGGAGTCTTGCACGGGTATTGTTCTAAACGCGGCGGCATATTCACACACTAGCCTAGCTATTGCCGATGCGATAAAATCGATAAGTAAACCGGTTGTGCTGGTTCATATTAGTAACATATATTCCCGTGAAGTTGAGCGCCATACGGACTTGTTGGTGGGTTCGGCCAAGGGAATGATTTCGGGTTTGGGTCTCGGAGGGTATGAGCTTGCCCTGCGTGCGCTTTTGATGTAATATGGGTTGTATCTTTGCGATATGGGATTGAGACAGGAGAAATTCGGAAAACAGGTTCAACGTGATTTGAGTGAATTGTTCAACATCAAAAAGAACGATTGGCTCGGGGGCGCATTTGTTACGATTAGCAATGTGCTGGTAAGCCCAGACTTGGGTCATGTAAAAGTATATTTGAGTCTTTATAACAATCCAAACAGGGCTGCGATTATGGCTCAGTTGGATGCGTGTAACAAAGAAATCCGACATGCGCTGGCACAAAGGTTGAGAAACAGTGTGAAGAAAATGCCAGAGGTACACTTCTATGAGGACGATACATTGGATTATGTAACCAAAATGGAAGAGTTGCTTAAAACGTTGAATACACCCAAAACCGACAACGAATAGATTTTTGATGGATATTTGTTGTGAATAAAATCAAGCAATAGCATCAAACTATCGTTTCACATATCGCGTAGATATTTTTTCTCCAAATCCAACCCAACCGTTGTCAACATAATTACGGGCATCTCCTTGTTGGGTTACTCCGTTGGCGCTCTAGCGTTGGTAGTTTTGATGAGCGCTTTGAATGGCTTTGAATCGTCCATTTTTTCATCGTATCAAAAGTCGGATCCTGATTTTAAAATCACGGCGGTGAAGGGAAAGTCGATAGAGATTTCAGACCAAACACTATTAAAATTGAGAAAAACGCCTGGCATTGAGGTCGTATCGAGGACGTTAGAGGGGAAGTCGATTTTGCAATATGGCGACCAGCAAACGGTGTGTAAGGTGGTTGGGGTTGACGAGTATTTTTTTAAGCGTATTCAAATGGATTCTTTGATTACGGCGGGAAAACCGATGTTATACGATGCACAACGCGATTCTTTGGGCGGTGTTTCGTCGATGGCGATTTTGTCGGAGGGCCTAGTATATAGGCTGGGGGTAGGAAAAATAGATGAGCCGATATCGTTGTTGGTGGTGGACAAAGCGTCGGGTATTCACAGTGCGGATGCATTAAAAACGCAAATCTTTATACCGTCGGCCATTGTTCAGTTGCCAGAAGAAGAGAACGACCATACGGTTTTTATTTCGGCCAAGGACGCGGGTTATCTGTACGATTTGGACCCGAAAAAAGAGGCGACAGCATTGGAGGTTAGGGTTGAGGCTGGAATAAGGGTGCGAAATGGTAAAATGTTGGATTTGCAGAAGCAACTTCAAGGTTTGGTTGGCAGCAAGCTCAAGGTTTTCAATCAGCAGCAGCAGCACCCGATAATGTATAAAATGTTTAATACAGAAAAGTGGATTTCGTTTGCGATTCTGACTTTTGTTTTGATGCTAATTTCCTTCAATTTGGTGGGGGCGCTCACGTTGATGGTATTGGACAAGCGGAATGATTTTATTTTGTTTCGAAATTTGGGAATGCAAGAATCAATGGTGGGATGGATTGTGTTTTGGGAGGGGGTTTGGGTTAGTATTTGTGGCAGTTTGATAGGAATAGGATTGGGTGTGTTGTTGGTTGTTGTCCAGCAAAAAACAGGGATTATTCAAACGCAGGGAAGTTTTAATATGTCTTACCCGGTTGAATTGCGTTCCGCGGATATAGTGTTAATTTTGATTCTAAATGTCGCACTTGGGGCCGTTAGTGCAATTATTCCGGCACGACGAGCAACAGTTTTGAGCAATCAAACCAGGGTTATCGCCCAAAAGTAAAGAGAGAAAAACCATGAAATATTTAATCATAGGGTTGGGAAATATTGGTGAAGAGTACGAAAAAACTCGACATAACATTGGGTTTGACGTGGTAGATCAATTGGCCAAAAAGTTTGACGGAAGTTGGAATGTGGTAAAGCACGGTTGGATTTGCGAGGTATCGCACAAGGGGAGGAAGCTCATTTTGTTGAAGCCCAATACCTACATGAATTTAAGCGGTAAGGCGGTTTCCTACTGGATGCAGGTGGAGAAAATCAAATTGGAAAATGTTTTGGTTGTTACCGATGATTTGGCGTTGCCATTGGCGAAATTGAGGCTCAAAACCAAGGGCAGCGATGGCGGACACAACGGCCTAAAGAGTGTGCAAGCGAGCTTAAGCACGCAGAATTATTCTAGGCTGAGATTTGGAATCGGCAGTGATTTTAGGACAGGCGAACAAGTGAACTTTGTTTTGGGTACTTGGAAGGAAGAAGAAATGGCAGCATTGGGTTTAACAATTCCGCGGGCCGTGGAGGGGATCCTTCAGTACTGCACATTGGGGGCGGGTTTTGCAATGAATTACACAAACACATGAAGAACATTTATACGATTTTAACCCCTGAATTATTTTCTTTGTACGCCGATGCGGTAGTGCAGAAACAGGTTGTTGTGATTGATGTCCTTCGGGCTACAACGAGCATGGTTGTTATGTTGGAGAATGGTGCCAAGCGGGTGATTCCGGTTGCAAGTCTTGACGAGGCAAGGGCATGGGGCGAAAAAGGTTGTTTGATGGCTGGCGAGAGAAATGGCTTTAAGGTAGAGGGTTTTGATTTTGGCAACTCGCCTCAAGAATTTACGATAGACAAAGTGGGAGGCAAGTCAGTCGTTATGACAACCACCAATGGTACGCATGCTCTAAGTTTATGTCAAATGGCAAAAAGTGTTTACGTTGGGGCCTTTTTAAATTGCGCTGTTACTTGCGATGCGTTGATGAACGAAGAGGGTGATATTTATTTGCTTTGTTCGGGCTGGAAGGGCTTTTTTAATTTAGAAGACACATTGTTAGCCGGTGCGATGGCGGCGAGTTTGGCGCAAATGGGTGTTAAGGTATCCGACGATGCTACTAGGGCTGCGATTCATTTGTGGAATCAAGCAAAAACGGATGTCGCTGGTTTTCTGTCTGATGCGAATCATGTTCAGCGTTTTCAGAGCATGCATGCGGAAGCGGACCTTGACGTTTGTCTAAAAATCGACACGAGTAAAAACGTGGTTTATTATGTGGGTGGAGAATTGGTGACAGAACGGCCGTGAATATGTATTTTTGTTGTATCAAAAACCATGGGTAATAAATTAAACAGACCAATTAGGGTGTTGATTGCAAAGGTTGGCTTAGACGGTCACGATCGTGGCGCAAAGGTGATTGCAACGGCATTGCGGGATGCGGGCATGGAGGTGATTTATACTGGGTTGCGTCAGACGCCGGAAATGGTGGTTCAAACCGCGCTGCAAGAGGATGTTGATGCCATTGGTGTTAGCATTTTATCGGGGGCACACAACACGGTATTTCCAAGAATATTGGATTTGATGAAAGACAAGGGCATGGACGATGTTTTGCTGACGGGCGGAGGGATCATTCCCGATGCTGACGTTGAGGCGTTGAACGGCATTGGTGTTGCGAAGTTGTTTCCTCCGGGAACGAGTATGGGAGAAATCGCATCATACATAGAAAATTGGGCATCAGAAAACCGCAATTAAGAATATAAACATGGCGTATAATAATATTTTAACCTCTCTTGAGGATCATATTTTAATCATTCGGATTAATCGCGAAAGCAAATTGAACGCGCTTACTTTGGAAACTTTGAACGAAATTAAGCAGGTGGTTGACGAGGCTCAGAGCGATTCGGATGTCCACGGGATGATTTTGACGGGGATGGGCGAGAAGGCTTTTGCTGCAGGTGCTGATATTTCGGAGTTTGTTCATTTCAACATTGAGCAGGCGACCAGAATGAGTGCGGATGGACACGATGTGATGAATGCCATCGAAAACGGAACTAAGGTTGTGTTGGCGGCGGTGAATGGTTTTGCTTTGGGTGGTGGTTGTGAATTGGCGATGGCTTGTCATTTGCGAATCGCGAGTAGCAACGCCAAGTTTGGTCAGCCTGAAGTTAATTTGGGCGTTCCTCCAGGATATGGCGGAACTCAGCGTTTGGTTCAACTAGTTGGGAAAGGCAAGGCGTTGGAGTTGTTGCTAACTGGCGACGCAATCGATGCCCAAACGGCGTTGAGCTTGGGTTTGGTAAACAAGGTGGTTGATCAAGCCGAGTTGTTAGAAGAAAGCAAGAAGTTGATGTCAAAAATCATCGGAAAGAGCCCAAGTGCGGTAAATAAGGTGATAAAATGCGTAAATGATTATTTCCGTCCGAATGTGAACGGGATGCAGCGTGAAATCTACGAATTTGGAGAGGCATTTGAAACCGCAGACTTTAAGGAGGGAACGGATGCATTTTTGAATAAAAGGAAACCCAGTTTTAGAGATTAACTATCAAGTTGTTACTTTTGAATATGCGTAAATTATTTTTATCTGTAGCGGTGGTTTCGTTGGCGTTGTTTTCTTGCGGTCAAAGCGAATTCGAGGCGGAAGATATCGAGAATAATACGGCCACTGCGGATCAACCCAAAAACACACATAAGGGTCCATTGGGCGATGTTCGATTTAAGGACACTTCGTTTATGTTTGGCGATGTGAAGGATGGTGAAATGGTTCAGCACACGTATGTTTTTACGAATGTTGGACAGGCGCCTTTGAGTATTTCTAATGTTACGGCTCAATGTGGCTGTACCACTCCGGAATATACTCACGAGGTGATTGCTCCGGGGAAAACAGGAAAAGTTACTGCAACATTTAATAGTTCTTCTCGTGGCGGACCGGCAGGTATTTTAAACGAAAAGAGCATCACGGTTCAGTTCGAAAATAGTAAAACCACGGAGGTGGTGTTAAAGTTTAAAGCCAATGTAATTGCACCCGCGGGTTCTGTTTCTGAAGAGGAATTGAATGGCGGTAGCGATGAACATGCACATTAAAAAAAATCAATATGAATATACTACAAGCACAATCAGGCGGCGGATCACAAATGGTAATGATGTTACTCATTATGGCCGTATTTTTTGTTTTTATGATTTGGCCACAAATGCGCAAGCAAAAGAAAGCCAAAACGTATATGGAGGGCTTAAAAAAGGGCGACCGCATCGTAACTACGGGTGGTATCCATGGTAAGATTGGCGTGATTGCGGATACACATTTTGTGATCGACATGGAAGAGGGCAAAGCAAAAATTGAAAAATCTGCCGTTAGCATGGAGTATACCCAAGCTGCGTACCCACAAACCGCGTCGGACGACGTAAAATAATCCCGCTTTTGCTGGCCGTTGGTGTCACCGGAAACATTGGCAGTGGTAAAACCACTGTTTGTAAAATCTTTGAGGGGTTGGGTATTGACGTATATTATGCCGATGCAATGGCAAAGCGTTTGTATCAAACGGATTCTCAATTAAAGGAAGGTGTTTTAAATCTCTTTGGCGATGCTTCTTATGACAGCAACGGCGAATTGGTTCGACAGGTTTTATCTGATGCGATTTATCGCGATCCCAATTTACGCGAGGCTTTAAATGCACTGGTTCACCCACGTGTGTTCACTGACTTTAAGGATTGGTGCGATGAAAAAAGGGCATTGGGGAAATCTTACGTGATTAAGGAGGCGGCAATTTTATTTGAATCTGGGGCCGACAAAACGGTGGATTTGGTTATTGGAGTGATGGCGCCACTGTCGTTGCGGTTGAAAAGGGTAATTGACCGAGACGGGGGGAGCGAGGAAACCGTTAAACTCCGAATTCAGTCACAGATGCCGCAGGAGGATTGGGCAAAACGATGCGACTATTTGATCAACAATGATGGCAATGTATTGTTGCAAGAACAAGTATTGATGATACACGAAGCCTTGATGGCTAGGTCTTTGGGCAATCGGAAATAGATCTGATTATTCTAGAACAATTTACAAATAAACGCGATTATTTATCGCGTAGCCCGCGGCCACTCTTTTGAATGAGCCCTTGAGATTCCATTACAATTCGCAGTTTGTCGAGTACGCCATTTACAAATCGAGAACTATTTGGTGTGCTGTAATTTTTGGTAATTTCCAAATATTCGTTGATGGTTACTTTAACCGGAATTGTGGGGCAATGAAGAAACTCGGTGAGCGTAAGTTTAATAATGAGCAGATCCATAATCGCAATCCTTGATGGGTCCCAGTTGTCGGAAATTTCGGCGACTTGCGATTCGTAGACTTTACTGTTTTTGCAGGTAGTGGTGAACAGCTGATTTGCCATTTCAATCTCCTCTGAACTGTAGGTAGGTTTCTCGGGAACGGGCACAACACCATTCTCTTTGGCGCTTTGAATTGTTTTTTCAATTTCACGAGTAGTATAAAGTTCGTCGTCTGACCAACCAGAATAATAATCGTTTAAATCATCGAAGAACGACTCTTTGGTTTCAAACAAATTGGCGTAGAATTCTTCGAGAAAAGCTTGCTGTTGTTGGAAGGTGGGGGCATCGAAAATATTAATATCGCGGACGAATTCCCATGTTTGCATCCATTCGTAGTATTGATCGTACTGACCAACGAGTTCGCTCCAATCGAAAGGAAATTGCTTACGCTTATTGTCTTCAACGGCGCGATGTAAGTATTTAACCAGCGGCATTCTGTCGAGAATTGACAAGTCGCGAATTTTTTGTTGATCGGGGTAAAACTTGGATTTCTCCAAAGTTTGTTTTTCCAACAAATAGGTTGAAAGTTGAAACGGCAAATCGAGAAGGAAAAGGAAAAAATCGTAACTCTGATTGATGCTATCGTTTAGATTAGCCAGGGTATTTTGATAATGTTCTTGTTGCGTGGGGGTAAGATTCTGCAACGAAACGTTGTCCGTGTTTCCTCCTTGTTGATAGGAGTAAAGTGCCTGAAGGGCTTTGATGCGCACCAATCTTCTTGATATCATAGAACGAGGTTACAAAGATACAAAAATTGGTCGTACTATTTCCACAAGTTGGTGAAGCAATGCGGTTGCGAAGTATTAATTTCGCACTTGATATGGCCAAGATTACATTTCAATTTGAAGAGAAAAATCGTACATCGATGGAGGTGAAAATGTTTGAGGGCGAATCTATCTTAGATGTGGCGCTTGATCATGATATACACCTAAATCACAATTGTGGCGGGGTTTGCGGTTGTAGTACTTGCCATGTTTATGTTGAGCAGGGCGAGGAATTTTTACCGGAGATGAGTGACCGCGAGGAAGAATACGTGGATCGCGCAAGGGACCCTAAATATAATAGCCGATTGGCTTGTCAATGTAGACTGTCTGGTGATGGCGACTTGGTTGTCATTGTGCCAGATCAAAGCGGAATCATAGGACACTAATAACGAAGAGAATGTACGAACCACCGATTCAATGGACAGATTATGAGGACATTGCGATGAAGCTTTACGAGCGATTTGGCGATGATTTTAACGAGGCGAAAATTTACAGAATCCGTTTTACGGATTTGTTAGAGTGGGTATTAGAGACGCCCAATTTTGCTGGCACCCGAGAAGAAAGCAACGAAGGTCATTTAGAAATGATACAAGCCCAATGGGTTTACGAGTGGCGGGACAATCAGTAATTGAATTAATTTTGTAATTATAAATAAAAAAAATATGATGGATTTTGAATTAAGCGAAGAGCATTTGGCAGTTCAGCAAGCGGCACGTGATTTTGCTCAGACGGAATTATTACCGGGTGTAATTGAGCGCGATAACGAGCAAAGATTCCCCTACGAGCAAATCAAAAAAATGGGTGAATTGGGCTTTATGGGCATGATGGTTGACCCCAAATACGGTGGTGGCGGAATGGATGCCATTTCATATGTTTTGGCGATGGAGGAGATCTCAAAGGTGGATGCTTCTGCGAGTGTTTGTATGAGTGTAAATAACTCTTTGGTATGTTGGGGTTTAGAGGAGTATGGAAACGAAGAGCAGAAAATGAAATATTTGGTTGAGCTAGCAAGCGGTCAGAAAATCGGAGCGTTTTTGTTGAGTGAGCCAGAGGCGGGTAGCGATGCTACAAGTCAACGTACAACTGCGGTTGATATGGGGGATTATTACTTGATGAATGGCACAAAAAATTGGATCACCAACGGAAATTCAGCGAGTTATTATTTGGTAATTGCTCAAACGGATGTCGAAAAAAAGCACAAGGGTATCAACGCGTTTATCGTAGAGAAAGCTTGGGATGGCGTTACAGTAGGAAAGAAGGAAGACAAGCTGGGTATTCGTGGTAGTGATACACATAGCATTATGTTCCAAGACGTAAAAGTTCCAAAAGCGAATCGTATTGGTGAAGACGGATTCGGCTTCAAGTTTGCAATGAAGGTTTTGAGTGGTGGAAGAATTGGAATTGCTGCGCAGGCTTTGGGTATCGCGAGTGGTGCCTATGAGTTGTCGTTGAAATATTCAAAAGAGCGCAAAGCATTTGGTACTGAGATCAAGAATCACCAAGCCATTGCATTCAAATTGGCGGATATGG
Source organism: Bacteroidota bacterium (assembly GCA_041178665.1). Classification (GTDB taxonomy): domain Bacteria; phylum Bacteroidota; class Bacteroidia; order NS11-12g; family UBA955; genus UBA955. The sequence continues at coordinate 12,834 of JBEGUW010000115.1, forward strand.
CTACTGAGATTGAGGCAGCGCGTTTGTTGTGTTTGAAGGCGGCTTGGATGAAGGATCAGCACATGAACTATGATCGTGCGAGTTCTATGGCGAAATTATTTGCTTCTGAGGTGGCTATGAAGACGGCGGTTGAGGCTGTTCAGATTCACGGTGGCTATGGCTATGTGAAAGAGTATCACGTAGAACGAATGATGCGCGATGCCAAGATTACACAGATTTATGAGGGAACCAGCGAAGTTCAGCGCGTGGTTATTTCTCGTGATATATTGAAGTAATATTTACGAATTTATAGGGTTGTGCCCGAAACGGATATAAACGTTTATATCCGTTTCGGGCACAACTGTTTTTATGCCTTCTTATGAGATTGCGGCATGGAAATGAAAAGTTATGAAGACATGGCATGGCAGTTGGGCATCAACACCATTGAAACCGTGCACAGAATGAAGTCGGCCGAATTTGTTACACTAGGCGAGGAAATGTTAAAGGCGGCT
>JBEGUW010000116.1:0-8331 GCA_041178665.1 Bacteroidota bacterium
CGCCATACCTTCTCAAAATGATCAGGAATCATAGGTCTAAAATTATCTAACAACAACTGCGACAGGCCCTTCAAATGGCCAAACAATTGAGAAATATCTCCTTTCAAGAACGATGTCACACAGTCGTCGTTCTGCTTCTTCAACTGAGTCTTCACCATATTCCTAAATCCATCGTCCTTTAAACGATTCAAGAATATCGAAACCATATTTTGGGTTTTTCCTGGCGACCCCGAATTCATCAAAAAGATAGCACCCTTGCCTTCTGCATTTTCCGTTGGGATGCCTACAGTACCCAAATCGCCCTGACCTTTAATAAGAATCGGCAAATTTAAGTAACAAATAAGAGGATCTAAACCAGAGCTTTTTCCGTGAAAAAACGACTCCATAGTGGCCAAAGTCGACTTAAGCTTCTTCAAATTATCGCCAACCATCACATCCGACTGATTCAATGGCGATACTGAATACTTGGCATACAGAGCAGCCACCAAAGCACCCGAACTACCCACGCCAAAACCCTGAGGGATACTACTATCAAAATACAAACCCGAATTGATATCCGAGTGCAACTGAACAAAATCTATAGCGCAAGGAAGATCACCGGCATTGCGCAACGACTCCAAATGAGATACGTACTGTTTGATGCTTTCATTGGAATCCTTCTGCACTTCATTGGGCTCCGTCGCAAAATCAAAATTGCCTTTAAAAAAATGATAAGGGATACTCAAACCCATCGAATTTTCGATGATACCATATTCGCCAAACAAGAGAATCTTGGCGTAATAGAGTGAGTCCTTAATTATTTCTCCCATTTATACTGTTTGATTGGGGCGTTTCCCCGTATCACTACAAAGATACTGCCCATTTTTGCAATATTGTAACAATGTATTATTCACAAAGTTCATCACCGTCTCTTCGATGTTTGCGTCGTAAAGGAAGTGCACATTGGCCCCGGCATCTAAGGTGAAGCAAATCGACAGGCCCGATTGTTCGCGGAAACGCCATATTTCTTCGATAATCGCCAAGGTATTGGGTCGCATCAACACATAATACGGAATCGATGTCATCATCATGCTATGCAATTGCAAGGCCTCCGATTCAACAATTTCGATAAACGATTTCACATCGCCATTTTTCATCGACGATACGATGCCTACTAAATTCTTCTGCGCCTGACCAAACCGCGCTTCGGCATAGGGATGATTCGTCAGCAATGCATGTCCGGCCGTGCTACTCACCGACTTTTCGCCATCGTCAACTATCAAAACCACATCTTTCCAATCCGACAAACTCGGATGGACATCGGCATCTATTTCAACCGCAAATAAATCACTGCTGCCATTGGATGCTGGCGTCTCACCCCAAATTGCGGGTTTAGCGAACATGGAACGACAAGCGCTGCCAGAACCTATGCGCGATAGATAACTGGAACGTTGCCAAAAATTCATTCCGCCAACCTCCGTCTGCAAGGAAGCATCGTCCAAAAGCAACTGTTCGATATGCGCCAAACACAAACTCAAGGCACCAAACCCTGCGGCAGAGCTGGCAATTCCAGTACCGTGAGGAAAATTATTCTGCGAATCGATCAATAACGTATAGTCCGACAACCACGGACAGTCTGATGCTATTTTTGTCAAAAAATTGGCAATTTTAGGCTCAAACGACGGTTTTGGCTCACCGGCCAAAGTAAATACAAATGCTTGGTCAAGATTCCTAGGCAGGAGCTCAATTACGGTACTCGCATACAAATCACCCAAACTCCAACTGATACTTGGATTGGCTGGCAGTTGCACCCCACCGTTTTTCTTGCCCCAATATTTCACCAAAGCGATGTTCGATGGACACTGGTAACCCACACGAATCGATGTCACATAATTATCCATTTGCCTCAATTTAAAAAGTCCTTTGATTCAAAACAATATCATTCCAAGAAACCATTTGGAATTTCTTCAATGCATCTTGCTCGCTCTCGGCAAAAACATCATTAATCAATAACATATCTCCACCCCAAGCGCCCAACCACTTACACAAACCCCCTTTTATGGGTTGAAATTTAAAATGCTGGTATGGCGTCTCAAGTTCCAAGCTCATCGCCAAAATGGCTTGCCACATCTCTAGTCCCGCCTCTAACATCGGCACCTGATTGGCCAATTTAACCGCAGCACACACTTGTTGCAACTGATGCATCAAGAAATCATCATTTTTCATCGCAGCTAGCTTGGCTTTCACATCGCTCAACGCACTTCTGCTATTTTGCTTTTGGCCCAAGAAAACGATTTTCCATTTACTCGTAAGGTCGGATGACAAACTCCATTTATCCCAATTCGCAACCTCCCCATTTTTCCAAAAAACCAATCCTTTGCCCAACTCAGCCACGGCCACATCATAGCCACTGCCACCAAACACCTTTTGCTGCACTATCTGCGCATCAAGTCCCGCGAATCTCGCAAAGTTAGCTACCATCGTACTGGAACTACCCAAACCGCTGCTGCGCTCAAACTCCAATTGGGTTTCTATACGATAAGATTTACCTAGCTTCCAAAACCCCTCTGCGACCATAGAAAGCATCGAATGAAGTAGCTCTCTAGAACGATCTCGCTCGCTCGACTTTTCCGCCTCCGCTTCCATCACTTCCAATGGCAACGCGAAACTCTCATTCAACCATGTGTTACCATTTTTCTCCTTGGCCTCCCAAATCAAACGATCGCCGCCGCCGGGAGAATCAAATTCCCAAACATACATCCACTGACCGGGCACGACAGGAATCGCCAAAGCCTCAACACCAACCGTGACAGCGTATTCGCCGCAAAGCAGGATTTTACCAGGTGAAAAGTACGATTTCAATAGTCTTAATTATTTTTATTTGAAGCCCCCGCAGCCAAACCCCTCACCCGCATAAATGCCTCCACCGCCGCTGAATGACTCACCACCTTATCCTTAAAATGCGCAACGATTTCTTCCTTCTCCGCGCCTGTAGCCTCCAACTGATTCAAAATATTCAGCAAATGCATCTTCATGTGGCCCTTCTGAATCCCCGAAGTAATCAAAGATCGAACCGCACTAAAATTCTGCGCTAAACCAGCCACCGCAGTTATCTGCATCAATTCATTGGCCGATGGATACCCCAATAACTCATGTGCAAATCGTACCATGGGATGCAAATTGGTAATTCCGCCCACCGTACCGATACTCAAAGGCAATTCAATCCAAAAATGAAACTCATCGCCCACAACCGACGCATGGGTCAAACTTGTATATTTCCCATCTTTCGCTGCATACGCGTGTGCACATGCCTCCGTCGCCCTAAAATCATTCCCCGTAGCAATAATCACGGAGTCGATCCCATTCATAATCCCCTTGTTGTGCGTCACCGCCCGATAGGGTTCCACCGATGCGATGCGTATCGCTCTGCAAAACTTTTCCGCAAACTCAAGATTCCCAATGCCACTACCTTCCTCAATTTCTGAAATCTTGCAACTCACCTCAGCCCTCACCAAACACTCCGGCGTAAAATTGCTCAAAATACTCATCACCACCTGCAAAGGAGCATCGCCAAGTTCTGAAACATGCTCAGCAGCCGAGTCTTTCAAGGTCTGCGCAAACGACTCCAAACAGCTATTGATAAAATTCGCACCCATACTATCGCAAGTCTCAAAACGAGCCTCCACCTGATAATAGCCGGGTTCCAAATCTGTCTTGTCCTTCAATTCCAAACTCATCACACCGCCACCTCTAGCCCTCATATTCTTTGTGATGCTTTCCGTGTTTTCAAAAAAACGATGCTTGTTCTCTTCAAAAACGCGATATAGCGCATCCACGTTGGAACCTTCCCAAATAAAATGGACGTGCCCAACCTTTACCATGCTAATCACATTGGCCCTAAATCCGCCTCTATCAATCCAAAAATTCGCAGCCTTGGCCGCAGCCGCCACAACCGAACTTTCCTCAATTGCCAACGGAATCGCATACATCTTCCCGTTAATCAGAAAATTGGGCGCCACACCAAAAGGCATGTAATAGTTGCTGATCGTGTTCTCAATAAATTCATCGTGCAACTTCTGCACCTCCGGCTGATTATGCCAATATCCCTCCAACATTTCCATGGTGGATGAAGCGTCTGAAGTGTAGTTATTTACCAGCCACTGTATTTTGGCCTCTTTGCTTAGTTTGCTAAATCCTTTGACCGGTTTAATCATGCGTTCTCTTTCAAAGTTAAATAGTTATATGCCAAAGCCAAGCCTTTAACTTGTGCCTCAACAAATTGATTTAAAGCGTCTTCCCCTTCTAATGCGTACTTTAAAAAAGGCGATGCTTGGGCGTACAATGATGGCATCTGCAATTTCTCCAAGTGGTAAAATCCATCCAAGAAATTTGAAATCCCACCCGATACAATGATTCGTTTGCACTGGACCTTATTGCCCAATTTTGCAGCAATCGAATTTACCCAAGGCGTCATTTCTTCTGCGGTATGTCCCACATGCTGAACTGGCTCAAGCAAACCTCTTTCCAACGATTCACGACGTAAGTTCTCTAATTTACTAAAATTGGTCCCGCCAAAAGCGCCATAATCCAAGGCTTCCAACGGCAACTGAAGCAACGCCTCCAAGCTCTTTGGACCAAAGCCTTGACCTACCTCTTTTACGATGATAGGAAAATTCACTGCATCCAAAACTCGCTTTACCGTTTCTAAAGGCGATAACTCAAATCGATCCCCTTCGGGTTGCATCCATTCCTGTAGAGGATTGACATGTATAATCAAACCATTGGCCTGCAAGCGATTCACCATGTCGATGAGCTTTTGCAATTGATTTGAAGCAATCAATTCTTCAATTTGAGCAATACCTAAATTGGCAAACAAAGGCTGTTCACCAATGTGTTTGCGGATATCAAAATCGTTCGAATAAGCGGAATTTTCAAGGACTGGCCTGCACGAGCCTAGGCCCATACCCAAACCATGATTTTTACATGCTTCGGCCAATAATAAATTGATTTTTCCGGCCAACTCAGCGCCGCCTGTCATACTGCTGATCCAAATGGGAGCAAGCATCACAGCGCCAGCTACCTCAATCTTGGGAATCACATCCAAATTGGGATGCGCCGCCAACATAGGTTCGTAATAAAACCTTCGATCCACGTCGCTCAACTGCGCTTCAAAAGCCAATTGAATGTGGTCTAACTTTCGGGAACTAATGGTAGAATTTGTCACGGCAATGCAAAGTTAACGATTAAATCGCCGCTTTGTTTTCCTTTTGCCCTGCGCAATCAACCCAACTTCGGATTGCTTTTATGTCGATCCGCGTCACGAATCGTCCGCTTTTCCATCCCCCGATGAAACGCTTGGGTCAAATCCACCCCAGTTTGATTGGCCAAACAGATTAGTACAAATAGCACATCCGACATTTCATCGGCGAGCGCTTCAGGCCCTTGTTTTTCTCCGGATTTAAAGGATTGGTCGCCGTAGCTCCTCGACATCAACCGGGCCAACTCGCCTACTTCTTCCATCAGGACGGCGGTATTGGTGAGTTCGGAGAAATATCGAACGCCAACGGTTTTAATCCAGCTATCTACCATTGACTGCGCATCCTCCAGAGAAATGGATTCCGCGGACTGATTCATCGCTTGACGAGTATCAGGCGTTTCGTTTGGATTGGAATTCGGCGTATCGTCTAACATCGAAATGGAAAATTATCGGGTCAACTGCTCTTCCACCCAACCCTTGCCCCAATTCTGAAGCTCTTCTTCGCTCCAAAGTCCGGGGAAAGAAACGATTTTTTGAAAGCGGGGAGGCAGGAACTTCTGCCAATTGGTACCACCGGTTGCGGGGGCATCGGCGCCTGAATCTGCCTTGGCTAGGTATCGAACGGCGGAGCGATAGTGCGACAATCTCCAATTGACATTCAGACAAGTGTCTAACATGCGGAATTCTTCGCGGAGTTCGTCGGTAAATTCTCCCAACGAGATAAGCTTTTGCGCCATTTGCCAGAGGTTATTGTCTTGCCATTTGTCGGCCCAATGCAAAAACTGCTCTTGATAAGCGTCTTCAAACTGGGTTAATGTCAGTGTTTTCTTACCGGTTTCGGCAACCACTGCACCTTGTTTCCAGTAGATGGCATTGTATTGGGTTTCTAGATTCTGGCCTGTCAAGGCCTCGCGCTGCTCGGCCAATGCTAGGTTATTCAAATCCGTAAAGGCCATTTCAATCAAGCGGAACTGAGCACTTTGAAATCCACTGGCAGGCAACAAAGCCATTCGGAATTTTAAAAACTGCTCCTTTTCCATTCCATCAATCATAATATCAAAGGAATAAATCAGGTTGTTAAAATATCTACGAATTCTGCTGAGTTTATCCGCAAATCGCTTTGCACCCAAGTTTACATCGCGCATTTGATCCAACTCGTGAAGAATCAACTTGAAATACAATTCGGTAATTTGGTGATACCCGATAAAAATCATCTCGTCGGGTACATCTGTTTTGGGCTGTTGCAAGCTCAACAACGCATCCACCGCGATATATCGCCAATAGGGCTCATAGTTGCCGATCAACATCCCTTCCAGGTAATCATTGATATTCTGACCGCTGGCTTCAAATTTGGCCTTTAATTCGGCGATCAATGCTTCTGTTTTTTCTGCTTGTTCCATGGTTAATTCGTCAAAACTGATACTTAAAAAGGAGAATTAAAATGAGCAAAGTCAGTCAATTGTTCATCTTTGGCCGACAAAACCGGATTTTCGAGTCTCCAAGGGATATTTAATGAGGGACTATTCCATAGGATACCACCCTCAGATTCCGGGTGATAGTAATCGGTACATTTATAGGTAAAGATGGTATTGTCTTCTAACGTTGCAAAGCCATGCGCAAAACCTGGCGGGATATAGAGCATCCTTTTATTGCTAGCTGTGAGCTCCTCGGCTACAAACTGTCCGTAGGTTGGCGAATCTTTGCGAATATCCAATGCCACATCAAGCACAGCACCGGTAATCACACGAACGAATTTCCCTTGGGCATGGGGCGATTTCTGAAAATGTAACCCGCGAAGTATGCCACGATGCGATAAACTTTGATTGTCTTGAACAAATGGCGCGGTTAATCCATGATCTTTCAAAACATCTTCTCTAAAACTCTCAAAAAAATGACCTCTATGGTCTTCAAAAACCTTTGGCTCGATGAGCAATAAATTGGGCAACAATTCCGTTATGCGCATAAGTAAATACAAATCACTACCCAAAAATCCGCTTTGGCAAGAAGTTTGTCATTTACTTGCACAAGTTTTTTAAACATTTAGCCATATGCAAAACCAAAACGAATCCAACAACAAGCCGCTGCTCTACACCATTATCGCAATTTTGGTAGTAATCATCGCAGTACTTCTTTACATGTTAAACAATGTAAGCGTTGAAAAAGACAACACGGAAAAAGCCAAAACCGCAGTTGAAGAAACTCTGAAGGGCAAAGAAGAAGCCCTTGTAAAAGCAGAACTACTATTAGAACAATATCAAAAGGACAGTTTAGCACTGGCCGGCGACAACCTAATCCTATCTGAGGAATTGGTAAGTCGTAAAAGAGAAATCGCGAAATTGGTCGCCGACATCAGATCAAACAAAGCCAATAGCCAAGCAGCAATTACAGACCTTAACAAACAATTGGCCGATTTAACTGCTCGTTTGGCCCAGGTTGAGTCAGAGAACAAAGAGTTGATTGCTAAAAATGAAGTTTTGACGAACCAGAACGACAATTTGAACAAGGAAAACACAAATCTTTCGGCCGACAAAGCGAAGTTGAAGAGTTTGGCAGCCAGACTTCAAGCAAGTGCAGTGAAAATCGAAACGTTAAAAAAGAAATGGCTCACAGGCAAAGAAACCGGCACATTGAAAGCCAATGCCGTAGAAGCATTCAGAATCAGCTTTAGCATCAACGAGAACAATGTTGCCGAAGCTGGAGACAAAACCTTGTACGTTAAAATCACAGGTCCTGAGGGTGTAACACTTGCCAATTCAGGTCAGGGTGGAACATTTGACATTGATGGCAAATCGAGCAAATACACATATAAGATTTCAGCGGTATTTGAAAACGAAACCAAACCAGTACAACCCACAGTATGGAAGCCTACAGAACAATTGAAGCCCGGCAAATACACGGTAGAGATTTACTCAGAAGGATACAAAATGGGATCTACTGTATTGGATTTGAAATAATTAAACCCAATCAGAATTTTCTGGAACGGAGTATTCTAAAAATAGAGATTATTAAATAAAAAGGGGGCCAATGGCCCCCTTTTCGTTTATAGAAAACACCCAAAAAAACCACTACTACCCCCCTCATATGTCACTACAAAG
>JBEGUW010000117.1:0-11207 GCA_041178665.1 Bacteroidota bacterium
GGTAAATTGTTTTGATATTTTTAACTGCCTCATGTGTTCTTATTGATCTAATTGGGGTAATTACATCGGTGATGTATAATTAGCCTTGCAAAAATACAAAATAATCGTCAAATTGTTCAGATAAACTTACGCAAATCGGTACTTACTTGGTAGTTTTTAGTTAGCGATATGGTAGACCATATAAGCGCCGATGTATGCAATGACTCCATAGATCAGGAACAATGCAATGGGCCATGTCCAGGAGCCGGTCTCCCTTTTCATCACCGCCATCGTGCTCATGCATTGCAATGCAAAGGCATAAAACACAATCAAACTGAGTGCGTAAGGCAGGCCATATAAGGGTTTTCCTGTTTTCGGATTTTTAACGGCTTGCATCTTTTCGATAATGCCTTGGGTGTTGTCTTCGCTGGATTGGAAGAGGGTAGCCATCGTGCCAACAAAAACCTCGCGGGCGGCAAAGCTCGTAATCAGTGCGATTCCCGTTTTCCAGTCGTAGCCCAAAGGTTCGATGGCGGGTTCTATCCACTTGCCCAAATGACCGGCATAACTGGCCTCTAAGCGCAATGTAGTCTTAATGTCCTCGCTGTGCGATGGGTCGAGCTGTGATAAAATATGCGCCTCCGTCTCTGCCGTTTTCATCGCTTTACTAGGGCCGAAGTTGGAGAGGAACCAAAGAATCATCGAAATGACAATGATCACTTTACCGGCTTCAGACAGGAAGGACAGACACTTAAGCCATGCTTGGTGCAAAACTGTTTGAAGGCGTGGCACTTGGTAGGCGGGTAATTCGAGGATGAATTCTGAGGACGACTGCTTGCCTTGGAACAATCGAAAGATGAAGGCCAGGATCACGGCGACAACAATTCCGGCCATGTAAGCGGAGGTGATGACAAAGGTTTGGGCGTGAAAGGGTCCCCAAAATTGGGCAAAGGGAATGGCTACGGAGACCAGTAAAACGTATACGGGAAGTCGTGCGCTGCAACTCATCAACGGAACCACAATCATTGTAGCGAGGCGTTCGCGCTTGCTTTTGATGCTTCGGGTGGCCATGATGCTGGGGATGGCGCAGGCAAAACCACCAACGAGGGGAATGATGCTTCGGCCGTTGAGTCCCAATTTACGCATGATTCTATCGGTGATGAAACTTGCGCGGACCATATAGCCACTGTCTTCGAGCAGGCCGATGAGGAAAAATAGGATGAATATTTGGGGGACGAATACGACTACGCCTTCCATACCGCCGATAAGTCCCTGCACGATAAAATTGGAGACGAGGCCATCGGGTAAAATCGATTTGATGGTGCTGCTGATGGCTTGAAATGCCATTCCTATGAGGTCCATCGGTAGTTTGGCCAGGCTAAAAACGCCTTGGAACAGAACCATCATGATGGCAGCAAAAATGAAATACCCCGCCCATTTATGGGTTGTCCAACGGTCGATTTTTAACGTCAGACTTTTGAGTCCCACGGGCCGTTTGGTGGTGCATTTTTTTATTACTTCTTCAATGGAGATATAACGGCGGAGGGTTTCTTCGCTCAGGCCGGGAATTTTTGTGCCTTGTTGATATTCTTGAAGTCGCTGAGGTAATTGGGTTGGCGCGCCAATGATATTAGGCTTTGCCGTAGTACTGAACAGTGATAAAACGCTGCTTATATTTTTTTCTTTCCGGGGATTAAATGCGATGCAAGGGACTCCGAGCGCTGCTTGCAGCGCGAGGAGGTCGATGTCGATGCCTCTGCGAACCGCCGTATCCGTCATCGTCAAAACACAAGCACAAGGGATTTGCAGTTCAGCGACTTGACTAAACAAGAGGAGGTTCCGACGAAGATTGGAAGCATCCATCACAAAAATGATTGCCTCGGGTTTGTCGTTGTCTGTCCGAATCAAATGCTTAACCACCAATCCTTCATCTTCAGATTTGGTGTAGAGACTATAAATGCCAGGTAAATCCAAAAGGTGGATGGTTTCCTGTCCAACCTTGATCTCGCCATGCATCGTCTCAACGGTGGTGCCAGGTAAATTGCTGGTTTTTTGGGTGAGCCCGGTTAATCGGTTGAATAAGGTGGATTTTCCGCAGTTCGGATTACCAACGAGGGCGAAACTGCTAGGTAAACTCATGCGGGATCCAATTCCAAGATGGTTACTTCAATTTGATTCGCCTCTTCCTTTCGTAAACCTAAGAGGTATGTGTCGATTCGAAAAGCAATTGTATTTCCACCAGACGACTGATAAAGCCTAACGATTTCGGTTCCTGGAACGCAGCCCATTTCCGCCAATTTCTGGGAAAAATCGCCGTCTTTAAGACCCGCAATTGTGGCTTTTTGTCCCTCTTTTAACAAGTCGGCGGTGGCTTCCATGTGCTACAAATTTAGAATGATTTTAAATAACAAACAAGTTTTAGTTTATCTGATGAAAAACGGGCCTGTTTCATTGGTTCTACCGCGAAATAAATGGGTAGGCGTGTCAAATACGCTGACATTTATCATTGAATGAAAAACAGGCCTTGGTTATTGCTTCGGAACGACCACGGGGCTATGGATTTCCTTCAGGCAGGTCACCATTGCCATGGAATAACCATTGCTGCGATAATCTTGTTCCGAAATTATAGCTCCTAGGTCTTTGGACACATTCTCCATGGTGATAAGTGCATCGTATTGATTTCGGGTGCACCATCGTAAGGCGGTTAACCAATTTTGATAGATCTTCGGATCGCTTTGGGTTGTTTTCTCGATGTCCGCAATTTGCTTGATGTTTTCCCAGATTATTGGACAATGCAATGAATCTAGAATTGGGTTTTCATAATCACCTTCCCGAAGGAATTCTATAGCCGTTGGCACATCAAATTGTCCTTTTGTTATTACCGCTAGCGTAAAAGATTTCCATTCGGCCAATTCGGCATCAAGGTTGAGTGGATTGAAAACTTGGGTTTTCTGTTTGTCGGAGAAATGGGGATCTGGAGTGTTGGAGAAACTATAACGATAATCCTCTGCGTTCAAAATCCTCTGAGAAATTGCGTCGGCCCAAATTAAGCGATGTTTTGGACTCTGAGCTTTTATCATTTCCTGCGTCCATGCTTGCCACGGGTCGCGCTGAAAAACGCCAAAACCCATTTCATTTCCGTTGTTGGGGTTGGAAATGGGACTGCCCAAATAATTGAGAATTACGCCTAATTTAATTGGGCTTTCAGTGTTTCTCATTTTCCATATCTCTTCTGCTTCTGTGGCGGTTAGTTTGCCCGGGTTAATGGGCTTTGACTCCTCTATACTGAGAGCGATTTGTTCTTCTAATGTTGGAGAATTGAAAATATGCCACAACAGGAAACATTGTGTTTTGCTCTCTAACAGTTGATTGTTCGACTGACGTAGTAGTATTTTTCTCATTCGTTCAATAGTGGGTTGATCGCGCCTTCCAAAGTTTTCTGATTGTTTAATTCGAGTTATTTTACCATCGACGAAATAAGGTGATTTGATTTGAGGGTCTGAGCCATCTCGCCATATTCCGTACCTGCCCAAACTATTCAATAATTCCCTGCCAATTAGAACACAGGAATTGTCATTGGAAGCCAATAATGTCTCAATTACGTCAATCATCATTGACCCCTTGAAACTGGTATCGGTCGCAGATAATATCTCTCTATTTTCCGGGTGAGATTGTCCATTCGCAATGCGTGCTAAATTGATGGCCGAAGTAGGATCGTTTGGTTTGGTTGGGACAGTGGCGAAATCAAAATTGCCGGAAAGATTGGCTGTTCGGACAGATTTGCTCTTTTCTCGAATCGCATCCGCGGAGTAGCCGGCCGCCGCAAGGAACATTTCGTACACCTCAGTGGATCGCGGTGATTCACTGGTTTCTGGAATTGTATATTGAATTTGAACCAAAGGCAAATAAACAGTGGGATCTACAACGATTTGGGTGGGTTTGATTTTCCCAACGGAGATCGCGTGCTCGCCATCGCAGAATCCTAAAGGTATTTCGATTTGATGGGCCTCGCCGTTGGTGACATAATTCACCCTGATTTTAAATCCCGGTTGGAAATATTGCTGGTATGCGTTTTCTTGATTTCCGCCCAATTGAGATTTTCTTTCTGGTTTTTGGGGGCCAAATGATGCGGTGATGGAATAGTTTATATTCGGTGGCAAGGAGGACGAGTCCTGCAAGCTTGATGAAATCGCTTTTAACCCAATGCTGAGGTTGGCTTTTCTGATATCCGACTTATACCAAACATTGAAGAAAGGTTTCATGTCCATGCCCGTCACCTCTTCTATGATTTGTCGCCAATCATCCACTTCAGCGCTCTTAAATGCAAAGGTTTCTAAATATCGCTTCATCGAAGTACGAAACGCATCGTCCCCAATAAACTGCCTCAAAAGATGTAAGATACAGGCGCCTTTTTGGTATCGAACCCCATCAAATTGCTGGTTGATGTTTATATAGTGATGGTTCAGTAGAGGATTGTTCTTATTTGGATTGTAAATGCTCTTCTCCGTGATGTAAAGCCATTCATTCGCATTGCTTGCGCCGTATTTGTGTTCACGCCAGAGGTATTCGCCGTAGGTGGCAAAGCTCTCATTCAAGGTGAGGTCCGACCAGTTTTCGGCGGTTACGTAATCCCCAAACCACTGATGAAAAAGCTCATGCGATACGTAATCTTCGTAGGTATCGTCGATGTGATCGTATTTGTCGTGCTGCAACTGCTCCATATGCACCGTGGCCGATGTGTTTTCCATGGCGCCGCTCACAAAATCTCTCACCACCACTTGACTGTATTTGTCCCACGGATATTTCACCCCGGTGTATTGGCTGAAAAACTGAATCATTTCCGGCGTATTGCCAAAAATCATTTTCGCATCGTCTTTGAATTGAGGCTCAACCAAATATTCGATGGGCAAGGTCTCTTTTTTTCTCAAGTTCGGGTCGATGGGCCAAGGCAAGGAATCTTTTACGCGGACCCAGTTTCCCACGGCCAACATCGTTAAATACGGGGCATGGGGCTTGTTTTGAACCCATACATCTGTTCGCAAATGAATTCCATTGTTGCCATACATATCCACGGATGACTTCAATTCACCGTTGCTCAAACTCTGCATATTGCCGGGAAAAGTGATGCTGATTCTCTGCGTATGTTTTTGGTTGGGGGCGTCCAAAGTGGGGAACCAATGACAATTGCTTTGGGGTTCGCCTTGCGTCCACATTTGTGTGGGTTTGGTAGGGTTTTTTCCGTCTGCGTTGATGAAATACATGCCAATATCGTCTGAAATGGCTTCGTTTTCCGTGTTTATCCAAGTGGTGTCCTTTTTGCCTGGTGTGGCGCTGTATTGAATTCTTATGGAAACCGGCTGGTTTGCGATGATGATTTCGTTGAAATAAACGACCAGCTTTTTATTCTGTCGATAATTGAATTTAAGTCGGGTTGGCGGGGGAATAAATCCGTTTGAACCATTCACTCCGCTCTTGCTCTCCTCGAAATGTGTTAACACTTCGTAGATTTCCATATTTACCGCATCCAAAACCAAGCTGTCCTGACTGTAAAAATGAGGTTTGATGGTCAGCGTTGCGTATCCATCGATGGAGGAAGAATCAAAATGAATATTCAATGCTAAATCGGTATGGATCAAATCCCAGACCTTTTCGGCACTGGTTTGAAACGGCGCAATATAGAAGGGATTGTTATCGTCCACGGCAACGGGTACGACTTCAGAATCACTCTGTTTTTTGCGGTAAATCAGATTGCTTACACAGGATTGCAACAAAAAAATACCGGCAATGATTGACAAAAATAGCCCGTAAGGTTTGCGTTGGCTTGTTGTTGGATTCATGATTGGTGGATTTTACTTAAAGGGTTGAGAGGGCCGATTTGAATAATTGCCAAGCAGTCTCAGCTTGGGCGTGAAGCATGGTTTGTCCGTTGAGGGTGATGGCGCCCCGTTCTTCGCATTTTTGCATGAAGGTAGTTTTGCTGGGGTTATAAATCAAATCAATCACGACGTGCGATGGATTTAATTGGTTGAAAGGAAATTCAATGATCTCTTCGATTTTAGGCCACATGCCAACGGGTGTTGTCTGGACTATCAGGGTGTTGGGCGGAATTTGGTAGGCATCGAATGGCGTGTTTGTTTCTACAATTCTACCCCGATGTACTGTGAAATTCGATATGTTTTGTTGGTTTAGGATATGTCGTACCGCCTTCGCACTGCCTCCGTTTCCAAGTATAATGGCTTGAGTGATCGCCGAATCCGAAATCGTTTGCAAGGCACTCTGCGGATTTTGTTTTTCGGTCCTCATTTCGTTCACAATTTCCAGCGATTTTGCAAATCCATCCACATCCGTATTGTGTCCGTGGAGTTCAATTTTTTGGTCGATCTTGTTGCGGGTAATTACCACGGTATTGACGGCCTGAATCGCTTTGGCTTCGTCGGAAATTGTTGTGAGATAGGGAATTACAGCGGTTTTGTGCGGCACAGTGACGTTGAATCCAATCAAAGGAATATCGACATTCGCTTGCTGCTGAATCCATACATCGAAATGGTCTAAAGTAGGCAAATCGAACAGTTCGTAAGAGGCATTGGAAAATCCCTCACGATCAAATTTTTCCCGAAAGATCTCCGGTGATTTGGAGTGGGAAACAGGGTGGCCAATCAATCCCAAACGAAAAGCTTTGGTAGACGTCATGGCGTAAAACAGGGTTGTTGAGCGATGGATTTAATTATTTGCTTTTCAACTTTGCTTTCACGGCATTGAAAAGAATAGGTAAAATCGATATGCCAATGATGCCGAAAACTAACGTTTCAAAGTGGTCGTGCACCCAAGGAATAGATCCCAACAAATAGCCCAAAGTGGTGATGCTTGTCACCCAAAGTACCGCTCCGGCGATGCAATAACCGATGAACTTTTTGTATGTCATTGAGCCAAGTCCGGCTGCAAAAGGCGCAAAAGTCCTCACGATGGGTACAAAGCGCGCCATGATGAGGGTATAGCCACCATGTTTTTCGTAGAAGGCTTCGGTTTGCTCCAGGTATTCACGCTTTAGCAGTTTCCATTTGAGGTCGAATACCCGCACCCCAATTTTTGATCCAACGAAATAATTGGTATTGTCGCCCAGCAACGCAGCCAAAATCAACAAAGGGATCAGTACAAAAATATTGAGGGGGTGTCCGTCCATCGCGGCAATGGAGCCAGCGGCAAACAGAAGAGAATCTCCAGGGAGCAGGGGCATGACAACCAGTCCGGTTTCAACAAAAACGATAGCAAAAAGGATGAGGTAGGTGAGGTTTTTGTATTCGCCCACTAGAAATTGCAATTTTTCATCGAGGTGTAAGAGCCATTCTTTGGCGAAATCGAGGAGGGAGAGGATGGTCATATCGACTACAATTTTACGACATCGGTTTGAGGGGATTGATATTTGATTTTGTATATTTGTGTTTTATGCAAAAAATTGTTGTGAATCTTGGGTTAAAGCGCATCAGCCTTTGGGTTTTGATGATGGTTTTTGCAGGCATTGCGATTTCGGCTTGCGGTTCGCCCAAAGGACACGTGAAGGCAAAAAATACCGGCTGTAATTGCGGTTTTTGATCATACGTATTGATGATGAACGATTTAAATTGTTGAAAGTTCAACAAAATTGATCGTGAACAGCGCATCTTTCTTGGTGTATTGTTGGGGTAATATGGCTCGCGATGCCTAATTTTGCGCAAAATTTAACAATGACAACGCAATCTACATACGTTCCTTACAAGGTAAAAGACATCTCATTGGCAGAATGGGGTAGGAAAGAAATTAAAATGGCCGAGGCTGAAATGCCTGGTTTGATGGCACTTCGCGCTGAGTTTGGTGCGTCTAAGCCATTGGCTGGAGCTCGCATCGCGGGTTGTTTGCACATGACAATTCAGACAGCGGTTTTGATCGAAACATTGGCTGAGTTGGGTGCTGAGGTAACTTGGAGCTCTTGTAACATTTTCTCAACGCAGGATCACGCTGCCGCCGCAATTGCCGCTGCAGGTATTTCTGTTTACGCCTGGAAAGGTCAGAACGAAGAGGAATTTGATTGGTGTATCGAACAGACTTTGCATTTTGGTGCTGAGCAAAACCCATTGAATATGATTTTGGACGATGGTGGTGATTTGACCAATATGGTTTTTGATCGTTACCCTGAGTTGATTTCGGGTATCAAAGGATTGAGCGAAGAGACTACCACGGGTGTTCACCGTTTGTATGAGCGCATGGCGAAAGGCACTTTGCATATCCCAGCGATCAACGTAAACGATAGCGTAACCAAGAGCAAGTTCGATAACAAATACGGTTGCAAAGAGAGTTTGGTAGATGCAATTCGCAGAGCTACTGATATTATGATGGCCGGTAAAGTGGCTGTTGTTTGTGGTTATGGTGATGTAGGAAAAGGTTCTGCCGATTCATTGCGCGGTGCAGGTGCACGTGTGATGGTGACAGAAATCGATCCGATTTGTGCATTGCAAGCGGCGATGGATGGGTATCATGTGGTACACATCGACAAGGCGATCCCTCAGGCGAACATCGTAGTAACGGCTACAGGTAACTGTAACATCGTATCAGCGAAGCATTTTGAGTCGATGAAGGACAAGACCATCGTTTGTAACATTGGTCACTTCGACAACGAAATCGATATGGCTTGGTTGAACAAGAACCACGGCGATTCGAAGTATACGATTAAGCCTCAGGTTGATGTTTACAACTTGAACGGCAACGAAATCATCGTATTGGCTGAAGGTCGTTTGGTGAATTTGGGCTGCGCAATGGGTCACCCTAGTTTTGTGATGAGTAATAGCTTTACCAACCAAACTTTGGCTCAGTTGGAATTGTGGAACAACCACGCCAGCTACAAAAATGAGGTTTATGTGTTGCCAAAGCATTTGGATGAGAAGGTTGCTAAGTTGCACTTGGCTCACATCGGCGCTGAATTGACAGAATTAACGGTTGAGCAGGCGGATTACATCGGTGTGAATGTGAACGGTCCTTACAAGAAGGATACTTACAGGTATTGATTTAGGAGATGTCCTGGTAAATCCGGGGACGTTTTTTTATGATAGGAACAACGAAAAAAGGGGGCGCAGCCCCCTTTTTTCGTTGTTCCATGTTTGGTCTAGTGTCTTGAACTTATAAAATTATGTAACATCATTTTTGACTACTTTTAATCTTTGGTATTAATTTTTATGGCTTATTGTTGCTTTTATTGAATTATTGCTAAATTAGCAACTGCAACCTTTAAACAAATTATAGTCATACTATAATGATCAAACAACTACGCACTATTTGGATTTTTATTTTCATGCTTTGTGCCCAACAAGCTTATTCGCAAAGCCAAGAGTTACACACCGTTGGTGGGTGGATTGAAGTTACACCTTTGGGAAATGGGAAATATCAGGTTGACTGCCAATTGCTAACGACCGTGTCGGGCGCATTGTCAAGAGCAAAAAATCACCAACAAAGGGTGATGCTTGATACCTCCGTTGAATTACGCATTTATGATTCTGCCCAAAACTATGTAAATATCGCCTCTAAATTGTTAGATGGCTGTTTTTATACCCAAAAAGATACCGCAAACAAGTTGATGACGACTGGGCAAGCGGTTTGGAACGTTCACTATAAAAACACCTTCAGATGTACAGTTGATTTGAATTCAAGTTATATTAAGTCGAAAATAAATGTAAATTCCTCATTTTTAGACTTTTATTGTAATTACACTGGAGCTGTTTTGGCTACTTATTCAATGGTGAATACATTTGGTATGCAATGGAATTATGGATACCCCATTTCACGGACCCGTGTATATCTGAAAGAGCTTCCAACTAACGAGAAAAGCCTAGTTTTTTCCCATGTGGGATTTACGAAATTGCTTGACTACAACTTGAATACTTATAGGGCTGTAAATTATATGAATCATGGTGCCTATGGCAAATACGGAGATTCTGTGGTGATGGAGTTGGTCAAGCCCGAGGAATTGCTGGGTAAGACAAATGCCTACGAAAAGGGATATTCAGCTTCCGCGCCTTTCTATGCATACTGTTTGGATAGTTCAAATACCTGTACCCCCAAACCCAATGCCACCCCGCCGCAAGGTTTTTATTTCAACCCGGCCAATGGAGATTTTGTATTCACGTCAGCACGTGAAAGACAATTGGGACGATATGCCATGAAAGCCCATCATTACAGAAAAAATGCATCTGGACAGTGGCGGTATTTGGGATATACCGAGTTGCATCATGCAATGCACACTGCTCATGATGTTATGTACATGGATAAATCAGACCTCACTCTATTTCCCACATTCGTAATGCCAGCATCTATCGATTTATGCGAGGGAGATGAATCCACCACGAGTATCAAGACCCAAGTAACCCAATTGCTGAATAAATACACTGCCTCCGTGGATGGTAACTTTCCAGATGCTTCCGTAACTACAGACTACAGTACAGGCAATTCAACGCCAACTTTCAAGATAAAAGTAGTAGCGCGTTCAGGTGATTATTCCCCAACCCCAGGCATTGTGACCCTTCGCGTGCATGCCGATTCCAATTGGGCCCGCGGCGAAGCCGCTCGTTCAGTACCAGTTTACGTTCACAAACCCATCATTCCCGTGATTGCTGTATCCGCCAATGGCTGCAACAACCTCAAAGGCATACTCAAATCCGTGAATACCGATGTGCCCGTGAAAGTAACATGGACCATCCATGAGAAATCACCCACGGCACCTGCGATCTATAGCAGCACCGCCAAAGAACTCTTGTATGCAGGACTGTTGCCCTTGAAATATTACATCAAGTGTTTCGTAGTACCCGTTGCGGCAACCTGCAAATGCACCGGTAAAACGGTCATCGATTCGCTCGATATGAATGCCCTGTGGCCGGGCTTGGATTTCGGACTGAATCGTAATACGGTTTGTTTGAAAGATTCTTCCAAAGTATACTTCGCGAGCAACGTCAAGAACTTCAAATCGAAAGTGTATTACAACTGGGAGGTGAACGGACAAGACCTTTTTGGACTCAAAGACACTCTTTCGATGAACTTCACGGGCGCCACAACACTGAAATTAACCCTGCGGGATGATTCAGGTTGCATGTCGTCCAAGACTTTCGTTTTGCCCGTTGATACGATTTACAGTCTGCAGCAACCTAGCAGTCTATCGCACTGTGGTCCTGACACGCTAACCTTGGCGGCGACATCCACCTTTTCTAGCA
>JBEGUW010000118.1:0-20646 GCA_041178665.1 Bacteroidota bacterium
CAATGATGAGTTTGTATCCTTCGGCGGGAAGATTTGTGTTAAGTCGCGATACCTCCTTTTTAAATTTGGTGTAGCCACCGCGAGGCGATACCTCTATGTGCTGCGGCGCGGGAATGATGCCGGGGTTGAGCGCATTGTCATAGGGCTGAAGGATTTGCCCTGACATCGAACAGAAAATCGAACAGAAAAAAATCGAAAAGAAACTCCGCATCTTGCGAAGATAGGGTTAAGCAGTTTTACTTTTCCATGTCGCCAAGGCGCGATGGAGCTGGTAAAAAGCGTAAAAATGTATCAGAATGGCGAATTCCAAACCCAAAATATACCAAGGCCATTCGCCGACAACGAACGGGTTGTTTGCATCGGGTTTTTGACATAGATACATGTAGTTTGCGCCCAATAAATAGTTGATTCCGCCGATAATGGGGATGGTGAGTTGGGTATACAAGAACACTTTCCACCATGATCCAGGACGAGGCACGTAACCAAGTCGCATCGTTGCGTAAACCGAACCCAAAATGATGATCCCATGGGAAATGCAGTATTCGATGTGGTTGTAAACGGATGAGCCGTTGGTGATTTCAGGCGTTAAAAAGGCATGGATGGCGCCGGCACCCCAGTAAACCAAGAATTCGTAACTGATTTGTGAGCCGCGAATTAGGAGGAAGGCAGCGATAAAGGCCGACATGCCGCAAAGGTGAAGGGGCAAGCTGTTTTCGATGTGCCAACTGTTTTCGATGACCATTTTGAGGTTGCTGGCAGCGAAGTTGAGCAACGATAACGCACCGAATCCCCAACCCAATTTTTTCCTGGCCGATTCGCCTAGGTTTTTCGAAAATATCAGAGTGGAAAATAAAATGCTCAAGAAGATGCCATTCATAATCATCCAGCCGCTTGAACCCGTTTGGACAACGTGGTGAATTTCGTTTAGATTGGGAGTGATATAAGCTTTGTGGGAGGTATCTAGGGCGCTGAGTGTATCCATGATCTCGCAAGATATATATTACTTACGGAATAAAAAATCCGTGGAAATTGCCATCTCCCTTTTTGATCATCAATACAATAAGTCCCAAACCAATCAAAAAACTCATAACCCATGAGAAGAAATAATGCGCTTTGCCTCCGCAGCATAGGAATACAACAAAACCAACCGACATGATGGCTGCAGTGATGATGGCTAAGGTGTTTGACCAAAAAATTAGGGCTAAAATGCCCACTAGCAATCCTATGGCGTAAATTACAATGGCTGCCGTCTCTAATTTTTTTAATTGGTCTGGGTCGCCTTCGTTTGCAACCATGTTACCTTTATTTTGTCGCGGATTCTTGTTTGATGCTGAAACGGCGGCAATGCGAGTTTCCGAATTTGGGGCTTTTGCATTTTCATCGCAGTTAACAACTCGACTCTTCAATTCTCCATTCTCGATATTCGATGGGTGTGGAATCGGGCTTACCGAGGTTGGTTGTTCTGAAAAGCGATTTTCTGCCGGTTGATCTGCCGGTTGATCTGCCTTTTGATCTGATTTGCGCGCTGATTTATCCTGATGATTTTTGTCCGACGATTCCTGATGACCGAAGCTGTGCCAATCTATATGAATCCCACCCTGATGGTATCTGCGTTGTGTCGTGCAGCCCGACAAAACAATCACCAAAGCAATGAAAATGAATCTCTTGTAATGTCGCATCATACTGCGAATCTAATAAACACAAAAGTTAACGAGTTGCGATAATCCGTAAATTAGATTTCATGTTTTGCGATAATCCGTAATCCCTGCATCTCTTGGATTTACCTTCTATTTATTTGTTTAACCAATTGTTTCAATCATTTTCACTTTGCTATGAACTTCTAACGCCTAGATTTGTTACCTAAAACGATGTTAGAGGGTATTGAATTCAATCAGGGCAAAGGGTTTATCATCAGTAAACACATCCCGAAGGACATCGAGCCGTTTGACAGGGTATTTGAGATTTTTAAAGAACTGTTGACCCATACTTCTGGCGATTTGGATGAGGCCTTTGATTGGCTTGATTCGCTCGATAAAGAATACAACATTTTCACCGCCGAGTATACGATTCACGATTTTGAGGAAGACCTCAGAAAACGGGGCTATATCAAAGAAGAAATCGAACTCACCGACGATGGCGATGGCGATAAAAATGGCAAAGGAAAAAACCTGCTTACGGCCAAGCTAGAAGCGGCGTTGAGAGAGCATGCCCTCGATCAGATTTTTGGCAAACTCAAAAAAAGTGGCGCGGGAAATCATCGAACTACCAAACTCGGTGTTGGCGACGAACGCGATGGCGAAATTCGCAACTTCCAATTTGGCGATGAAATGTCGCAAATTAATATGTCCGAAAGCCTCAAGAACGCCCAAATTAACCATGGCATTTCCGACCTAAAACTCACCGAAGACGATTTGATTATCGACGAAACCAAGCACAAAGCCCAAATGAGCACAGTGCTGATGATCGATATCAGTCATTCGATGATTTTGTATGGCGAAGACCGCATCACCCCCGCCAAAAAAGTGGCCATGGCCCTAGTGGAACTCATCCGACGGAAATACCCGAAAGATGCCATCGATATTATCGTTTTTGGCAATGAGTCGTGGTCGATTAAAGTGAAAGACCTGCCCTATCTGCAAGTGGGTCCTTACCATACCAATACGGTTGCGGGATTGGAGCTAGCGATGGACATTCTTCGACGCAAACGCAATACCAACAAGCAAATTTTCATGATCACCGATGGCAAGCCGAGTTGTGTGAAACTTCCCAATGGTGAACTATACAAAAACAGCAATGGATTGGATGAATACATCGTTTCCAAATGCCTAAATATGGCGGCCCAGGCGCGAAAATTAAAAATTTCAATTACCACATTTATGATTGCTCAAGATCCATATTTGCGTCAATTTGTGGAACGATTTACCGCCGAAAATCAAGGCAAAGCATTCCTTACCGGCCTATCAGATTTGGGCCAAATGATATTTGAAGATTACGAAAAAAACAGAATCAAACGGATTTAATTACAGATGAAACAAGAAACCACATTCAAAGCATTGAAAGCATCGGGCTATGCCCACAAAACCATAAATCAAGAGATTCAAGCGAACCTGATTTCTCGTATCAAAGCCAAACAGCCGGTTTTTGAAGGACTCTTGGGCTACGAGGATACCGTTGTTCCTCAACTGAAAAAGGCAATTTTGGCTGGTCACCACATCAATTTGCTGGGATTGCGCGGACAGGCAAAGACCCGCATCGCTCGCAGCATGGTTGACTTGCTGGATGAATATATGCCCATTGTACAAGGTTCTGAAATCAACGACAGTCCCTTTGCGCCGATTTCTAGATTTGCCGTGGATTTGGTGGCTGAACTGGGCGACGAAACACCCATTGCGTGGGTGCATCGCTCGGCACGATTCTTTGAAAAATTGGCTACGCCGGACGTGAATATTTCTGATTTGATTGGCGATATCGATCCCATTAAGGCGGCTACTTTGAAACTGCCTTATTCCGATGAGCGTGTGCTTCATTACGGGATGATTCCCCGTGCCAATCGCTGCATTTTTGTGTTGAACGAACTTCCAGATTTGCAAGCGCGTATCCAGGTTTCGTTGTTCAATATTTTGCAAGAGGGCGATATCCAGATTCGCGGATTTCAATTGCGAATGCCGCTGGATATTCAATTTGTGTTTACTGCAAATCCTGAGGATTATACCAACCGCGGAAGCATCGTCACGCCGCTAAAAGATCGTATCGGGTCACAGATTTTTACGCATTACCCAAAAAATATTGCTTTAGCGCGTGCCATTACTGAGCAAGAAGCCAAGATTTCGGCTGAGGATTTGGCTGCGGTTTTCATTCCGGATATGGCCAAAAACCTGTTGGAGGAAGTGTCGTTTACGGCCCGCGACAGTGAATATGTAGATGCCAAAAGTGGCGTCAGCGCTCGTTTGTCGATTAGTGCGATGGAAAACCTTATCGCCGCCGGCAAACTTCGCTTGATCGAAACCGAGAGCGAAAAAACCACCATTAGATTGGTTGATTTTATGTCGATTATCCCATCCATCACCGGAAAAATCGAACTGGTGTATGAGGGTGAGCAGGAGGGGGCCGACGAGGTCGCTCGGATACTAATCGATGCTGCCATTATGGTTCAGTTCAACCAGATTTTCCCTCGTATTCCCAAGTTGGAAAAGGCAGGAACCAAAACCCCTTACAGCGATTTGGTGCATTGGTTTGAGAAGAACATAGTGGAGCTAAATTATACGGATACGGATAAGGTATTTTTCAAGAGTCTGAAGGCGATCAAGCCGCTTACGGAATTGATTGAAAAGCACGCTTCGCATTTGAGTGACGCCGACAAAGATTTCTGCATGGAATTGGTGCTTTGGGCTTTATCAATTAGCGACAAATTGGGTAAAACTGCCAGCGACGCGATGTACAAGTTTGATTCGCGTTAATTCCCAATTTTTGGGACGTAATTTCTAGATTTATTTAGGAACGAGGTCAGCAGTATTTTCTGCGGGTTTGATAGTAGTTGCGATAATCCGTAAACTTAATTTGGCAAATGAGCTCATTAACTCATTTTGTTTAACTTTTGTAGGCAATAAGTTTTACATTCGAATTGTATCAACCAAAAACCTACATAAAAATATGAAAAAATTAAGACTATTACTGCTTAGCATCCTGTCACTTCTCTCCCTCAGTGCCTTTAGTCAAACCAAGGTCACAGATCTCACAGATTCTCGGTCATCAAACTTTCTCTATCCAACTACAGAATTAAAGAATGCAATTACAGGGTTTAATGAAATGCGTGAGGCGATGCTAAACCTAGAAGTCGAGAAGGCCAAAAACCTATCTGATTCATTGGTATCTCTTGACCCCAACTGGGCATCAGCTCATTTAGGCCAACTGAATTACTATTATACGTTAAAGGATTCGGTGAAATTTAGGGAGTGTTATAATCTCGCGACATCGAAGTTGAAAGGTGCATCTACTGCGGAATATCATTTTATTTTAGTTTACAATCCTGCAGGAAACTTGGCGTCCGTAAGATGCCATTTGGATACGGCTTTGATGGCCGCTTCGGATGACGTACAGATACGTGTTTACAGAGCACACTTTGAAGAGAATACTAAATCCTCTATCGACATCCTCTTGCCCGCTTGGAAACGTTTCCCAGAAAATGGATCGGTGAATAATGCGCTAGGATATGCATATATGGAAGATGGACAAATGAAAAAGGCAAAACAGCATTTTGAAAGTTATGTTCGGGCTTATCCAAACGCCCCCAATGCTTACGACTCTTATGGTGATTATTACGTTAAAGCAGGCGATAAGGCCAAAGCCAAAGAGATGTATTTAAAGGCGTATGAATTAGACAATACTTGGATCGAGTCAAAAAAGCGGGCGGACGAGCTCTAATTTTTCTCCGTATTGATTTCGCACTGCTATTTTTAAAAAAGAACCCCCCTTGAGCAACTCAAGGGGGGTTCTTTTTTAAAAGTATTTTGAATCTTACTTCACTACAAATTTGCAAGTTCTGCCGTGATTGTCTTGAATCAAGTAAACACCTGTAGAGAAATGATTTAACTCAATGCCCTCTGTTTGGTTTTTGCCTTGATATACCACTTTGCCCAGCATGTTTGTGATTGTCATGAAATCTACATTTTTCACGAATACACGATCTGTAGCAGGGTTGGGGTAGGCCACGATGTTTTGATCTGTGTTGATTGTTTCAGTGGCACTAACCAACGTGTTGTTGATTACTTCAAATACTGTGATTGTTCCGCTGAGTTCATTCGCTACCACTACATAGGGTTTGCCCGTGGGTGAGTTGGCATTGCTGATGTACTGTATGCCTTCAGGGCCTAAATCGCCAGTAAGTGCTGTGTTGCTGCGTGTGTTTTGATAATCTTCAAAAACGGGTGCTGTTGGGTTGGTTACATCGTAGACCATCACACCACCAGTTCTCTCCAATGCAACGAATGCAAAAGATCTACCGTTGATTTCGGCAACTGCAACGCCTTCTGGTTCTGGGCCTTTGGCACGACTTCTACCTTTCAATGCAATACCTTCATTGTCTGCGTTGAATATCCTTCCAACTGCTGGGTGCTTTGAAGTAATCCATTCAAATTGGTCACCGGCATCCCAAACCAAACTCTTGTTTGTGGGGTCCCAGATGCTGAATGAACGCGAACCTACAGAGTAAAGGGCGTCGTAATCGCCATCGCCGTCTGTATCACCTTGTGTGTTGGTAATTCGGAATCTGCCCAAGGCATGGGTTTCTTTCAACATATCGCCCTGAGGAAATTTAGTGGCATCCAACGTTACCGCAGATACTGTGGTTCTCTCGTTCAATGGCGTGTATTCTTTTTCGTCGCCTTCATTGGCAGTGATCAAATACGTTTTGTTGTTTACAGTGTAGTTGGCCACACCATCGGGGATGTAAAAAGATTGAACAGGCCAATTGGCAATTAACACGGAGCCACTCACGTCACTGGCATCAAATCCATTGCCGTTGGCATTCATGTTTTTGGTACCCATCGCCCAAATGGCACTCACTGTGTTGCTGCTCAAATCCAACTCTGCAATGGCGTTGTTTTCTTGCAAGGTAACCCATGCTTTGATGTTGTCTGAAGCAATGGTAATATATTCTGGTTCAAAATCTTGCGACATTGTGCTAGCGGCATAGAGCTTTCTAACACCTTTCGCCTTTAAATCGGCTTCGCCTGCATTCCATGACTTGAAATCGATGGTTTTAACTTGCGCTTGAGTGAGGTTCGCAGCACCGGCAGAAATGTCGATGACGCTGATGCTTCCCTCCGGATCAACTGAATAGTCTAGGTTAGGCTGACCTTCGTTGGCTGTAAGTACTTTTTTGCCATCGGGCGTAAATGTGATCATATCGGGCAATGCACCAACAGTCACTTTGCTGATGTAATCGCCATTGGTACTAAAGAAAATCACTTGGCCATCGAGTTGCTCATTTGCATTCGGCGATGCAACAGCAACAACATCGTTCTTCACGGCAACACTCGTGATTCCGCCGTAAGGTGTCATGTCGATTGATTTAATCAACTTGATATTTTTTGGATCGCTAAAATCTGCGATATCCATACGATCTTGAATGGCACTGGTCATGAACAATCGCTGTGACTTAGCATCGTGTACCACAATTTCTGTTGTACTTCCCACGGCTGGGTTGGGGTCGAAACTTGCGATGTGATTGAGTTCGATGTTTCTGGCTGGGTTGATAATCGCCCTGTCATCGTCTTGAATGTAAACAGTGAAGAAAGGCAACCCAGTGATGATGCCACCGGTTGGACTTTCCATCAGGATATTGAGGTATTCGTCTTGTTCTGATACTTTGTCGTTGAAAATGGGTATCGTAACCTCTACAAAGGGTGTGCTGCTACTGAATGTAACGGTGCTAGATGCAAATGTGTGGTCGGCCGACAGAGCGGTGCTAAATGGCCCAAAGCGAGGGGTTAATTTCACGGTGCCGGTGCCTGGGAACTTCATGTTGATTCTTAGGATGGCTTGACCCGCAGATTCTTTAACAACTACAAATCGTGTGGCGAAAGCGAATTCAGCATTGAAAGTGAATTTGAAATTATAAGGGTTAAACAATTTTCTTGCTTCGGCGTCCTTCACGTTGGATACCAACAAACTGTAGGATTGGCCTGAAGTGAATGGAGTAGAATACGTTAATGTCACAGTATCGATGCTACCGCCGTTGTTTGACATGTTCACTGTTTGCAAATTGGCGATGCCGGTGTAGTTGGCTAAGTCAGTGGCAGTAGTTTTATCCATGTCGGCGCTAAAAATCACTCGCAATGTAGATGCGTTGATCAATTCGGCTTTGGTTACCGATGGTGAACCTGGGAATGTCCAAGTAGGCCATGTTTGTGCAGCCGAACCCGATGGTGCGCCATTCCAATTGGCAGTATCGTGAATCAAGGCTTTTAATTGGGCGATGCTACCTTTCATAGAACCTGTATACACGGCGTTGGCAGTGTTTAGAGCTGAAGCCCCTTTTGTTAACGCGTGCTGAATGGCGTTGGTTGCATTGGTAAGGCTGCTAGGCAACATCGAAGTGCTTCCAGAACAAACAGTATTGGCGGTTAACCACTGGTTTGAGCTAAGTGCCGTGATGTGTTTTGGGCTTGCATTCGTACCAGTGTAAACGATTACCTGGTCGCCACCGCTGCTCAATCCAAATTTGGCGCCAGTTAAGCTACCAATATTTACCGATGGAAGGTCGTTCTTTATTGCAATTACTGAACCCGAAGCTACACCAGCCGCAGGGGCCGTCCATGTTAATCCACCTGAACACTGCTCGGGAGAGTTGGTAGTGAATTTGGCGTCTGTAAACTGAATTCTTGTACCTGGCAAAATGTCGACAAATGTTAGGATCGCAAATTCATCGTCCGTTGTTAGGGCGTTCATACGATATGCTACAAATGCCAAATCACCCGCTTTGAACTGGGTTTGCTCTGTTAGGGTTCTGAATGAAATAGAACCGTTGTTTTTGGTTTTATTGCCAGTACTGTCTGATGTGGCAGCGGCGTTGAAAGCGAAATAATATTTCTGATTGCTCTTTAATAAGGCAGAAGGTGTGATTGTGATAGTATTTCCAGAGATGGTAGCATCAAATGAAACACTGGCACCGCTTGCGTCTGTTTCTTTTAGTGTAAACATCGTGTCGATATTGTTGTTGTCGCAACTTGCTCCCGCCGTGAGGCGAATTTTTTCGCTAAACAACAATTGTATCTTGCTTTCTATCAATACGGTGGTGTCGTTGTTGGCAATCGAAACGACATAAGTAGGCTGGGTGGTGTCTTTTGCGCCAGCAAATTTGATGTCAGATGTGCCATCGGTAGCCGATGTGCTTGTAGAAGTATGGGTTCTTTTTGAATCGAATTTGCCTGAAACTGTGCTGAATGTGCCTGAGGCAACGATGTAATTTGCACCTGGATCGGCCACAAGGGTTGATGTAGATGATAATTTGCCACCTGCAAAAAGGTCGTTATTTGGCAATTGGTAACCTGCGGCACCCGCTGAATTGATGGCGGTTCCAAAAGCACTACCATAAAATAGGGCATCGATAGGAGCGGTAGTAGAGTCGATTTTTGACAGTCCAAGATCAAAAACAGCGACACCATCTGCAGAGGTTCCGCCATTTCCAAATACGCCAGAAGCGTTAGATTGGCCAATGCTACCATCGCCACCTGTGGTCATGTTGTTGATGGTCCTTAATTTGGTTCCATTGATTTTCATACAAGATCCGCCTACATAGACGATATCGCCTTGTTTCACAGTACCTGAAGTGATTTCAAAGGCATAGGTAATGGCTTTGCCTTCTTTCCAACCTCTAACCGTAGCAGTTCCGTTATTACAAACGATTACCGAGTAGGGGGTGTTGGCGAAGTTGATAGATTTCGTAGCTACGAGTTCAACAAATTCTTTGCATGAATCTGTGCCAGCGGGATTAACAAAGATCTCGGATATTACCAGAGATTGGCTTTTTGCCGTTTGGGTTGAAGCGGGTCCGGCCAAGAAAAATAAGGCGACGATACCCAACAGTTTGAATAGATTTTTCATAGTTTGTCAACTACGAAACTATCCACCCTTTGTGATGTTAATGTAAATTTTAATTTATGATTGCGTGAACCAATCGTTACTTTAAGCACCTGTATTTATTCCTAATTTGATAATGATACCTGGTGGAAAAAACGCTGACGACAGACCCTATTCGTCGCTGCAAACTGACCCCCACTCCGTCAGATCTAACACATCCCCACATCCCCAATGTTACTAGTGCTTAACTCCGTATTATGCATCATTGATTTGAATCTGATGACGGGGTCAATTTCAGTCCGACGGAGAGGGGTTGGTTTGTCCGATTATTCCACTAAAGTGGATATTAGAGTAAAAACCGTAAGAAATATTATTTTGAAATTCATATTTTAAATTGGCAAGATAGGTAATCATTATTGTTGAAAAAACTCAAATCCGACAACAAATCCGACAACATAAAATAAAAAACCCCTGCAATCTATTGATTATCAGGGGTTCTCATTACTTTGTTGTGGTATCGGGCGGAACACTAAATAAAAAATAGTATATTGATTATCAATTTGTTAGTGTTTTAAGATTTGTTGTTTTAAGATAAATGTTTTAAGATTGTTGTAAGTTTCAAGACATGTTTAACGAACACATTAGAGTAATTCTGTTTTCGCAACAGAAAAAGGATGGCAGTCATCCTGTTAAAATCAGAATTACTGAGAAAAGAAAATCAAGATACATCAATTTAGGTTTTTCATTATTTCCTCATAAAAAGGACTGGGATGAAATCAAACAAAAAGTAAAAAGCAGTAACCCAAATTATAAACTCTACAATAAAATCATAGAGGAAGAGCTTGAAAAATTGATTAATGTCCCTGTTCATGAAATAATGTCTTCCCCTAAAACTACAACTACAAATACTCCAATTGGCGATATACTTCAGGAAAGGATAGATTTTGAGAAAAGCAACAATCACATTTCAACAGAAAAAAAAGTAAATACTGCTTTACAGCATCTCAAGGGCGGAAAATTAGACCAAGTCAAGTTTATTGATTTCAATGTGGCGATTATAAAAAAATATCAAAGTCATTTACATTCAGTTGGCGGAATCCAAGAGTCCTCAATGGGTTCCTACCACAGAGTAATTCGTTCGACTTTAAAAAAATATGCCAAAGAAAATGAAATATCATACAAAGAATGGTCAGACCCATATTTGCTGTTTAGCACGAGCAGAAATTACAAACTTAAATTTGCACTAAAGGGTAGTCATGTAATTAATCTTGAGGATTACATTACCTTTCATCCATCAAAAACAGGACAAGAGTTTATTTCGGCATGCATGTTTGTGTTTAGTATTTACTCGTGTGGGATGAGGTTTGGGGATGTTTTCAAACTCAAATGGAGCAATGTTAAAGATAAAGTATTGAGGTATGAGACAGAGAAAAATAATCGTCAAATTCCAATTAGGTTAAATCCTAAATTAACTAATATACTCAAGTATTTTACGCCATTACAAGAATATTACAAAGACCCAATCAATTGCCCCGCTGACGTGATTAATTCTATTGAGATTTGGTTTCCAAAAATTCATAATCTTATTAAAATTGAAGAGGAATATATTGAGTTCAGAAAACAACACGTACCTAAAAATAATAATTTTTTAACCCAGCTTTTTAAAGACCACAATCTTGGAGATGTGGTTTTTAGCAATTTTGACGACGAAGCCAAAAATGAACTTGAATTAATTTATAAAACTCGTGATGAATACATCCTGAGTTTTATCTTGAAATATTCTGAAAAAAGTGAAGGTGCTATGTTTCCTTATTACAATAATGAAGAAACGAATTTTAGAAAAATCGTACACCGTAAAGAGTCGTCCAATGCCATCGTCAACAAAGCTCTCAAGCATGTCGCATTTAAATGTTGTATACCTAAAATAGGGTTCCATGAAGCTCGGCATACATTCGCATATCATGCAAGAAAAACAGGGTTTGACTTGTTTCAATTATCGCGAGCATTGGGGCATAGCTCGTTGACAATTACACAGAACTATTTAAACACCTTTGACAATGAGGAAGTTATGGATAAAAATGACTTATTAATTGATGGATTAAATGACCACTACGTAATTTAATATCCATTCCTCCGTCGGTGCAAATTAACCCACTCCCTCCCGACCTAACGTATCTCCCCCTCTATTTAGGGGGGTATGATGAATTTGTAACCCATAATCCCCCATATAAACCCTTGAAAAAATTTAAGAAAAAATTGGGGTTAATCCGACTTTTCAAAAGCACTGAGGTATTTATAGTCAAAAGATTATGAAAAAGACCTCAACGATTAATATTTCTCAGAATGACCTTGATAGATGTCTAGCTGAAGTTGAATTGGCGGACAACGTAATGTGCCACCCCTGTTCCCTGTTTTTTTTAGACAGAAGAAACAGAAGAATCATCAATGAAATCGAACCACTCCTATTTCCAACTGAGGTAACAACAATGTTGTTGAGAATCCTTCCAACAGATATGAGTAAGTTTTACTACTCCCTTAATGGAATTGAGACCATCATATACAATCTGTTGAGAAATGATGTTAAACCCTTTGAAAAGGACATAAAGAGGGGTGATGTATATCTGAAAGTATACTATGAAAAAGACGAGTTATTTACCATACCTGTAATTTGTGTTGAGATGATTTTCATGAAGAAATTACATCCCAAGTCGATTGATAGGTTATGGATGAAACTTCAATCAGAAATTGTCCTTTTTACAAGTGCCGTTGGAGATATTGAGAATGTTGAATTAAAAACGATGAATGACCTTGAGAACCTTTTCTATGTCCCATTGTATGTCGGTTGTCCTGAATTCAAAATGGAAGGTCTCTTAAGAAGAAAAAGGTTTAATGAAGAACAGGTGGAGGAGATGAATTACATACACGGTATTTCACCCCTGAAACTTGATATGGACTATGTGGTGAATAACAGCAGGGTGGCTTTATTTGATGATATTAGAGATGCAATCAAAAGAACCCAAAGGGAGAAAATCCAAAATCAGGAAGATGTCCATGATTACATAATAACCTTATTTCCCCAAGACGACATTGACGAACTACCATTTTAACTGTTCCAATACCTCCTTAATTTGCCACGAAACACGCGGGGCTAAAATTATCAATACCCGTCTTTTCCGTTAAAAACCTCATTTGGCGATAATCTCTCATTCAACACGAACAACCATTTTTAAAATATGCCACTAATTCAAGACCAGCGCACCTTAATCAAACTCAAAGACAATCAAAACCTTGAAGCAATTCAAATAAAAACGACTACAGAGAACTTTAACAAAAGATTTGATGGTTCAATAAGCCACTTCTTCAAAACTCTCAAGAATGGTCTAAATTCATTCAATGGGGTTAGCAACCGTGAGTATTTCAAAGGTATAAGTGGTGCGTATTTTAGTTTGGCTGATTCAGAAGAATTTGAAATCATTATTATTTACGATACAACAATAAAAAAGCTAAATCCATTGCAGGTCTCGACGAGGTTGAAGAAACTATTGGGTTTAGAAATTGAGTTGAATTATTCTTCTTATTCCGATTTAGCTGGTAGGATTTCAGAAATGCTTGGAATTGTCAGCAAGTCCCAAACCTTTGGGAAATATTACTCCAAAGGAATCAATAATTCTAACTGAATTCTATTTTATCTGTTTATCTTATAAGTAATAATTTCAGAGGAAGGCATTTGAAATTTGAGTATACGAATTATTAGGATTTGGGGTTGAGTCAATGCACTTCTTCAATAAACAATCACTAATAAACAAACAAATCCTGAATTGCATACATGCCCCCAACCTCTTCTCTTGTTATATCAAGGTATATTCGGGTGATTGCTGTAGATGAATGATTGAACAGGAGCGACAATTTGATGAGAGATGCCTCAGAATAGTTATTACGTTTCCAAACTTCTCGTCCAAATGTCTTTCTCCAAGTGTGAGTTGATATTCTCTTCCCCTTGACCCCAGCTCTATGAGCATGGATTTTGATTTGTTTGTTGACAGCCCTAATTGTAATAGGAACTACGAAATCATTAAGCGACGGAGAACCGAGTTTTTTGTATGTTAGTTTCAGATTTTCCGAAAGTTCTTTTCCAAGAGGTATTTCTCGTCGCTTTCCTGTTTTCTTCTCATTTAGAAGAAGTACTTCTTTATTCAGGACATCAGACCATTTGATTTGAGACAAATCAGAAAATCTCAATGCGGTTGAAACTCCCAATCGAACAATCAGGTAATACAACCATTCTTCGTTTTTTGAGAGGTGTTTGAGAATCTTGTTTAATTCGTGTTCTTCAAGATGTTCGGCTGATTTGATTTTTGTAGCTATCATAAGTTCCCTTTATGATGCTATTTTACGGCAAAGGGCTCAGAAAGCAATGCTAAATTTTCTTTATCGTTGATTACCAATAAATTAGATGTGCCCTTAACTGCAGAAAGGGAACGAATAAAAGAATTATGGTTCTTTTGAAAATATAAAAATAAAATTTTCCTTTCTAATTAGTTTGGCGTTTTTCTTTACGCGATTGCGAACTTGTACTTCGGAGTAACCAATGTTAATAATGGTTTTAATGAAAAGGGCTGATATTACAACCAGCCCTTTGTCTTTAAAATTGAGGATTTAGAAAGTCAGGTTTCTGAACCCTCAGGAATATAATAATTTGGTTAATAAGGCCAAACGACCTTGAATTCTATGTTATAATATCGGTCTTTATGATTCAGTCCATTATAAGCTTCACCATTTTTTAGGTAAGAAACAAATTTTCCATTTTCACGTTTTAATTCATAGTTCCCGCTAACTAAGTTTAGATTTGGTGCATTGTTAATAGTGCCCCATCTGATTGCACCAGTGATAAATCCTTTTTCTGCAGCAATTGTTGAATCAAATTTGTAGGTACCAACTTTAATATCATTTGCCATATGAATAATACTTAACATCGTGTCATCAAATCCAGTTCCAATCCATTGCAATAATGTGTCACCAGCATAATTCTGTACGGCTAGTTCTCTTTGTTTGGCGCAATAATATTTAAAACCTTTGACCATAATATACGGTTTAACATTATTAGTGTTGTCCACAGGTGGAGTTACAGGGTCTGTTTCACAGGACTGAAGGATTAGCAGTCCACAAACTGCGACAATTAGGGAGAGACGGAAAATAGTTTTTTGTTTCATACTTTATGGTTTTATTTTTTATTTCGTTGTATACTATTAATCAGCACCTTGCTGCTAAAATAGTATCGCAAAATACTAATTATTCGTAAATAACCAAAATTTTTGATTTTGATTAACAAGGCAAATAATTCATTTATTCCAATAGGCCGTCAATCATCAAATTACTTCCAACTTTATTTTTAGGCACTTCCAATTTGATTATGCAATTATTATTCATTCTCTGATTGTGAGTTTAAATGTTTCTAAAGGCGATTTTGATGATACAGTATGTCATCATGGAATTTCAAAGTACGATTCTTGAATTCAAATTGAATTCCCAATTGCACTTTGAAGTGGGGTGTTATTGCTCAATTAATCTCTATTTCCATTTAAGCACACCAAACCCCCATTGCTAAACCAAAAATTTAAAATTTGATTTCCACCAAGCCGTTTTTGAACTCCTTCTCTTGGTTTTATACAAATTCAATTCTCAAGGATTATCGGGGACAACTCTTTTCATCTCATAGGATTACTCATACAACCCGACTTCAAGACCATTTCAAGGAGGTATGACTTACGTGATGGGTTTTACATCTAATCATAAGTAGGCCGATTTCAATACCATTATCCTTGTTCAAAGAATAACACATACTTGACTTTAGTAAACCATTTATCTATACTTACGCAGAAAAACCTCAATTGATGGTTTTTTCATAAAGGCCATATCCAATCCTTTCTTCAAGATTCAAGGAGTGATTGGTTGGCTTTTTCCATTGACGAACGATTCTGACATCTTGAATTGAGAAAACGGCGCAGAATGATTTTAATGACGACAAAAACTGATATGTCGTTTCAATTCTATCAAAGAAGTATTTTTTGTTCCAAATGGTCATTGTTGTTTCAACTGTGAAGTCGTTAGTGAAAAGACATCGGTGAACGACATAACTCATCTGATAATAATCATTATTGAAATGCTCATCATAGGTTTTGAGTTGAGTTTCAAAAATGGTCAGGAACCGTAAGATGTTTCGCTGAAGTTGTAATGATGAGGTTTTCATACAAGCTAATTTAATTGAATCGTAGGAGAACTTTCGCCTCAAGGAATTGGACAAAAAAGGATAGTCAAAGACGTGTTTTAACTGATTTTTTAACCAATTATACCACTTTTTACCACTATATCAGCCCTTAAAATCCTAAAAAATGTTTTAAGATTGTTTTAAGAAATAAAAAAACCCCTTGAAAATCAAGGGGTTTAAGGGTTTTTTAGTGGTATCGGGCGGAATCGAACCGTCGACACAAGGATTTTCAGTCCTTTGCTCTACCAACTGAGCTACGATACCAACATGTAAGGCTTCGAAATCCGAAGAGTTTTCTGCCTAACGGGCTGCAAAAATAAGAAAAATTCAGGATTTCCCCAAAGAGAATCGAAATTTAATGTCCGCCCGCCGCTGGACCGATTTCAATCCCCTGCTTTTTGAAGTAACTTGTCATCGTGATAGCATAGTACGCCAAGTACGCAAAGCACACTACACCAACCCAATAGCTGTTCAAAATGCCCAACAATTCGGGTGATGCTAACTTGCCTTGAAGGACGCTAACAAATCCGCCGCCCATGATCATCATGATTAAAAAGTTGGAGCCTTTCGACATTTTGCTGCCCAATCCGGTGATGGCTAGAGTGAAGATGCAAGGCCATAGGGTAGAGCAGAATAGTCCTACGCTCACGAATGCCATTGCAGCGGTCATTCCGCCACTAAATATGCCAAGAACCAATGCGGTGATGCCACAGAGGCTGTAAATGAGTAGTTGTCGTGCCGGGTTTCCTTTGCTCAAATAATCAACAATCACCAAAATGGCTATCATCCCGATGTATGGGTAGAAATTTGATACGTCGTATCCGGCTTTTGTATTCACCGCCAAATACACTCCAAACGCGGCCAAAGGCAATAAAAATCGAAGGGCTTTTTTCATCGTATCGCTTACATTGAAAGAACCGGCAGAACTGGTCCATCGACCAATCATCAAGCTGGCCCAAAACAAGGAAATGTACGGCGCCGCATCGCGGGTGCCAATATTGAGGTTGGATTTTAGGTATTCACTTAGGTTGCCGGCGGTACTCACTTCCACACCCACGTAGAGAAAAATGGCGATCATGCCCATCCAAACTTGCTTGTAGCTAAGGACGCTTTTGCCATCGTTGATCTCTTCGACAGCGCTTTCGCCGGGGGCTTCTACATCGGCTTTTAAACGATAAAAAATGATCGCGAAAATCAAGAATAAACCGCCCAGAACGAGGTAGGGAACTTTCACGGCAGAAACATCCAATTCGGCGCCAGATTCAGAGCCCATCGCACCAAAAATCGCAAAGGTGACCAAAAGCGGGCCGATGGTAGTACCAAAATTATTGACGCCGCCAGCCATACTCAATCGCTGAGAACCGGTTTCGCGACTGCCCAAAGCGATGGCCAAGGGGTTTGCTGCTGTTTGTTGGAGGGAAAAGCCAAGTCCAACCACGATTAATCCGCTCAGTAGCATGGGGAAAGAGGCGGTATCGGCGGCGGGGATAAACATCAAACTACCAATTGCGCTGATGACCAAGCCCAAAGCGATGCCTTTTCCATAGCCGATGCTACCCAAAAGGTCTTTTTTCATCAAATAGGAAATCAACATGTAACCGAGAGATCCAAGGGTGTAGGCGACGTAAAATACGAAGGAAATCATCTGGCTTTGCCATTGCTCCAAGTGTAATTTGTCTTTGAAAACAGGGATCAGAATGTCGTTGCTGGCCGCTACAAAGCCCCAGAAAAAGAAAACGCTCACCAGGGTGGCAAATGCGCGGGTATGGTTGTGTTGATTCATGGTTTTGTGATGGCTCGCAAAAAACAACATTCCCCGCTCAAATCCAACTACTTAGAGAATTATTTTGGCGCAAATGCAGTAATTGCAAGGATTTTCTTGATGAATATTGTAAAATCAACAATAATTAGGATTGACGGGCTTTCAGTCTTCGGGTGATGGCGTAAGGTGCCCAAGCGAGGAAGAATAGGCCGAGTGCAATGACATCGCCTTGAATGATATACCAAGGCCAAGGCATCAAAATGTCGAGAATGGAGGCAGTAAGAGGTTTGTGGCTTAGGAAAAAGTAGTTGGCTGGCGGACCTACGATATAGTTAATGGCGATGCAAGTGATAGTAAAAATCTGAAGATAACCGTAGGCTTGAAAGACGTTTTTCGCTTTGATTTCAGGCGCACCGATACGCAGCAGGTGGATTACAAACATGACCAAGCCGGTATGGGCAATCCAGAATTTGCAGAAATTGTAGTGGGGGAATCCTTCGAACAATGCGGGGGTAATGACGGCGTTGAAGGTGAAGACCCAGACAAAGAAATACATCATATACCACACCCATGCCTTCGGTTTATAGCTGTAGGCCAAGGCGGCGAAAGCGAGCCAATTGCATGGGTTTAGCGGTAGGTCCTCGCCCCAGTTGTATTTTACATAATGGGGGTCGGTTAGGGGGAGGTAGCTCACATACGATTTTACGAATTGCCAAATCAATACGTTTCCTACCAAGGCCCATGCAAAACCACGGGTGATTTTGGTTTGCAAAGGCAGGGGTGATTTTAGGGCCCAACGCGTTGTGAGTATTGCTATTAACACAAGGAGTCCAACGGCGATAATGTGCTCCGTTGAGCCGGCACAGAAAGTATTATTAGGGTATAGATACGGATTCATTGACAAGTCGTTGGCCTGCAATTTATCGTAAAAAAATGATTTTCAAATGAAATTAATGTTGCCAAAAATTTCGCAATTAACCAAAACCCATCGCTTTTTTGGTGCGTAAGGGCTGGTCGATGATCTTTTCATTTTCGCTGATTTCGCAGATGAGGTCGAATTGTTTTTGGGTGTTACCAAGGATTTTTTCGATATCGTATTTGCGTCTCACATTACAAATTTCACCGGGTGAAAAATCAAATCGCTTGGCGAGTTGGGTGGCCTGTTCCATGGGGATGCGGTGGAAATAATTCTTCCAGACGAGGGCGCAAGTTTGGGTGTCGGGTTTGGCAAAGCCCACTTTATAGAGGAAACGACGTTCAAAGGCGGCATCGAGGTTGCCGGTGAGGTTGGTTGTGGCGAGGATGATCCCTTCCATATTTTCCATTTCTTCCAAAAAGATATTTTTGAGGGCGTTGTTCATGGAGTCTACGCTGGTGCTTACATCTACGCGTTTGCTAAATAGTGCGTCGGCCTCATTGAACAGCAGGATGCATTCTCTTTGCGATTGTTTGCGCAGTTTGCGATATTGTTTGAAGACATTGCGGGCGTTTTTTTCTGATTCGCCAACCCATTTATTTTGGATTTGGGCTACGTTGACCTCCATGATGGGTAGGTTATGCGATTTGGCGAGTTGCAAGCAGAATTCCGTTTTTCCCGTTCCTGGGTATCCGTAAAGGAGGATGGAAATGCCTTTGTTTTGGGTGTGAAAGGTTTCGTTGATTTTGGCGCGGATTTGGGGCTGAAGCATGCGCTGTATGGGCTTGAGCTGTAGTTGTGTGGGCTGATCGAACAGCAATTTGATGGGCGCAATTTTCTCCGGCGCGCGATGTGGAACTGTGATTTGTTTGGCCTCGAGAAGACTCTCCAGTATGTCGGCACTCAACTCTGGCAAAAGCGCTTGGATCCCTTCTTCGGTCATTGCAATTTCGATATCATCGTCCATGAGGTCTTTTCCCACGATTTCAAAATATCGCATTTGAATTGGATGCCAATTTTCATTCAGAATTTGTGCTTTTTTAAAGGCTTTCACTTCCCAATGAGGTCGCTCTAGTAGTTCGAAAAAGTCATTTAGGCTGATGGCTTCGTCAACGACAACTCTCTTCGACAATACAGCTATATATAGCAATATTGCGATATCAGGACAAGGGACAGTTTCGATATGTTTTTTAAGATATTTGATGCAGACGAGATTGTTATTCTGTTCGATATTGAGCTGTGCCATTGGATCTGAATCAAACGGAGATGTCATCATGCCAAAGGGATGGTAATGTCGGGTCGACAGCACATGGTCAAGAAAATTCCGCAGAAACGGTACGATGCCTTTGGGTTGCAGTGCTTTTATTGTGCTCAAATCGCCGGAGTTAAGTGCTTTTTTATACCGAGGATGGAGGTAGATGTCGTTGCTGCTATCCCGCTCTCTCATTAGGATTTTGTTTTCTCCGAGGTTGTGGATGGCTTGTTGAATGGGACTTCTTTTGTTATTGAAGAAGTGGCGCAGTTTTTTGATGAGGAATTTCTCGGTAACTTCTTCGTAATCGGGATCGGCGGAATGGACCAGTGCTAGGATTGCTGTTTCGAGCACATTTAGGTTGATTTGTTTACTGAATTCGATCAGGGGTGAGAGTTGTGGCAGGGCTAGATTTTTGACGGGTGCTTCTAGTAGGAGATCACAGATTAATTCTAACGTTTCAAGGAGTTGGTTCGGGCTCTCCGAGTGGGTTGGGGTTGGATTGTTAAGAAAATTATCAGACATAGCCATTCAAGATACGTCGATTTGGAAGCAATTTTCATACGCCTACGCGACAAAAGAAATCCACAAAAAGGGTGAAGAAGCGGAAATATTGGGCCTGCTATTTTTGGGTGCGGAGAAGTTTTTTGGGTCTGATAAAAACGGAGAGGGCGGCATTTCTGCCGCCCTCTCCATTGCAATGATTAAAGAACTTATTGATTAATGCTGTTTGATTAATTAGATCAAAATCACTTATTTTTCATTGATACAGGTAAGGTTGGGCTTTGTATCCACTTGCTCAAAGAATCAACCAATCCAAACATGTAATTGTAGATGGCAAGGTTTACATACACTACAGCCAATCCAAGCAT
>JBEGUW010000119.1:0-23974 GCA_041178665.1 Bacteroidota bacterium
CGATGTGGAATTGGTGGAAGTGAGTGAGGAATTAGACATTGTTCTGAGATTGACAGGCGCTTGTAGCACTTGCAGCATGAGCGAAATGACAATGACAGCGGGGATTGAAGAGAGTTTGAGAAGAGCTATTCCAAATATTGGAAAAATTACGGCATTAAAAAATTAGTGATGTTTACCCGCCTTTGGATTGCCTTAAAAAATTGGGGTGCATCGGAGGGGAAACCGTTTTTGGGCGTTCAGGCCTTGGGAATTCCGGTTGTGGCGGTGGTTTTTTTGACGATTCGCACGCAGTTTGGGAACGATACTCGTTTAAATTCTCTGTTATCCGCAGCGCCGCCGAATTGGGATTGGATAGTTTCTTGTTTGATTTTAGTCGTTTATGCCGCCGATTTTATCTCTGACGCAATCGCTTGGGATAGAATCGGAGTGAAATTCGCTACTTGGCAGTTTGTTCTGGCGGTGGGGTGGATTTTATTTGGCAGTTTTATCCTTTTGATGCTGACGGTTGTTTTGCCGTTATTGGGTTTTGGCACGTTCGATAAAAAGGCTCTCTTGGATTTGCTATGGAGTCTTCGCTTTCTTATTTGGGGTGGGTTGGTGTATTGCTATTTCAAATGGCGAGGCGGTTCTGACCTTGCTTTTTTTGGCCCAGTTTTGATAGCTTTCGTCTTTGCTGCGGCCGTCTTTGGTGGGTTGCCATCGGCCGGATTTATCGCGTTCTGGTTTCAAGGATGTTGCATCTTCCTGTTGAATATTTTGTTGATGCAATACTTCGAAAAAGACAAAGATGCGGTATCCCAAACACCCAATTTATGGCTTTTGAAGTGGCGCAGAATCATGCCGGTGGTCGTCGTTTTGCTGATTCTTCTGATCACCGCTGGGTGGTTTTTTAATGATTTTAATGGGAATAATTTCGATGGCAATAAATTCGGAACAATTTTGTTGTTAGCGATTTACGGGTTGATGTTCATTTTCCCAGCGGCGTTTAGATTTGCCCGTTGGTATCGAGTTTTGATCGATAGCGCCTTGATTTTGTGGCTAATTTAAGCAGCGCGATGTTTCGCTTTTGCAGCCAAGTGGAGTAATAGGAATCCCAACGCTGCGGCGGTTGTGCTGCCAATCAAAATGCTGATTTTCCCTAGATCGATTTGCTGGGTATTGGTAAAGGCTAGGTTGTCGACGAACATCGCCATCGTAAAGCCAATGCCACCTAAAATACCTGCGCCAAAGAGCATTGTTTTGTTGATACTTGATGATAAACTCGCGATTCCCAATCGGATTGCCAGCAGACTGAAAAGGAAAATACCAACGGGTTTGCCGATCAATAAGCCAAAGAAGATGCCAAGACTTTCGGGGGATAATAGAGCGCCGGTCATCTCGGAGTTGATAGTAATGGCAGTATTAGAAAGTGCGAATAATGGCAAAATAATATAGGTTACGGGCCACTGGATTTTGTGTTCTATGCGATAGGAAAGTGTGGCGGGGGTTCCCGATTTGAAAGGCAGTGCAAAGGCAAGGATTACGCCGGCCAAGGTTGCATGGATACCGCTGTGGAGCATGCAAAACCAGAGAGATAATCCTAAGATTAAGTATATCCAAAAGTTCTCATTCCCCTTGCGATTTAAGAAATATAGGGCGGCGCAAATGAGGGCAGTAAGTATCAAATACAATCCCGAAAATTCATTGCCGTAGAATATGCCAATCACTACAATAGCGCCTAGATCGTCGATGATGGCTAATGCGGTTAAGAATACTTTTAAAGCTGGCGGGACTCTATCGCCTAACAAACCCATGATTGCAATGGCAAAAGCTATGTCGGTTGCGGTTGGAATTCCAATCCCTGAAATGGATTCTGGGTGATTGAAATTGAATAGGAGGTAGACGAGTGCTGGGAAAATCATTCCGCCTAGGGCTGCCATTACGGGGAGCATTGCACGTTTACGACTGCTGAGTTCGCCAATGTATAGCTCTCTCTCTATTTCTAGGCCAACCAATAGGAAGAAGATGGTCATCAAGGCCTCGTTGATCCAACCGGTGAGACTGTGTTTGAGGTGAAATCCACCCCAGTTGCTGCCGATTTCAGTTTTCCAGAACGATGTGTATTCTTCGGCGATGCTAGAATTGGCAAGGAGTAAAGAAGTAACGGTGGCAACAACCAATAGTATTCCTGCCGACTGCTGACTTTGGAAGAATTCTCTAAATAAAGCGGTTAATCGGAAGGTGTTATTCGGTTTTTGAGGGTGATTCATTGGTTGATTTTTTTGATTACTGAGCAATGGGTTCGATACGATCTTTCATCCCTTCTAGCCAGTGTGTTTCGCATCGCGCTTCATAGACATCGGTATGCCCAACCAAGAGTAGATCGTCGTTTCCGGGTTTGCGGTAGGTGCGGTTTGCGGGTTTATTGCAAATATGACATATTGCTTTGACCTCGATTTTTTGGGTGGCCAATTTCTTGAGCGCTCCCATGGGCCCAAAATCACGTGCCATATAGTCTTTGTCGAGCCCGGCCGCCACCACCTTAATCTGATTCATCATCAATTCGCCTATCACTTCGACAATGAATGGTCCAAAAAATTGGACCTCGTCTATGTAGACTTCCTTGGTCATTTCATTGATTAACGGATAGATTTCTTCTGCTTTTGATATGCGATGGGCAAGCATTTGAATTCCGCTGTGCGTGTTGATAGTAGTGGCATTGTAGCGTTTGTCGAGTAGGGGTTTTACCGCCAATTTCTCCTCGGTAGAACACATGCTTTCGTTGTATAAACCAATCAACTGAGTGGTTTTTCCTGCAAACATGCAACCGTGGATAAGTGTAAATTCTCTCATGACAAAATTTCAAAGGCTGTTGTAACTTGCCGCTATCAATGGAAGCAAATAAAACTCCCCTGTTAGAAGTGCTAAATAACTTAGCAAGTATACATCATGAAGTGCGAAACGACCAAACCCAATTGTTAGATATTGAGAAGTTGGGAAAGTTGAAATTGTTGGCGGCTCAGTTGTATATGGAAGTGGATATTGAGTTGCTTTCGATGGAGTTTCCTGAGTTGCAAGAAGCGGATTCTGAAACAGATTCTGAATTGATCTCAGATGCTTCAAGTGATATAATTGTTGAGCCTACTTCTGATCTTGTCATTGATTTGTTTGTTCCCGAGGTGGAAATCGCAAATATCGAATTGCCTTTTGCGGAAATCGCAACGGAGGTGATTGAAGAAGTTCAAGTCGTGGTGCCGGATCCAATCCCAGTGCCTGTTATTGAGCCGGTTGTGATTGCAACACCGGAGCCAATCGTGGAGGCGGTATTAGAGCCAATCGAGGAGGCGGTTCAGGAAATTGTTGTTGTGGCGGTGATTGAAGAAGTTCAAGTCGAGGTGCCAACGCCAAACCCAGCGCCCATTATTGAGCCAGTTGACAAGGGTTCGAGCGTGCACACTGTGGCCGGAATTATCGGTCAGTTTCCTTTGAGCAGGAGGTTCGAATTTTCCAATATCCTTTTTGGGGGTGATATGGATAATATGGGTTTGTTCGTCCAAGAAATTATAG
The DNA here is from genome assembly GCA_041178665.1 of Bacteroidota bacterium. Lineage (GTDB taxonomy): Bacteria > Bacteroidota > Bacteroidia > NS11-12g > UBA955 > UBA955. The sequence goes on from JBEGUW010000119.1 coordinate 3,547, forward strand.
ATGCGCCCAGTGCGGCGGTGAGGGGGGATGTTTACGATCGTTGGTATGAACAAAAACAATGGCGTAGACGGGATGAATCTGCAAGTGATATGTGGCGGATGATTAAGCGAATCTTTACCCAATAAGCCAACTGCATTCGGCGACTTTGGTTGTCAGCAATGCAGAAGTTTATTCGATCCAATCCTTTTTTTATTCCCCTGTTGGGGCTATTTGCCGGCTATATATGGAACCGGATGGGTTTTTTTAATCCTCAATTGTCGGTTTTTGGAGCCCAATTCTATCCTCTGTCGCTGATTACTCTCGGTTCTGGCGGACTACTTTACTTTTGGATGTATAAGCCCAAATACCGAAAGTGGAATCCTACCATTCGGATGATTTCTCTATTTTGGTTGCATTCTGGGGTGGCACTGTGGTTGTTCTCAGGGGTTAATTCAGTAGATGCTTTGCCATGGGAGTCTCAGAAAGTTAAGGGTTGGGCGTTAATTGAATTCAGGGATAGTTTACTGCCGATAAAAAAAGGGGCGGGGGTAGTTTATTGTATCGGTTGGAAGGATCAGGACGGTAGAGTTTACGATGCATCGTTGGTCTTGCGATGTGTTTTGTATCGAAAAGATTCTTCAGAAGCGATAAGGGTCCCGCAAGCTTTGAGGAAGTATTGGGTCCCTACGGATTTGATACATTCTTATTCTGAGCCTGAAGTTCCGTTTGATCCCAATTGGCGCAGAATTATGCGAACGCTGGGCATTCATGGGCATGTGAGGTGGGATGGGGATGCGATTTTATTAGAGAATGAGCCTATCAGTGATTGGTTCACGCCAGTGTATCGTTGTAAAAATCAGTTGTTGTTTTGGATTCGTAGAGTGCTTTATTCTCAATTGAATGAAACTAATGCGGGTTTGACCTATGCGATGCTGGTGGGTGATAAATCGGGACTTGATGTTGTGATAGAAAAGCAATTTGGTATAGGCGGTTTACTGCACGTTCTGGCTGTTTCGGGGATGCATGTTTCGCTGATTATGGGGGCGTTGCTTTGGTTGCTTACGGGGTTTGGGTATCGGGGGCGGCCAACAATAAAAACCTTGTTTTTATTGTTGGCCGCTGGGTGGTTTTATGCCTTTTTAAGCGGTAGCTCCGCATCCGTAATTCGAGCAATGATTGGCGCTTCTTGGGTTTGGTTGGGGAAATTCGCAGTGCATCGCCGACAAAAACTGACCCATGTTTTGTGCGGGTCAGCCTATTTGCAATGGATATCAGATCCATATATCGTGGAGCAATTGGGGTTTCAACTCAGTTATTTGGCGGTGTTGGGTATAGCGACATTGCATTCTCGTTGGATGGATCTTTATGAGCAGCCCTCCTCAGTTCTGAATGCCGTGATTTCTAGCCTAAGCCTTACCCTTAGTGCAACGCTGTTTACTTTGCCTCTGATTTTATTTCAGTTTGGGGCCTTTCCGTCGTGGTTTTTATTAGGAAACTTGTTCCTGTTGCCCCTATTTTCATTGATGGTTTATCTGTCTTTGATTTGCCTTTTGTTGGTTTGGGTGCCATTTTTGTCTGATTTCCTTTTTGGATTCCTTGATCTATTGATTCACTGGGTTTTGCAGTTGTTAGGGTTGTTCGAACGTCTCCCATTGCCACAATTACAAACGCTGCAGTTGGGCTTTGGCTCCCTGATTTGTCTGATGGTTGTCGTTTTTTTTATTGATCGATATTTCATGACGCTCACCCAAATCGACAATCGATCCGAAGCGGGCTTGAAGCGAAAGATGGGTGCTGCAATGATGGGAATTGGGTTTGGATTGATGTCGTTTTTGCTGGTTCATGAACTGGAAATTCAATCAAATAATAATCGTGCGGAATCCTTTGTGATAAATCATTATCAAAAATCGTTTACCATTGATAAATTGGGCCAAACATTGATCGTACAGGGCGAGATTTATCATGAAAAAACGCAACGGAAAATCATGGAGAAACTAAAAAATTACATACATCAAATGGGAATTGAAAAAATAGAATGGAGGCATCGAGGTCGTGACTCGCCTTGAAGTGAATTGCGGCGCTCAAGAATCAAAAAGTGAGGATTCATTGCTTGTGATGTAACTTTGTAAAATGAGTTCATTATTGCTCACCCAAGTGGAAGGTCGTATTGCGACATTAATTCTCAATCGTCCGGAGAAGAGAAATGCCTTAAGTCCGGAATTGATTTCGGAGATGACGGCCGCAATGGTCTCTTTAAATGAGAATGATGAGATAAGGGTTGTTGTGATTCGCTCGGCCGATAAGCCTTTTTGTGCTGGGGCTGATTTGTCGTATTTGGCAAAATTGCGCGATTTCTCTTTGGAAGAAAATGAAGCCGATTCGCAGGCGTTAAGAAGATTGTTTGATTTGATTTATTTATCGCCCAAGATTGTGATATCTCAGGTAGAAGGTCCTGCGCTTGCAGGTGGTTGTGGTTTGGCGACATTGGCTGATTTGTGCGTTGCGACCCCTGATGCCACATTTGGATATACGGAAGTGAAGATTGGATTTATCCCAGCGTTGGTTATGGTGTATTTGCGTGAAAAAATTGGTGGCGGTGTTTTGAGGGATTTGATGTTAACGGGCCGAGTACTAAAGGCGGAAGAGGCGTTTAATTTGGGTTTGGTGCAGCGCTTGGTTTCTTCTGATGTCATCGAGAATGTAGTGAATCAGATGGCGAAGGAGCTTTGTGAAAATAAATCGCAGCAAGCTATTGCTTCGGTAAAGGGGATGTTGCAAACGATTCAGGGCATGACGCGCGATGAAGCTTTGGTTTATGCGGCCAAACAAAATGCGGTTGCTCGTGGTAGTGTTGATTGTAGGAAAGGCATCGATGCGTTTTTGCAGAAGCAACCGTTGAAATGGTGATTGATTTAGAGAGATGAGAATCGTAGATACACACTGTCATTTGTACAGTAAAGATTTTGATGAGGATCGCGCCGAGGTGATAGCTCGTTCCATTCGAATGGGCGTTGATAGGATATTACTGCCCAATGTGGATCTGGATACGGTGGATGGAATGCATGATTTGATGCAAGATTACCCTGAAATGTGTTATGGGATGATCGGTTTGCATCCTTGCGATGTTGGAGAGGACTGGGAGCGAGAATTGTCAGTGTTATTGAGCCTTGCCGATACCCATACATACTGCGCGGTAGGTGAAATTGGCATCGATTTGTATTGGGATAAAACAACCCAGGGCATTCAAGAATTGGCATTTATTCAGCAGGTGGAATTTGCCTTGTCCAAAGGTTTGCCCATTGCAATTCATTCACGCAATGCTACGCATCGTATCATAGAACTATTAAAGTCGTACAAAGGAAAAGGGTTGCGTGGTGTGTTTCACTGCTTTTCGGAGAGCTACGAATTGGCGCAAGAAATAATCAAATTAGACGGTTTTTTGTTGGGGATTGGCGGTGTTTTGACATTTAAGAATTCCGGTTTGGGGGATGTGCTAGCGAAGATCGATTTGGAGCATATTATTTTAGAAACGGACAGTCCATATTTGGCGCCTATGCCACATCGCGGGAAGCGAAATGAGCCCTCATACACTCGACTTGTTGCGGAGAAGTTGGCAGATGTAAAGGGTGTTTCATTGTTTGAAGTGGCGGAAATCACCACAAGGAATGCGGAACGGTTATTTGGAATTTGAGTCTATTGTAAATAGATAGATGACGAAAATCATTGTCTGTAATAGATGTTTAGCGTAATTTTATAGCATCAAATCGTAACGCATTGGAAAAGAAACAAACCGATACCACTAAGCTTCAGAAGCAAGTAAAATTGCTAATTTGGAGCGTTTCTGGGATTTTGGTGGTTGTGATTATGATTTCTGTGTTTTGGTTCATGGGGCAAGAGATGGCGGCGGAAGATTTTGATCAGGGTAATGGGTTGAATCAAGAAATGTATGAAGATAGCCTGGCGCCAGTTGACTTCCCGCCTTTGGATACCGCCTCGGATTTATGGACAGCCCAGGATTTGAGTTTGGTGCCCGGTGCTGAGAAAGAGCTGGTCGAATATGGTAGAGAATTGATTGCCAATACGTCCCAATATTTGGGCCCAAAAGGAAGCGTTGCTCAAATTAGCAATGGAATGAATTGTCAAAACTGCCATTTGCAGGCGGGAAATCAACCTTATGGAATCAATTTTGGTTCTGTAAGGAGTACCTATCCGAAATTTCGTCCTCACCGACCTCGCGGCGAAAGTGTGGAGGATTTGTTTATGCGCGTTTCGAGTTGTTTCGAGCGATCTTTGAACGGCACTTCGCCAGCAAAGGGGAGTAAAGAAATGCAGTCCATTCTGGCTTATATCAATTATTTGGGTGGTAATGTTCCCAAAGGCCAGAAAGCCAAAGGTTCGGGGATTTACGAGGTGCCTTTTTTGTCGAGGGCGGCTGATCCAGTTAGAGGGAAAATGATTTATGCCAAAAAATGTGTTAGCTGTCATTTAGAAAATGGTGAAGGTCAATTGGCGGGAGATGGAAAATCTTATCAATATCCACCGCTTTGGGGTTCACATTCATATAGTTCGGCATCAGAATTATTTCGATTGTCTAAATTTGCTGGCTACGTGAAAGCGAACATGCCTCAGGGTGCAACTTATAGGGGTCCACTTTTGAGCGATGAAGAGTGTTGGGATTTGGCGGCTTATGTCAATTCGCAACCCCGTCCACGGAAAGACCTAGGCAAAGAATCGCCCCTATTGGAAGAGAAATTATTTGATTATCCATTTGGACCGTATGCCGATGGGTTTTCTGAAAAACAACATAAATACGGACCGTTTAAACCCATCAAAGAAAAAAGTAAACTATGAAAATAGAACAAATTTATACCGGTTGCTTGGCACAAGGTGCTTATTATATTCACAGTGGTGGAGAGGCGATTATTATTGATCCACTTCGTGAAGTACAGCCCTATTTAGATCGTTTGGAAAAGGACGGCGTTGTGTTGAAATACATTTTTGAGACGCACTTTCATGCGGATTTTGTGAGTGGTCATTTAGATTTGAGCAAGAAGACAGGTGCACCCATCGTCTTTGGGCCAACGGCATCGCCATCGTTTGAATGTTTGATAGCAGAAGACGGTCAAGTATTTACCCTAGGTGATGTGAAAATTAAAGTGTTGCATACACCCGGACATACGATGGAAAGCACATGTTACTTGTTGTTAGATGCGGATGGTATGCCTCACAGCTTGTTCAGTGGTGATACTTTGTTTCTTGGCGATGTGGGTCGTCCCGACCTAGCGCAAAAGGCTGCACATACGACCCAAGAGGAATTGGCGGGTATGTTGTATGATTCATTAATGAACAAAATTATGCCTTTGCCCAATGAGGTGATGGTATACCCTGCGCACGGTGCTGGAAGTGCATGTGGTAAAAATATGATGAAGGAGACGATGGACTCTTTGGGGCATCAAAAAGAAATGAATTATGCGTTGAATCAGCCATCGAAAGAGGCTTTTATTGAAGCGGTATTGGATGGGCTATTACCTCCGCCTGCTTATTTTCCGATGAATGTTGCGATGAATAAAACTGGCTATGAGTCGGTGGATGTGGTGATGGGAAATGGGATGCGAAAATTAGAGGTTGATGCGTTTGAGGTGGCAGCGGAAACGATGGATGCGGTGATTTTGGACACACGCGCACCTGGAGAATTCGCCAAGGGATTTGTGCCGAGAAGTATCAATATTGGAATTGACGGTCAGTTTGCGCCTTGGGTGGGTTCTGTGATTGGGGATGTGAAAACTCCGATTTTGTTAATCACTGCGCCCGGACGTGAAGAAGAGACAGCGATGCGATTGACGCGCGTTGGGTTTGATCAGTTGTTGGGTCATTTAAGTGGGGGTTTTGAAGCTTGGGCGGCGGCTGGAAAAGAAGTGGATACGGTAAATCGTATTTCACCACAGACTTTTGAGGCAGAATGGAATAAGGAAACCTATGTTTTAGATGTACGTAAAGAGACGGAATATGCGGCGGAACACGTTGATGAAGCGTATAATAAGCCTCTCGATTGCATCAATAGTTGGTTTATGGATATGGATGATTCTAAGCCATTTTACTTACATTGTGCAGGCGGTTACAGGAGTATGATTACTGCCTCAATACTAAAATCTAGAGGGATTCATAACTTCAAGGAAGTGGATGGAGGATTTGCCGCCATTGCAAAAACTCAGTTGCCTAAGACAGATTTTGTGTGCCAAAGCAAATTGCAGAAATTATCTTAATTCTGGCAATTGGGATACTAGCAAAAACGCGGAGGAATAATTAGGGTTTATCAAACTCCCGTTTCACGATTCCCGTAAGGAATGGGAGTTTAAATCGACTTGGTAATACCCACAAAATCAATTCGCTGACGGGATTGAATCGGTGTGGTCTTTTCTTCTGGAATAACTTGTTCAAACTTTTGCGTGCCACATCCTGAGGAAATAATTGTGTGATTCTACCCAGCCAGCCCTGTTTTAGGATTCTGTCAGTTACCGCATCGTTGGTGGGCATCGCTCCTGGGTTGATTACACTAAAAAACACGTTGGTATCTCTGTATTCGGCACTCATTCCCTTGGTGAATGAATCCACAAACGCCTTGGATGCAGGATATACCAATTTGTAACCCACCGGATTAAAAGCGGCCAAACTAGAGATGTTTAATACAAAACTCTGGGTTTGACTCGTGAGGTTGGGTATCAATTGTCGCGTAAGAATAGCCACGGCCATTACATTCAATTGCACAATCTTGTTGACCAAGTTCACGGAGGCGTCTCCGAATTTCATGGTGCCACCAATCCCCGCGTTGTTTATCAAAAGGAAAATGGAATACGTTTCGTTGATTGTTTTGGTGAAAGAAATGACATTGTCGTAATCCGATAAATCCACTTCAAAAAAAACCGATGATGTTTTATAAGTGCTTATGATTTCCTCATTTAACAAATGAATGTCTTCACCTGGAAGGCTCACAAGTATAGTGTTTATGCCTCTTGAGCCCAATTCAAGCGCGAATGCTCTTCCAAGCCCTTTACTTGCGCCTGTCACAATTGCGAATTTTTTCATTTACCTATTTGCTCATCCAAGAAACCAATCTCTTACCCCGATTACACATGCAAACACTGAGAAATTCCAATGCACTTGAAATGCAACGCAATTTAACGCTATTAAAACGAATATAGTTGCGATAATCCGTAAATTTAATATTCGGGATTTGCGATAATCAATAATTATCTGAGCAGCCCGTATTTCCAAATCCCCCATCGATGTAAACGGTATCGAATAGAGACACCCAAACATCCCAATCCATAAATCGCGCTGTTATGAAGATTTATCGAACTTGCTTCGGGGAAATACTTGGTTGGACAGCTTACCTCGCCAATCTTGAATCCAGCATCTACGCATTGTGCCATAATCTGATTGTCGAAAATGAAGTCGTCTGAATTCAAATCCCAACGAATGGACTCTAAAACCTCTCTCGAAAATGCGCGGTAACCCGTATGGTATTCAGAAAGTTTTTGGTTGATGAATATGTTTTGAATCAATGTAAGGATCCTGTTGGCTATGTATTTAATCATGGGCATTCCACCCTCTAAAGCGCCCTTGCCTAGAATACGAGACCCCAATACCACCGGGTAAATGTCCGTTGCCACCAGATGAGCCATGGCGGGGATTAGCTTTGGCGTATACTGATAATCCGGATGGAGCATGATGATGATATCCGCCCCCAAATCCAACGCCTTGCGATAACAGGTTTTTTGATTGCCCCCGTAGCCTAGGTTTTTCTCGTGTTGAATTAGATGTTTGATGCCTAAGCTCGCCCCAACCGACAAGGTATCGTCGCCTCCAGCATCGTCCACCAAAACAACCTCGTCCACGATGTCGAACGGAATTTCACGATACGTTTGCTCCAACGTTAGCGCCGCATTGTACGCCGGAAGAACAACCACAACTTTTTTACCGTGAATCATACTACGAAAATAAGGGATTGCGATTAATGCCCCTCAAATTCAATGCGATATTCCATATAGACTCCCGCCGTCCATCCAAAAAAATCAGGCATCGGATATTCATTCACTACTTGTAAAGTGCCATAATCGATATTGTATTTCTCCCAAAATTTCTGGGTGATCGCAAATTGGACTTCCACCGATTCCATGAACGATATAATAAGTTGGTTTCGTTTTATGTTGAGCATGAGGTTTGTCAATTTTCCCTGACCCTTAGCATAATTTTCGATGGCCTGCGCCGCGAAATGGGTCAACGGTGGCCAAGCATTTGGACTGTCCCATTGGGTTTTCCAAAGCACCCGATTTGCAGCTATCGCAGAAGAATCTTTCGACAATGGCAAGCAAGGGTGAACGCCAAATTTTCCAATGTAAATATTAGATAACCTTGCCAAGGCCGTTTTATTTCGAGAATTGTGTTTAACCAAGCCAACAAAATACGGCATGAATTGGGCGGCGTTGTGATTGAAGTTGATTTCACGTTTTGCCAAATCGTAATCCCAATACCATCCGGTATGTTTGTCGTAAAAAAGATTGTTTATCAATGCTTTGCGAATTTTACGTTTTCGCTGCCATTCCCGCGACTTGTTGTGCTCTTTTAGGGTTTTGTAACCGGTGGCTAGGGTTTTTTCGCTCAAATAAAGCAAGCAGTTTAGGTCCAAGGGGGCAATGCTCATACAGCGAGCGTTAAACCTTGTGGTGAAATCCCAGCCACTCTCCGCCTCGGCCAATAAATGGCTAGCTAATCGCAATCCCTTGGGTCGTTTTTGTCCATAGCCGCCCACGAAGCTATCCAAGTTCAGGCTGAGGTAAAGGGAGTCGAATTTTGGTCCGAGTCGGCCCGATAAGAACTTTGAAAATCGAAGTAAAAACGCATCATCTGCGCTATTTCCGTTGTGATTGAGGCGCAAGGAAGCGGTATCCTGTTTTCCTGCTTTGATGCCGGCATATTCGCTGGGCGATAGATTTAGTGAACGATTTGCCATCCACCAATGATGTTCCTTTTCCAGAGCCGATAAAGCCTTTCGTAACCAAGCCGTATCGCTAGTGACGTCGAAAATGTCATTGATCATCGCGCCAAGCAAAGGTGGTTGACTTCGATTTGTCATCGAAAAACGATTTGCGTTGGGGACAAACCCGAATTTGTTTACCAAGTATATTAAGTTGTTGCAATTGTTAATGGCTTGCTGTATGGCTAACTTCTCGTCGACAGTAGACTCGCCGTCACGTTGGGGATGACTTCCATAGGCAAGCAATCCGCAATTGATAAAATAGCTGTCCCAATAATACATTTCGCGGAACATCTGATTACCCGCCAGGGTTGGGGTAGAATAAGGGTAGGGCAGTCCGATAAAATCGGCCGAATCATGGGTTAATGTTCGTACGCTTTTCTTCCAATTTGCGATGTAATATTGCTGCGCCTCGGCGATATAGGGCTCAACCGGGATTGCTTTCTGCGCGCCCAATGGTTTGAATAACAAAAACGAAACAAGCCAGATAAGACTTCTGAAATGAATCGAAAAAGTAGAAAATCGCCCGCATCGCATCCCTCAAAAATAAGGGTATCGAAGCGCTTTAGGAAAGTTTGGTTAAATCATCGACGCAATTCCATCCCACAATGCAATCCTAGCGCTTAATGCTTCCTGGGCGGTTGTTGTGGCTTCTGACCACTTCTGAGCATCTTCGCCGCAAACATGGCTAAGCATCAACGCAGAGAGCCCCGCATGATGGTCGCCATCCAATTCGATGTGCCTTTCCAAATAATAAATCAGCGTGTTGAAATTCTGACCGTTGGCATTGAGCTCTTTTACCATCGCCAAGAACATGTCTGGAATCAAATCTTCCCGACCAAATGCGAACGCCGCAGCCACTTCGTGTAGGTTGTCTCTGTCAATGATATCAAAAGTGGTCGCGATGAATTTCGCTGCTGAACTCGGAACGCTACTTAGCTCAATCGCCTGTCGCAGTTCTGCCCCTTCTGCAACGCGATTTACCAATTCGTCGATGCCTTCGAACGATGCGCCCGCCTCTGACATCGCACGTTTGTATAGCTCAAAATGACTGATATGTCCGCCGTTTGGATCTTCATCGCTCTCTTCGCCCAACACGATTTCATTGATGAAAAATCTTAGTTCCGCTGTGCTTTTCGGTGTCCATGGAGCCTGGGTGCAAGTGAGGTTGTTTTGTAAATATTTTAGCAACGACATAAAATCCCATACCGCATATACATGGTGCTGCATGAAAGTCTGAAGCTTTTCACGCGAGTTGATTTTGTTGTAAAGGGGGTGATGTGCAAGCTTCGTTCTAAGGGGTTCGATGCTATTTTGTAGCTGAACTAAATATTGATTTTGTGATGCTGTGTCAGACATGGTGCAAATTTAACAATGCAACGGTTTTAAGGTTTTCGGGGATTTGTATTTCGTGTCATTTTTATGTCATTCCGTTTTTGGATTCCTCTCTCTCGTTATTTGTCTCTCGCTCGCCATTTACCTTTTGTTCAGTTGCGGTATTAAGTCCCTGTTGTAACTAAAAACTCAAGCTGATGAAAATTCAAATTAACAAACCCTGTCATGAAGATTGGTCAGAAATGACCTCTGAAGCCCAAGGCAAATTCTGTAATGCGTGTGAAAAATCTGTTGTCGACTTCTCTATGATGTCGGACGCGCAAATCTTAAATTACTTCTCCCAACCCAAATCCCAAAAAGTATGCGGTCGTTTCAACGCCGACCAAGTGGATCGAGCCTTGGTGAACGTGATTCCACAGCGACCATTGCCCCCGCCTCAATTGCTACATTTCGCTTATGTATTGATTGTTGTGTTGGGTGTTGGACTTTCTTCTTGCAGCAATACCGTTACCGGTAAGGCGGAAATTACGGCGCAACAAGATTCAGTTTCTCCCAAAATGGGTAAGCCGGTAACAAAAATGGGTGAAGCGGTAATTGGAAAAGTGTCGGCACCGGCATCATCAACAGCCCCGGAAATGGCAATGGGGAAACCCCGTATAATCATGGGCGATACAATTTTGTCAAAGCCCGTAAAAGAGGATTCCACCGCCTGCCGTCCCAATCCAATTCTCCCATTAAAGGTAAATCCCTCTCCCCCGAAAACAGTGCCGCCGTCTGAAAAAATCTACATAAAAGGAAAAGTCAAAGTCACCAAACCTCCCGTAATTACGGTGGATCCCATTATTGAAGATCACAAAATCATGGGGGAATGCGTGATTCCCGAGTAGTCGGCTTAACCTAAGTTTTTCTTGGTGGATTTTCCGGCGGCGGCATCAATCTGATTCATCGCCATCATCTCCTTCAGGGTTTTGTTCATCCCGTCAGTTGATCCATCAAGGAAAATTACGTTGCCTTTGCCGTCTGCTGCGAAGTTTTTGATCGCTTCAGTCCACATGCTAAACAACAAGAACGATGAGTCCAAATCGGCTTCCTTCATTTCGATGGCAGCGTCGCTCATACCCTTAGCAACCTCTTTACGGAACAATGCGATACCTTCACCCCTCATCTGCGCCGCAATTTTCTCGGCTTCAGCAGATATTTTGATGGCGTTACCTTCCGCTTCCGCAGCTTTAGTTTTGGTAATCAACAAGGCCTGACCTTCATTCTCAGCGGCCGCTTTCAAATTAGACGATGCCACTACTTGCGCCATACTCTTGGTAATAACTTCATCAAAAGTGATATCGTTCAACTGCAAATCGATCAAATGGTAACCCCATGCCTCTAGAACCGCGTCGATGCCTTCCTTTACCGATTCTACGATTTCTTTGCGAAGTGCCAAGATTTCAGCTTGTCTTTTGGTGGCGACAAATCCGCGAATCGAACCTTCAATCGTCCTGATCAACGCTGTCATAAAATCACGGTCGTTAACAAACTTAAAGGCCACATTTTTCAACGTTTCCTCACGATTGTCGAATACTGAATAAAGCAACATCGCCTTAAAGTAAACGTTTGCCTGATCCTGCGTAATCGCCTGGAAATCCAATTCGATACTCCTATTTTGGATGGATATTTTACGATAAATCACCTCAAGAAAAGGAATCTTTAAATTCAGTCCTGGATATAGAATTCTGCGGTATTTACCGAACATCGTAATAATCGCGATGCTTCCTTGTTGAACGGTTTGGATGGATGCCAGCAATATCAGAGCGGCAACGCCTAAATAGATGTAAGTGAGTGTCATGGTGAATCCAAAGGTACAAAAACCCGCTTCAATATGTACGTGCCAATTACATTACCTTGATTTGCCCAAAGAATAGATCTGATAATAATCGTTTTCGAACCGCTGGATTATGGGGCGGTTATTTGCAAGCCATTTTTCGTGGGGTATGGTTAACGGCTTGGTTTTGAGGATAGATAGATGCTGGGCCGGTAGAGGTTCTCCAAAAGCGGTTTTTGCCACCACAACCCATTTGAGGCCCAAATTTGCGAGGGAGTCGATTCTGCCTGGAGCCAAAATCCAATCGTTGTGATTGCACCATCCTTTTCGATGCGCGAAATACAGCGTGGTGGGAACTTCCTTGCTGTTGACGAATATCAAATCTTTGCGGCTAGCGCCTAGGCTGTCTAGATGGATTTCGAGTTTTTCAAATCCAGCATAGGCCGACTTGATTCGGAAATCGTGTTGCCAGTTTAGTACGTTTTCCGTGATGATAATAAACAAAAGGATGTTCTGGATTTTTTGGGTTTTGCACTGCGCCAAAGCATATCCCGCAACCAAAGCCATCACTGGGGCAAAAGGGACGATGTAATAACTGTGAATGGCAAAAGTGGTCCCCGATTTGAGCATGATGCCCATGAAAGCTAGCGTTGCTATTGCGACGGTGTAAAATAATGCGAGCTGATTTTTTCGTTGCTTCCAAAGAAAATACAAGCCGACAAGCCAAGCCGTGAAGCCGGTAAAATGAAGCGCGTCTAGGTAGTATTTCTCGATAACGTCCTTCCAATTGGCTAGAATCTCCATCGCTCCAATTTGGATCGATTTTCCCATGAAAAAATGGACAAACCCAAACTTTTCGTTCAAGTAGGGTACCCATCGAAAATAATAAAGAAAGGAGAGGCCAACGGCCAGCGCAAGGACGCCAAAAAATGAGTAAATCCGATTTCTGGGTTGAACTTTATCAAACCACAGGAGTGCGAGTGGGACAATGGCGAAAATCATCGGCAATTTGCATAGGATCCCTAGGGTTATGCCGACGCAGGAGAGTAGCAATTTCCAAATAGTGCCACTTTTTATGAATTCGAGCCCTTGGTATATACCCCAAATGAGAATACTCATCGCAAAGGTGTCGGGCATGATTTTGCGGGAATAGGCAAACCAAATCGATCCAAGTAACAGCATCGCCGCAGGGAAAGCACTGGCCTCATGGATGTGTTTTTTTACCAAAAGGAAGAAATAATAGATGCCGAAGCTGCTGACAAACAAGTTGATTAATCTGCCATACCAATGTGCGTGGCCAAACACTTTTGATACCAAGTAAATTAGGTAGTTGAGTAAGGGGAATTCCATCCCAGTGATGCCAGTTTTTTCTCCGGCGACATCAATTTGGGGGTAGAAGAAATGACCGCCAGTTTCAAGATAATTCCTGGCTACCATCGTTACCGTGGTTTGTCGCCAGTTGTGCGCCACGTCCAATGGAGGATTGGTGATGCCGATGCATCGAATCAAAAAGAATAACAAGATCCATAATACAATGGGTTGCTGCAGTTTTGTAGTAACTTTTCCTATCACGATTTTGTTTTGACGTCCGTTTTTGAGCTGAGGAATAAGCTCTTTATTGAGGCTATATTTAATGGGAATTCTAGGATGATATGCAACATGCTTAGAACATAAATGGCTACTAGTCCGATGCGATAATTGAAGTAAAACATCGCGCAACAAGCTATCCACAAAGAGAGTGTGACATACATTTTGCGTTTGTCGACCTTGTGCCATTGGATGATGGATGTTTTGGAAAACCAGTTGAGGTAGTGGTAAGTGTAAGCGAAGGCGATAAAGGTCTGAACTTTCCAAACGATGGGGAGTTGCAGGTTCCAGTTGCTACCATCGGAATGTCCTAGCATGCGTGTTAAAGCGTAGTTGACCTGGTGAAAATTGGTAGCGATGAAGGTTTCGAAAGTAGATTTTGCTGTTTCAGAGGGGAGGGCAATCGTTTCGTTTGATGCGATGACAATTACAACGAAGAACATCGAAACAATATTTACATAACCCCAGGTGGATTTGCTTCTTTTTGCACCCGACCACATGAAAAGTATCGTAAAGAGAAATACATGGATGATGGTGGGAAGGAATATGCCAAAGCAAACGGCAAAAAAGGTGAATTTGTATAGGAAGAGGGTGGCAATGGCGCAGATTCCTATGATGAGCATCCGATTGGTGGTCTGTTGGGTAGATTGAAACACCACGGCGAAAATGAATACCACAAACAAGGCCGAAAAGCTCCACTGGGTATAAGTACTGAGTGGTTTTGAGAAATCGGATTTTACAATGGATTCTTGGAACGATTTTGTGATATCCCATTTCCCAATTTCAAAGAAGGCAAAGGTGATTGTGAGCAATAGTAAAGCAACAAACACCGCTCTGAGATAGTGTTTTTTGTCGCGCTGCCCCTCGAGGAAATAGTTTTTCTTTTCCAGCCAGTTGATTTCTGTGAGGTAATGGAGAGGCCCCAAAACCGCATACGAGAAAAGAAAGAGCTGGAATGGGAATTGGAATGCAAAAAACAGAGTAACCCAAATCAATAGAAAATTGGTGATTTCGATTTTTTTTGCCTCGCCCATGAATGAAACGGGAAAATAGTGAATTTCAGGCCCAAAATGGCATAAAAAACCCCAAATTCTCTAGAATTCGGGGAAAAAGAGGGTTAAAACTGGGTTTGTTGTAGAGAGGAAGGGATTCGAACCCTCGAAACGCTTTTGGCGTTTACACACTTTCCAGGCGTGCTCCTTCGACCACTCGGACACCTCTCTAGGAAGGTGCAAAGATAGTGAATGAGCCCCGTAATTATTTCAGAGGAATCCAATTTCCTCCGATAAAGGCAAACCCGAAAATTTCCATGACTTCGGTTCCATTAACGATTGTAGTGTTGAGCATGTTGTTGGTTTGTTATATTTTCATGCAATCTTAGTTTGTATTGTTATCAATGTGTTATCCAATAGTTAGTTAAATGAAAAATGCCCGTGAAGTTGTTCACAGGCGTTCCACAATTTTATGGTTGTTGTGTTTGAATTAACTCGTGACCTCTTCCAAAGCCTTCACCATCGAAGGCCAACTGAATTGCTTCTTGAGTTCCTTGAGCGATGTTCTAACGTGCTCAATTCTTCCTGCCTCATACATCGAGACAACAGCGTCTGCCAAAGATTCTGCCGTTGGCTCGCAAACCCATCCCGCCTCGCCGTGTGGAACCAATTCCGATAGCCCGCCCACGTTCGTAATGATCATTGGCGTGCCAAAATGATAGGCTATCTGTGAAACCCCGCTTTGGGTGGCATTGCGATAGGGCTGGGCGACAATGTCCGCCGCGGAAAAGTATAGCCGTACCTCATCGTTGGGAATGAATTTGGTGTGCAGTTCTATCCGATTTTCTAATTGCTTTCGTGCAATGATCTCGTCGTAGGGAGCACTGTCTTCGTAATATTCTCCGGCGACCAACAAATTGACATCCTGCAAGGATTCAGGGAGTAAAGCCATCGCTTCTAGCAAGAGATCGAGGCCTTTGTAGTTGCGGATAAATCCAAAAAATAAAATATATCGTTTATTTACATCCAATCCCAAAATTTTACATGCCTCCGATTTTGAAACGGAATGACCAAAATTGTCGTACAGTGGATGCGCATGATACCCCGTTTTCTTAACCGGTTTGCTCAGTGGGAAATCTTGTAAATCCTTCAATACCTTGCGACTCATGGCAACGGCGCCATCTAAAACGGGTAAGAAATACTTCGAAAATAGGGTGTCGAAAAAGCGTTTTTCGTGGGGGATGATGTTGTCAGTAATCGCAATGACTTGCGTGTGGTGATTGCTTTTTACGATGCGAGCAAATGTGCCAAAACAAGGTCCAAAAAAGGGCATCCAATATCGGAAAATGATAATGTCTGGCTTGATTTTTTTGTATTTGCGTCCTACCGTAATCCAATTCATTGGATTCACCGAATTTAGGGCAATGTCAATCGTTAAATCCTCCGGTTTTGGGTCGCTACTGAATTGGGATTGACCCGGAAATAGAAAATTGGGGTATTGAAGGCTAAAGGTGAGTAGTGTGACCTGGTTTTTTTGCATCAACTCTCTAGCCAAACGTTCATTGTAGGTTGCTAGGCCGCCGCGAAGAGGATGGGCAGGTCCAACGATGACAATGTGTTTGCCCTCGAATTGCATTAGTCGGTTGTTTCTTTGATGTTGTAGCTATTGCGTTCGGGATTTGAACGACTCACCAATTCACCAATAAATCCGGCTAGGAATAGCTGTGTGCCGATGATCATTGCAACCAATCCGATGTAAAAAATGGGGCTATCAGTGACCAATGGGGCGCGTTTGTCTTGAATGACGTAGATTAGTTTTTCGACAATTATCCAGCAGGCCATGAAAAGTCCGACGAGGAAATTGAGTACTCCAAGAAGTCCGAAAAAGTGCATCGGTTTTTTGCCAAATTTGCTCATAAAGAACAAGCTCATTAGGTCGAGGAATCCATTAACGAATCGGTTCATGCCAAACTTCGTGCTTCCGTATTTGCGGGCTTGGTGAACGACCACTTTTTCGCCTACTTTAGGGAATCCCGCCCACTTGGCAATCACTGGGATATAGCGATGCATTTCGCCGTAAACCTCTATATTTTTTACTACTTCGTTGCGATATGCCTTGAGTCCGCAATTGAAATCGTGCAGTTCAAGGTCGCTTATTTTACGGGTGGCCCAATTGAATAATTTTGTTGGGATGGTCTTGCTGAGAGGGTCGTAGCGCTTCTTTTTCCATCCACTAACGACATCATAGCCTTCGGTTTTGATCATTTCGATCAAGCCTGGAATTTCGTCGGGTGAATCTTGTAGATCGGCATCCATCGTTATAACGACTTCACCATTTGCTTCGGCGAAGCCCACGTTTAATGCCGCACTTTTGCCGTAGTTGGTTCTAAATCTAAAACCGCGAACATTGGCATCTTGATTCTTTAGGTTTTTGATGATGTCCCAAGACCCATCGTTGCTTCCATCGTCGAGTAGTAGGATTTCGTAAGTCAGATTCTCCTGCTTACAAACGCGGACGATCCAAGCGTGCAATTCGGGCAGTGATTCTGCTTCGTTAAACAGCGGGATAACCAAAGAAACATTCAGCATGGGTGCAATTTAATACAAAGGGTTTGAAATTGATGTGTTTGGGTGGTTCAAGACGATTAACGATTGCTAAATCCGATGATTTCTCTTACTTCTTTGATTGTTTTTTGGGCTGAGATGCGGGCTTTTTCTGCGCCAAACCTTGCGATATCGTTTAGGCGTTTCTCGTCGCCCAAGGTCGCTTGGATTTTCTCTCTCAGCGGAGCGATAAAAATCTCCATATCCGCGGCCAATTGTTTCTTGAAATCGCCGTAGCGGATGTTACCCGCTTTATGACTGTCTTCGAAAAATTGAATGGTATCCGCGGCGCTCACCAAACCCATCAAATCGAAGAGGTTTTGAACCGGCACTGACTTGGGTGCTCCTGGTTCTGAAGGCCCGCTGTCACTCACGGCGCGCATGATTTTCCTATTCAATACAGATGCTTCCTCGTCGAGGTAAATTGTATCTGCCTCCCCGGCGCTTTTACTCATTTTCCCGGTTCCGGTTAGTCCGGGCACTTTGACCAAATTCTGTTCAAAACTAAATGCCTGGGGCTCTGGAAAATACTCGTTGTTGTAGAGTCGATTGAAACGGTTTGCGAAGGTTCTCGCCATCTCTAGGTGCTGCTCTTGGTCCTTGCCCACAGGGACTTTTATCCCGCGATGCAATAGTATGTCGGCCGCCATCAATACAGGGTAGGTCAATAGGCCAGCGTTGATATTGTCGGGCTGCGTTCTTGCTTTCTCCTTAAAGGATGTTACTCGCTCTAATTCCCCCAAATATGCATTCATATTCAAGAACAAATACAACTCAGCCGTCTCTGGCAAATCACTTTGAAAGTAAATTGTACATTGTTCAGGATCTAGTCCCAATGCGATATATTCGGCCAAAACCCGCTTTACAGAGGCGCTTAAATCACCTGGTGTTGGATGCGTGGTTAAACTGTGATAGTCTGCGATGAAAAAATAGGAATCAAACTGCTCTTGAAGCCGAAGAAAATTCTTGAGTGCGCCAAAATAGTTGCCCAAATGCAATTTTCCGGTTGGACGTATGCCGCTAACCACCACTTCTTTCATATTTACAAATTTACAAAATAGAGGTTGATTTTGGTGGAATTGAAACGGATTTAAGCGTTTAATTCGTTTTTCGGATAGTAAAAACCTCATTGGGCTCGTATTTTTGTGCCATGCCAATGTCGTTCCAACTCAAATTCTCGCCCCAAGATGTGGTGGAGGCGGATTGGGTGAATGCGCAATTTGCAAAATCGGCGGGACTTGACATCCATGCGTGCAAGGTGGTATGGCGAAAAAAGTCTTTGGATGCCCGCGGAAGAGCCCCGTTTTTCTTGATAACAGCCGATGTATATGCGCCTGGAGAATTGGTGGAGGCGGAGAACGGATATCGACTCAAATCGGTAGAAAAAGCATCGCCCGTTCACATTATTGGCGCAGGTCCAGCCGGTCTTTTTTGTGCTCTGGAATTGATAGAGTTGGGGCTAAAACCCATCGTTTTGGAGAGGGGGAAGGCGGTGAAAGAACGACGTAGAGATTTGGCGATTTTGAACCGTGAGAAGGTGGTGAATCCCGACAGTAATTATTGTTTTGGGGAGGGTGGTGCCGGAACCTATTCCGATGGGAAGCTTTATACGCGGAGTAACAAACGCGGACCGGTCCAAAAGGTGTTGCAGTGCTTGGTGTATCACGGTGCGCCGGATTCTATTTTATACGATGCGCATCCTCATATAGGGACCAATAAACTACCGCAGTTGGTAGAGGGAATTCGCCAAACCATAGAAGCCCATGGTGGGGAAATTCGCTTCGATACTCGGGTTGATGGTTTTGTGATGGAATCGGATCGGATTGTCGGTTTGAGATTAAACGGCGGCGCTACCGAAAAAGTCGAGAAAGTGGTGCTTGCAACGGGCCATTCGGCTAGAGATATTTTCGAAATGCTTGTGGATGCAAATATTGCCATCGAAGCAAAGCCTTTCGCCATCGGTGTTAGACTTGAACATCCTCAATCCATCATTGATCAAATTCAATATAAATGTGATAGTAGGGGTGAGTTTTTGCCGCCTTCGTCTTATAGTTTGGTAGAGCAGATACAGGGTAGGGGCGTGTTTTCATTCTGTATGTGTCCGGGAGGGATAATCGCGCCGGCCGCTACCGCGGCCGGCGAAGTCGTTGTGAACGGTTGGAGCCCAAGCAAACGCAACGGAAACTTCGCAAACTCGGGCTTCGTGGTATCAGTAGACGATCGCGATTTTAACGATTTTAATGCCCATGGGGAACTTCGAGCCCTTCGGTATCAGCAGCATTGGGAGCAAACGGCGTTTAGGGCCTCCGGAAGTTTGAGTGCACCTGCACAGCGAATGGAGGACTTTATACAGGGTAAATTGAGCAACGATTTGCCATCGAATTCTTACCTCCCGGGCTTGGTTAGTGCCCAAATTGGCGATGTGCTTTCTTCTGCGGTGCATTCGCGAATTAAAGAGTCGCTGGTGGTTTTGGGTAAGAAGATGAAGGCTTTTCGGACAAACGATGCGATTTTAGTTGGCATTGAATCGCGCACCAGTAGTCCAGTGCGAATTCCAAGGGATTCATCTACATTGATCCATCCTCAAATTCTCAATTTATTTCCCTGCGGTGAAGGGGCAGGTTATGCGGGTGGAATTATGAGCGCGGCATTGGACGGGATCCGAGTAGCGCAAGCTCAGATTTGATTGAATTCAACCATCGAATTATTCGCAGTGATTGGTATTTGTATTTCGGTGCTATTTTTAATCAATATTTAGTGTAATGCGATAGTTTTTCATCATTGATGCATTGATTTTATTGTTGTGTACTAATAATTATGATAGTAATATGCAGTAAATTATAGATTATGTTATTTTTTAGTGTGTAAAAAATAAAAATCACTATGTTTGATATTTTTAGTAATTATTATTGTTTGCTTTCCTTTAAGTAATCGGATTGACACAATAAAAATACTTTTAAAGGTATTGTCTTTTTTATGGTGATATTGCGTGCACAAAAGCGCTCAATTCTTTGATTGATATCACAGTGAGCAAACTTATGAAAAGAAAAACCATATGAATACACACTACAAATTCACAAA